>NZ_JCAJZU010000007.1:0-263108 GCF_059510415.1 Shimazuella sp. NTD247 | reverse complement strand
GACTCCTTTACAAGGAGCCTTTTCATCTGATTAAAAATCAAAGTTATCGGGATCAGGACCAACACGCAAATCTTGATTTAAATCATTGATTCGTTTCATTTCTTCTTCTGTAAGCTCAAAGTCAAAAACAGAAGCATTTTCGATGATGCGGTGTTCTTTCGTAGATTTAGGAATCGTTACTATTTCATTTTGCAAATCCCAGCGAATGATCACTTGTGCAGTAGATTTATTATATTTTTTGCCGATTTCTTGAATCACATCATTGTTTAATAACTGTCCTTGCA
This sequence comes from Shimazuella sp. NTD247, assembly GCF_059510415.1. Taxonomy (NCBI): domain Bacteria; kingdom Bacillati; phylum Bacillota; class Bacilli; order Caryophanales; family Thermoactinomycetaceae; genus Shimazuella; species Shimazuella sp. NTD247. Next base: position 262,824 of record NZ_JCAJZU010000007.1, on the reverse strand, counting down.
TCAACGGAGACCAAGCTTCTACTTGGATATCATATTCTGTACAATATTGACGCAGCTCCTGTTGGGTAAGACGCGGATGAAATTCCACTTGATTCACAACAGGTTTTACTTCTGCATTTTCCATCAAGTTTTGTAAATGGTGAACTTGAAAATTACTTACACCAATCGCTCGGATTTTTCTTTGATGATATAATTGCTCCATCGCTCTCCATGCATCTTTATATTTTCCTTCTACTGGCCAGTGAATCAAATATAAATCAAGATATTCTAAATCTAATTTCTGTAAACTCTTTTCAAAAGCAGCTAGTGTCTCTTCATACCCCAAATCAGCATTCCAAACTTTTGAAGTGATAAATAAATCTTCTCGCTTTAAACTGGTCTCTGCTAACCCTTGTTTAATCCCTTGTCCCACTCCCTGTTCATTGCCATAAATAGCTGCTGTATCAATGCTTCGGTATCCTTGAACAATAGCCGTCTTTACTGCATGAACAAGTTCGTCCCCTTCTTCTACTTGAAATACTCCAAGTCCTATCCAAGGCATTTTCACGCCATTATTTAGCGTAACTGTATCTTGTAGATTGTTTGCCATTTACGTTTTCCTCTTTTCTATCATTATCTTTTTTCTCTAGGCTCCAACTCCATGCTGTCAGCACAATCGCAACAACTACCATGATTCCTCCAATCCATGGAGTATGGATCAATCCCACGTGATCCGTAACAATGCCTCCTAGATAAGAGCCCAATGCTATTCCAGCATTAAAAGCAGCAATGTTAATAGCAGATGCCACATCTACTGCACTAGGAACAAAACGTTCTGCTAACATGACAACATAAACTTGTAAACCTGGAACGTTCATAAAAGCAAATAACCCCATAAAAAATACGGTTATAAGGGACGCAACTGGAAAGGGTGCTGTATACGAAAGTATAAATAATACAATAGCTTGCACCAAAAACATAAAAAATAAAGCTTTAATTGGTTTTTTATTCGCTAACTTTCCACCAACCATATTTCCAATCGCAATTGCTACTCCATAAACTAGCAATATAACGGCAACTGTTGTTGCTTTAAAGCCAGAAACCTCTTGAAGTAACGGGGTTAAATACGTAAAGACCACAAAAGTACCGCCATAGCCAAGGGCTGTAATAATAAATACAAGTAATAATCGCCCATTTGTAATTAATCTCACTTGATCTTTCCATGTGATTGGTTTTCCTTTGCGCAAATCAGAGGGCACGAGAAATACAGATGCTATCAATGCTACAATACCCACTATTACAATTACTAAAAAGGAAATCCGCCAACCCATTTGCTGTCCGATAAATGTACCGATAGGAACTCCTGTTACCGTCGCAACGGTTAATCCTGTAAACATCATGGAAATAGCACTAGCTCTACGATCTTCAGAAACTAAATCTGCTGCTATGGTTGAGCCGATTGACATAAAAACACCATGAGCAAGTGCTGATATAATTCGTGCAAGCAGCAAAACACTAATATGTGTTGCACTTGCAGCAATACTATTGCCAATAATAAAGACAACCATCACCCAGAGTAATAATGACTTTCTAGACATGCTTGATGTGAGTGCAGTCAAGACAGGTGCACCGATGGTAACACCTAAAGCATATAAAGAAACAGTTAGTCCGGCTGTAGTCACTGGTATATTTAAATCATTAGCAATAAGCGGAAGCAAACCAACACTGATGAACTCTGTTGTACCAATGGCAAAAGCGCTTATTGCTAAAGCGAATAATGCGAATGTACTTCGTCTTCTTGCTGAAGTCATTTTTCTCCCTCCTGTTACTTTCCGCTGTATTGTCTCTCGTCTAAACGGAAACCATACAACCGAAGATCATTTTCTTATTGGATCACAAGATGTTATTATGGAGGATGAATGCGAATACGTGAAGTACGTACTTTTAAGTGATATAATCACAAAAAAGTAATGTAGTTACTTCTAAGTAACATTTGGAGGAGAGGAAAATGTTAAGAAAGAAGTACAACGTCTCCGTAGAAGCAGCTTTGGAAGTAATCGGGGGAAAATGGAAATGTGTCATCCTATGTTATCTGATACGGGGAAAAAAACGTACAAGCGAGTTAAAAAAACTAATGCCTGCTATCACTCAAAAAATGCTTGTCCAACAGCTGCGTGAATTAGAAGAAGATGGTGTTATCAATCGAATTGTTTATCAGCAAGTGCCTCCGAAGGTAGAGTATGAATTAAGTGACTACGGCCATAGTTTAGAAGACATTTTACACGCTTTATGCGATTGGGGAGAACAGCATATTGTCCGTGTTTATGGTGATAAAAAAGAAATGCTGGAAGAAAGCATTTTAAATCAGTAAAAAAAGAGTGGATCCTTCGATCTCACTCTTTTTTTACTGCTAACAACCTGCTTGTCCAATTCCCCGTTCTTTTTCATCGAGATCAGCAGCCCCCCATTTTTCTCCCCATTCCCGCATTAAGACTAGAATAGCTCCGTATTCCTTACCTTTTGCAGTTAGCGAATATTCCACACTTACTGGAACTGTTGGAATAACTTTTCGATGAACAACTTGGATTTTTTCGAGATGGCGAAGTGCATCTGTTAATGATTTTATACTGATATCTCCTATATTTCTTTTCAATTGATTAAACCGTAGTGGCTGAAGACACAATTGGGCGATCACAAAATACGACCATTTACCACTGATGACATCTAATGCTTTTTGGATGGGAATTGCGCATAACCATCTATCTTCACTGCTCAAATCCATTCACCTACTTACTTTTTATTTGTAACCCTCACACAGGTGTCTATACCAAAAAAAAGTGCGTTCTTTCGGAAGTATATCATCTGTCCTACAATCAAAATAGCCATTCAAAAAAGAAAAAGGAGAGTATAAATGAATTATTCCGATAAATTGATATTAGTATTAGGGGCAACCGGTCAACAAGGGGGAGCTGTTTTAACGCATTTGCGAAATGCAGGCTGGAAAATACGAGTCCTTACCCGAGATATGCAGAGTGAAAAAGCAAAATCTCTTGTCTCAGAACAAGTAGAAGTCGTATTCGGTGATTTGACAGATCCAGAATCCCTACAAAAAGCGATGACTGATGTCTATGGTATTTTTAGTGTCCAGCCATATGAACCTATTGATATTACAAAAGAAATTCAAATGGGAAAAAATGCCGCAATTGCAGCAAAAAAAGCGAATGTGAAACATTTTGTTTATACATCATTTGAAGGCGCAAAGGAGCAAGCACAATTTCGAGAAGTTGCAAAATGGGAGATCGAAAAATATATCAATCAAATAGGACTTCCTGCTACTATTTTCCGTTTACCAACTTTTATGGAAAACTTTTTAGCTTTTACGCATTACGGGTTACAAAATGGCGTTTATATGGACGGGACGAATCCAAATATACCCCTTAATCTCGTCGCAGTAGATGATATTGGTTCCTTTGTCGCCCTTGCATTTGAAAACCAAGAATTCTATCTGAATAAAACCATTACATTAGCATCTGATTCCTTAACTCCACTAGAAATTGCTGCATCAATAAGCAAACTCACAGGAAAAAAGATCACTTTTAAACAAATTCCTATAAAAGATTTACGGAAACAAAGCGAAGATTTAGCCAAAGTTTATGAATGGATCAATAAAGGGAAAAATAATATAGATATGCCCTATCTAAAAACACTATGTCCAAACTTGACGACTTTTGATAAATGGTTAGAAAAACAGGGTAAAATAAAATTTGATGTGTTTTTCCGAGAAAACCGAGGAAAATAATAGATTAAGAGGAGGAAATCACATGACTGTATCAGCAAAGGCCTTATTCCAGCCTTTTCAAATCAACAAATTATCTCTGTCCAATCGGATTGTCATGGCACCGATGACTCGTGCTTTTTCACCAAATGGGATTCCTACAGATGAAGTTGCAAATTATTATAAACGCAGAGCAGAGAATGAGGTAGGTTTAATCATAACGGAAGGAACGGTGATTAACCATCCAGCTGCTTCCAGTGATCCGAATGTTCCATTCTTTTATGGCGAAGAAGCACTGAAAGGATGGGCGAACGTAGTATCTGCTGTCCATGAAGCAGGTGGTAAAATTATCCCCCAACTTTGGCATGTGGGAATACAGCGGCCTTTAGAAAGCTTACCATTTCCAGAAGTTAAACCACTCAGTCCTTCCGGCATCACTGCTGCTGGTGAAAGAGTAGCTGAACCAATGACAAAAAAAGAAATTGCAGCTATTGTTAACGCTTATGCTGAAGCAGCAGCAAATGCCAAACGCATTGGCTTTGATGGTATTGAATTACATGGTGCACACGGCTACTTAATTGATCAATTTTTGTGGGAAGCTACCAATAAGCGAACGGATGAATATGGAGGAAGTTTAGCGCAAAGAACTCGTTTCGCAGTAGAAGTAATCAAAGCTTGTCGAGAAGCAGCGGGAGAGCATTTTCCCATCGTATTTCGTTTCTCTCAATGGAAGATTGGGGCATATACTGAAAAGTTAGCAACAACACCACAAGAGCTGGAACAATTACTTCTTCCCCTTTCCGAAGCTGGTGTTGATATTTTCCATGCATCCACACGTCGGTTCTGGGAGCCTGAATTTGATGATTCACCATTAAATTTGGCTGGCTGGACAAAAAAGGTGACGAATAAACCAGTGATAACAGTAGGTTCTATCGGTTTAGATGATGTATTTGCCCCAGGCGTTAAAGCAGAGAATGCCCCAATTGATGAGTTGATCAACAGACTTCAGCAACAAGAGTTTGATCTCGCAGCCGTAGGCCGGGCATTACTTGTTGACCCGGCTTGGGCACATAAGCTGCATACCGATCATACAGAAGAGATGATTCCTTATTCCCCTGAGGCTTTAAAAACATTAATTTAAATATGTCAAATATGGGTAGCTATCAAACAAAGTTTTTATTATTAAAAATCCGAACCTTAGTTCTATCCATAACAAAAAAAGGGAACCAGCTATCTTTAAAGATAGCTGGTTTTTTATTGTATAAAAATTATATATATTATATTGTATAAGCACTAGAATCCCGTACGAGGCTTCTCCCCTCACATAAGAAAAGGTACTGTCTGTCGTGAAGAAGTTCTTTGATGTCGAGCTCTCTGTCGATCTCCTTGAGAGTGTCCCCATGAGGGGGCACCGGAATTTCACATCCCCCACCACCGGTCAGAACGTTCGCATCGAACGTTACGAGGGTGAGTGGATCGGTCGTCACGGTCGAGACCGAGAGGAATATCTCATCACCATCGATGAGAGGGGCAAGATCCGGATCGAGCTCGATTCCATCGTGCCTTCGTCCCAGACCCCGCCTCAGATCAACTCCAACGTCGTGAGTGGGACTGTTCACCACGGTCCCCTCCTTCAGGGACAGAACATCCGAGACATCCGAGGCCGTGGGCTTCGGGATCTATTCCGTCGTCGGTAGTTCGTTCTGCCAGCGTGAGGGGGCTCCCAGGTACTTCATTACTTGGGAGCTCTGATTTCTATACCTTCATTCGCCTCACATTTAATCCTCTTGACGCAAATATCTGCGGTCTTTTAAAAACAATCTCCAGAACAAATAAAAACCTGGAACCAATATAGCTAGACCTACTACATATACCCAAAAGAGAGCGCGAAAGGTTACTTCACCAGTAAATCCAGTTGTTATGGTCATAAATGGATAAACAATATATGGCATATGAGCAGATGCATAGGCATAGCTTGCTATAACATATTGCATAACAATTAGTAAAACAGCAATTCTTGGTTTTCCGATACTGTCGTTTTTCGGATCCGGCCACCAAAGAGAACTATATCCAATAAGATAAAATAAGATGGAAAGTAAGAACCAAGGTAATTGTTTTTCTAAATTATCGAGTAACCACTGTGCCTCTGGTTCCAACACCAGTAAAGTTAACATTGCAGAGACGAGGGTAATCGGACCGATAATTTTTGCACTTCGCCGATAGATTCGATATGTTTTTTCTTTTTCAGCTTCCTTAGCATAATCAGCAAGAAAGAGAGAGGACAAAAACAGCTCGGAAGTTAAACCAAACAACATGTAATAATACGTGGATATACTTGTCAGCCATTTCGTTGTCAGTAGTGTCTCTACTCCATGACGTATCTCAATAAACGGTCCTTGTGTAACAGGCAAAGCACTGATTAATAATATCGGGATTAGAAAACCAGCGATTCCAGAAATGATGCGAAGTGTTTGTTGATAGCTGTGCACTGAATAAGCAAATACCATAAAAGCACTGCGCAAGCTTATTAAAATTAAAACAATACTGACCGGAACGAGCAACACCGTCCCTAGTGTATAACCTGCTTTCGGGAAAAAATTGACAAAAGAAACAACTAATAAAACAAGAAAGGTATTGGTTACTTCCCAAGTGGGGGATAAAAATCGATTGGCTATCACACCAGCTTCTGTATGTCTGCGCAAATAGTACATAGACCAGAAGCTTGAACCAAAATCAATTGCTCCAAAAATCGCGTATAAAAACAGAAAAATCCCAACAATAAAACTTGCAGTCACTTCAGGAAGCATCCAAGTCACCTCGTTTTGCCAATTCTTTTGTCAACGGATTTCGCTTGAAATACACATGCATTACTACCACCACTAAAACACTTAATAGAAGGTATAGAGCTCCAAATAAAACAAACAGCTCACCCACATGTGCTGCTTTTGTTGCAGCTTCAGTTGTTCGTTGATAACCATAAATCGTCCAAGGCTGTCTTCCGCTACAGCTAAAAATCCATCCGAATTCAATACCAAGCATCGCTAATGGTCCAGAAAAAACCAAAGACCACACAAGCCATTTCGGAAATGCTCTGTGTTTCTTGTAGTAATAAAATCTCCAATACAATAGTGTGATAAAAGACAAAGCTAATAATAGGACTCCTATCCCTACCATAATATTAAACAGTGTATGTACATAAAAAGGAGGCCATGTCTCTTCCGAAAATTCATATAATCCTTTCACCTCGGTACTAGGCCAATTACCAGCTAGTATACTAAGGGCATAAGGTATTTCGATCCCATATTTTACTTGATGCGTAATTGGATCGGTATATCCGCCTATCGACAATGGTGCATATCGCTGGGTTTCAAATAAACCTTCTGCTGCTGCCAACTTCTCTGGTGAGTGCTCATGTAAACCTTGTGCGGAACCATGACCGGACAAAGCTGTAATTGCACTCATAATAAACCCAACCATAAGAGAAACAAGTAAACTTTTTCGGTGAATTGCCAGCAGTTTTTGCTGATGAGCATCTGTCCGCAAATATCGATATGCTGAAACCGAGGCAATCGCAAACGCCCCTGCCATAAATGCACTTATAGAGACATGAAATGCTGCCCATCCATAGCTAGGATTAAAAAATGCTGCCCAAGTATTTACATTTGTAATCGTTCCATTTGCATACATGGTAAACCCAGCAGGTGTATTCATCCATGTATTTGCACTGGTTATCAGTGCAGCAGAAGCTGTAGCGCCAACACTCACTAAAAAAACAGATAAAACCCTCATTTTCCCTGATAAACGATCTGCGGCATATACATAAATAGACATAAACAAAGCTTCTAAAAAGAATGCAAAAATCTCAATTTGAAAAGGAATAGAGATGACTTGTCCAACAATTTTCATGAAACCTGGCCACAATAAGGTCAATTGAACACCAACAATAGTACCGCTGGGAATTCCTACACCTAGCAGAATGGCAAATGTCTTTGTCCACCTTTTTGCCATTAGCTCATAATCTTTATCCTTTGTTTTTTGATAAATAATTTCGCTGATTAATATCATAAAAGAGATACCAACTGCTAACGTTGCAAAAATAATATGAAATGCTAAAGATGTACCAAAAAACGCTCGAGTGAGTGTTGTTTGCTCCATATTTTCTGAGCCCTTTCAAAAGCTTATTTTCTTTATTTCTTTCCAACTTCTTCTTCTTTTATGAAAAAAACAGACCGCATTCCCTCGTGAATACGTTCTGTTTCATTGAAAATAAACAAGATCGATTACAGCATTTACAATTTTCCGTACACTTGGTAAATAAGCATTTTCAAAGGCAAATAGCGGATAAGGAACATCATAACCTGTTACTCTGCGAATAGGTGCCTCTAAGGAATCGATAATTTCTTCAGATAAACGAGCTGCAATTTCTGCACCAACTCCGCATGTTTTCGGAGCCTCATGTACAATAACAACTCTACCTGTCTTCTTTACAGATGTAAAAATCGCTTCCTCATCCAGAGGAAACAGTGATTGCATATCAATTACTTCTGCGGAAATATCTTGTTCTACTAATAAATTGCTTGCTTCTATCAAAAGAGGCACCATTGCACCCCATCCAATCAGTGTAATATCTTCTCCCTTTTTCCAGCATTTCGCCTTATCGATCGGACAAGTATAATATCCTTCTGGAACTTCTTCTTTTTTTGAGCGATACAAGGCAAGCGGTTCTAAAAATAATACCGGATCAGGGCACTGAATCGCCCCTAGCAACAGGCCTTTTGCTGTAAAAGGAGAAGAAGGTACAACAACACGCAGTCCTGGTGTATGCACAAAATATGCCTCTGTAGAATCGGAATGTAATTCAGGAGCGCCGATCCCTCCACCATAAGGCGCACGAATCACCAATGAATTAGAAAATTCACCCTGAGTTCTCCATCGCATTCTAGCAACATGCGAAACAATTTGTTCAAAAGCAGGCGTAATAAAACTTAGAAATTGAATTTCTACAATGGGCCTAAATCCACTCATGGCTAATCCTAATGCAGAACCTACAATTCCTGATTCTGATAAAGGCGTGTCGATTACTCTCTCATCACCAAACTGATCAAACAGCCCTTCTGTCGCTCGAAACACTCCCCCATTTCTTCCTATGTCTTCACCGAGAATCAACACCTTTTCATCTGAAGCAAGAGCAAGACGCTGTGCATCAACAATGGATTGAATCATGGTTAACATTTTCAGCAGCCTCCTCTTGTTGTTTCTTCAACCACTCTGGTATTTGGTGATACACATGTTCAAAAAGACCCGATGATATGTCTTGTTTACTTCCTTCGATTTCTTTCATTGTTCGATCCAATTTAACCGCTATTTTTGCTTCTTCTCTCGTTAACTCTTCTTTTTCTACTAAACCTTCTTGAAAACATAATTGTTCATAACGGTAGAGTGGGTCACGTTTCAACCAAACCTGAACTTCTGCTTGTGCCCGATATCTACTCGCATCATCAGCTGTTGTATGAGACAAAGTTCGATACGTAACAGCTTCAATCAAAATAGGACGCTTTTTACTTTTTGCATCCTGTACAACATCATAAACTGCTAAAATATCATTTCCATCTACCTGATATGCTTCCATATTATAAGCTCTCGCTTTTTCGACTACAGTCGGAGTAGCAGATTGTTTTTCAAAAGGAACACTGATGGCATAGCCATTGTTTTGACAAAAGAAAATAACGGGCAAGTCAAAGACATTTGCAAAGTTTAACGCTTCGTGAAAATCTCCTTCTGATGTCGCACCATCACCAAAGTAAGCAATAGATATTGCCTCTTCGTTTTGCTTTTTTATTCCCCAAGCTGTGCCGACCGCATGCGGCAACTGCGTAGCAATCGGCACTGTCGGTGGTACATAACGAAACCCATTTGGTGGTTTACAACCAGCTACTTCTCCATTCCAATATTGAATAATATTTTTTGCCGGAATACCTATTGTCCATGCTACACCTTGTTCTCGATAACTAGGAAAAATCCAATCATTTTTATCCAAAGCATAAGCACTGCCTACTTGTGCTGCCTCTTGCCCTTCTACTGGTGCATATGTTCCGATTTTTCCTTGACGCTGCCACATAACCATTCGTCTATCAAAAAAACGCAAAAAGCGCATTGTATACAATAAATCCAATTTCATTTCATTCGATATCGATCTCCAAAATACTCTTCCTGAATCAGTCAACTCCCCACATGGCAATAAATGGTTAATTAACATAAAGACCACCCCGTTGTCTCGTTGTCATCAGTCTATTCAAAAAGAACGTAGGCGTTCGTGGAAAAACAGATAAATAATTGCTTATATTTTCAACAAAAAAATAAAAATAGCCGGGATTTCCCGGCTATTCTGTAGGTGATGTTGCATATTTAGAAGTTTCATTAACGCAATCTTCGCATATTATTTTTTCACGGAAATAAAAAAGTTGTTCGATACTGCCGCAAATCACACAACTAGGATTGTAACGTTTTAATACAATATGTGTTTCATCAACAAATATCTCAACACCATCTTGTGGTTGGATATTTAATTTTTCTCTTAATTCTTTTGGCAATACTATTCTACCTAGATGATCGACTTTTCGTATGATGCCAATGCCGTTCATGATTCATCCCCTTTGCTTAATTTAATTATGCAAACATTGCCATCCGTTCTATCATACCAAATTTTGCGAAGTTGAAAATGAGACAATATAGGGACAAATCAAAAAAGCCATCGATTTTCTTCGTCATATGGCTTTTTTGATACCTTTAACGTCTATTTTTTATTATTACATTACATAGAAGTTTCCAAACTTTTCCGACATCGTATTATTTCTTCTATTCCTTTGCTTTGATCCTTTGTATATAAATCTTCCAGACCTTCTGCTAAATAAGCAGAACGTACAATTCTACGAGCCATTTTGCCGTTTCTCCTTTTAGGAAGATCCTTAACCACGTAGAGTGTTCTTGGACGAAAAACTTTTCCCATTTTATCCGCTATGAAATTTGTAAGTTCCTCTCTTAATTGATGTGAGTCTGTCTTATCAGCAATATGATGAAGGACAACAAAACAAACAATGCTTTCCCCTTTCTCTTCATGCGGGATTCCAATAACACATGACTCTAGCACCGATGGATGAGCGTTTAAAATTGTTTCCAATTCAGCAGGACCTACTCTTGCACCTCTAATTTTAATAATGTCATCTGATCTGCCATGAGTATACCATTGGCCATTTTCAAAACTAACCCAATCTCCATGAACCCAGGTATCTTGCCATCGATTCCAATAACTCTGTAAATAACGATCTTTATTTCTCCATATGCTTTTTGTCATTCCAACCCAAGGTTTGCGAAGGACTAACTCTCCAGTTTCATCGACCACAGATTTTCCTTCTGTATCATATACATCTGCATCCATCCCTGGTAAAAGCGCATTAAAACCACATGGAACTTGAGGTTTGATCAATAAATTCGCAAGGATTCCTCCTGAAACTTCCGTACCTCCAGCATAATTGAAAATCGGAATCTGTTTTTTCCCCACTTTCTCAAACAACCAGAGCCAAGCAGATTCCGTCCAAGGTTCTCCTGTTGATCCAAAGACACGCAACGAACTAATATCATGTGTAGTTAAGTTCGATTCTCCGTACTTCATCAGACTACGAATCGTACTAGGGGAAATACCCAAGTGAGTAACGCCATGTTGTTCTACTAGTGCCCACAATCGATCAGCAAACGGGTAATCGGGCGTTCCTTCATATATAAGCATAGTACTTCCATTTAACAATGACCCAAATACCATCCATGGTCCCATCATCCATCCCATATCCGTCGACCAAAATAAAATGTCACCTATACTTACATCCATTCCATAACCAGCATCAAATGCCGCTTTTATTGGAAAACCAGCATGTGTATGAACTGTTCCCTTTGGCTTACTTGTTGTACCAGATGTGTATAAAATCATAAAAGGATCATTCGCATTTGCTTCATACGGAACTACTGGAGGAATCTGATCAACCTCTGTATTCCAAGCTATATCCTGCTCTTCATTTTTATGTACATAACATCCTAGTTTTTTCACCACAACTACCTTTTTTATAGAAGGAGTTTCATTAACTGCTTTGTCTGCTTCTTCTTTCATATGTATCAATTTGCCCCGGCGCCAAAACCCATCTGCGGTAATAATGACTTTTGCATCGCAGTCATTTAGCCGATATTGCAACGCCACTGAATTATATCCAGAAAAACATGGAACTGCTATCGCGCCGATTCGGGCAATAGCTAACAATGAAATTACCGATTCTGCAACCATTGGTAAATAGATTGCTACTCTGTCTCCTGCCGTCACTCCTGTCTTCAACAGCAATTTAGCAAAACGATTTACTTCAAATAATAAATCTCGATAGGTGTATTTAGCAGTTTTTCCATCCTCTCCTTCCCAAATCAATGCTAACTGATTTCGTGTGGAAGGATTGTCTACATATCGATCCAAGCAACTGACGCTTATGTTCAATTCCCCTCCAGCAAACCACTGAGGAAAAGGATAACCATTATCTAAATTTAAAATTTGTTCATACGGAGAGCTCCAAATCAAACCTAATTCTTTTGTAACTCCCTCCCAAAAATCGGAAATTTTATGAATAGAAAATTTGTAAAAATCATCAAAATCATTAAACCCTAACTTATTCATAAATTGATAGAGTTTACTCTGTTCTATTTGTTCTTGTGTCGGAATCCAAACGGCTTGTCTCATGCAAAAGGCACCCCTTAAATCGTGTTAACCAACTTCTAAATCTTCTATGTATTAAGTCAGTGTACATGATTACTCTACCAAATCCAATCCGCTTGACGAATTCTGGTAAATTTAATTGACATGATGATCAAATAAATGAATGATACCAAACCGTGTTATGATAAGAAAATACACAACTAACTCAAATATCTCCAAAGGAGTATCAACATGGATCAGAAATATTTAAAACGCACAATAAAAAAAGAAAGCATTTTTAGTACAAATCTGGACATGGAGAAAAAGGTGTTAGTATATCTACCACCAGACTTTGATGAAAATACCAATTATCCTGCATTATTTCTCCACGATGGAGATGATTATTTTTCTTTTGGCAGAATAGCTACACAAGCAAATCAACTCATTTACGAACAAAAAATTGAACCTATCATTATGGTTGCTATACCAGTAGAAAAGAGCCTTCGTTCTGCTGAATATTCTCCGATAGGAGAGCGAAATGACTTACATATTCAATTTATTACTAATGAACTGCTGCCTTTTATCCAGAAACGATATCCCATCAATGAGAAGTTAGTGGTTGGAGGCTCTTCTCTAGGAGCTACTGTCTCTTTGCATATAGCATTGACTTATCCTTCTGTCTGGAATAAAGTATTGGCGCAATCGGGGGCTTTTTTCCCTGAAACACTTACAGAACTGAAAAGAAACACCTCACTGGATTGGTTGACCATCTATCAATCAGTTGGATTAAAAGAAACGAACGTTTCCACACATATAGGAGATTTGAATTTGGTAGAAATAAATCGAGAAGCAGCATCTACATTACGTCGTCAAAACGCCAACTTAAGATATGAAGAAAGAGATGGAGATCATACATGGGGATTATGGCAGCCCGAATTACCTGATGCATTGAGGTATTTCTTTGAGAAATAAAGAAAAAGGACTGGATATCGATATCCAGTCCTTTTTCAATCTTATCCTAACAGAAATTAATTAATAACCTAAATGATTTATTGGGAACTTCTTGACAACTCCATACGACTAAAGCTGTTGGATTCTTCGGACGATAGCTTTAATTCTTATAGCTTTTTGTATGTAAAAATTCTTCTATTATGAAATTGGGGTGGTGACCACATGATGTCCTCCCCATTCAGGTGCGTCTAATTGATCTGGATCATAGGTAACCTGTTTTTTTATTGGTACCGTTACCGTCCCATCTGCAGTGATCGATGGTCCAGAATTTGTTTTGCTATTATTTCGGTTGGCAACCCCACTGTTTCCAATAGCAAAAGTACTAGCAGTCGCCATGGAAATAATCTTGACTGTCCCAATGTTAATATTGATATTTATATTATTGCTATCCAAAACGCCACCTACCTTTACATATTGGAGGGTCTGCCCCATTGGATTAATCTTGTTATTGTATGTAGGCGTTTAGGCAAATGTTCCTGCACATTTGTACATGGAACAATATACTATAGCGTAAACGATGAAGAAAAGGAGAATTAACTTTGGACTTGCGAATCAATTTAGATGGATTTTCTATAGATCGTTGTATCCAAGATACGGTAATAGCAAATGGCACAAACTCCATTACACAACGTAATTTACAAAAACAAAATCAAGGCATTGCATTAATTGGAAGTGGCCAACTTTATATCGAAGAAGGAGAGAAGTATCTAATGGACATGGATAATATAGATCACGGTGTATGGAATGGGGATAATTGGACGATAAAATCGACTTAATTTAGAAAGGATACTTTCTATGCCTGTATTTTTTAATTTTGGATTCATCCAAAACAACAGCATAACTTCCAGCGGATCAATTGGGATTGGACAAAACATTATCCAAAATCGAAATGGAACAAAAAATAACAATGCTTCCACAAACGTAGGAGTAGGATTGAATAATGTACCTGTATTATTTCATCAAAATGTTGATCTAGATAACATTGATCAGGCAAATATCGATGCTCAAAACTTTGGTGGACCTCAATTCTAGGAGGCATTACCTATGGCAACATTTATTCAATTGGGCTGTGTTCAGTCCAATGCTGTATCACAAGCTGGATCCATTAATTTCGGAGCCAACGTCATTCAAAATAGAAATACAGCAAAACAAAACTACGGAACTAACGTTATTTTTGAAGGTTTAGGGAATATAAAAACAAATAAATTTATAAATATTGACCCTGACTATCTAGATAATGCAAGTTTTAATGGAACTAATTATGCAGGAACTCAACTATAAGACATACGACAGGAGTGTTTAAAAATGAAAAGTCCATTTCCAAGTTTCGATTGGGAGTCATTCATGCGTAATACTTATTCGTCTGATGGCAAAAATAATAATTTATCCATGGATGTTAATTGGCTGGAAGGAATAATAAATAAATCCATTGACCAAGTTTTTTCTAACAAATATGACAACTCACCTTTTAACAGTCCGCCAAACATAAAAGAAACAGATGAACATATGATCGTCCAAATTCAGGTTCCTGAACATAGAAAAATAGAAGACATACAAATTTATTTGGATACAAATACGCTGAAGATTAGTGGTTTAAACCATGAACCTATATTGGTGAATTTACCATGTAACGGAGAAACAATTAACAGTGAAGCAAGTTACACTCAGAACAAACTTCAAATACGTATTGCAAAAATTAAGAAAACAAACTTCAAAGAAATCATGATCAACAATGACAATACTTCTTACAACAATTAAAGGCAGTGTTCAGTGGCATCTCAAGAAAAATTGTATCTAGTCATACTTTCCATACAACACTATATTTTCTCTAGCTAATAAAAATTCACCAAGCCGTTTGCCATTGAAACACATCATCCCTATGATAAATTTACTGCATATGAACCAATCGGTTATTAGCAGCACTAGTGTTTCCACAGTAAAATAGAGAAAAAAAGGAATGGATAATATCCAGTCCTTTTCTCATATATATCATTATGGGTTTTGGATCGTTTTGACATCATGTCACAAGGTTATAGATTGCCATAATAAGTACTACTGCCAAAAGCAAGTGAATAAATCCACCAAATGTATACTTCGTTAATAAACCTACCAACCAAACAATAAACAGAATACTGATGATTGTCCACAACATCGATGATCCTCTCCCATTTCGTTTATTTATAAAGAAGGAGAGCGATTTGCTTTCTCCACCAGTAGAAAGCAAACGCTACTCCCGATGAATGAAAAGAAATCTTTATTTGTTGCAACCAAAGCAATCTTTATTTAACTATAGTCCATACAATCAGAACTTACTAGTAGAGATAGGAATCGTGTCCCGGTCTTGTCTCTACGATCAAGAATATTTTCCCTTGATCGAGCCGTTCTTCTAAGTCCTCTGCTTCTGTCCGGGTAAATCCGATATGTTCCAATTCATTTCGAAGCTCATCCCCTTTTTTCATAAAGAGGTTTTGCAAGGTAGCCTTAATCCCAACTTCTGAAACACCTAATGTGCTTAGTCCTGCTTCATTTGCTACCCTCTTGGTTCGATCGGAATCATGTGCAAGTACATACATTTCATCTGCTTCTGTACCTTGACTTTTCAAGCGTTCAGCCTCTACTACTAAGTACTCATCATTTTCAAACTCTCTAAATACTGGTCGTAAATCCATTACAAACTCCTCCTTCAAATTGTTGGAATGTTCTGTAAACGGAAGTTACTCCTATATCCATCGAGTATTTAAACAAGTTTCCTTGACTTTTCGATGGTAATAACTATGATAGTAGACTACTCATCGAAACAACAATCAATTGAATCACCCCTTTATCAGATGTGTCTCCTTGATATTTTTGATGAGAAAGTTGTGTTTCATTGATAAATTTTAATGTTTCTATAATACTAGCATGTCTAAAATGCTGCGTAAAGGTGAAAAGAAAAATTCTAAACTATCTAAAAATTATTAAATTTACTTTATCCCTTGATATGACAGGTTTTACAAAGGAAAAAAAATTTATAAATCATTTCTTATTTGTGTGAAAAAAATAGAAAAATCAAAGAAAATTTGTCATTATTCCGAACAAATTTTCTTTGATTCTCGATGTTATTTTACTAATTTCTCTTTAAACCATTTTTTATTTTGTTCCACAAATTGATCATGGTAATACATCGATAAAAAAATAGATCCAACCAAATGATTTTCTAGAGGAATATTACTTTTAGGTTGAACATGTGCATTTAAACGAAATCGTTTCACATCTGTGCCATGAATATCCACATGACTTTCAATTTTTTCAATCATTAATTGAATTTGAACAATTAACTGGTTAACCATTTCTTTCATAAAAGCAAAGTGTTGTATCACATTGGTATGGAAATATTTCTTTTCTAACTCTTCTGGAGTCAGTGTCTTAAAATCTTCAATAACATTTTTTGCCAAAGCGTGTCTTAAGAAGGGCCCTAAAACGGTAACGCTGTATGGTGTTGGTTCAAACAATAGAAGATAAACTAAATCAAACCATGCTCTTTGCTCTTGGGGAGTTTCATTTGTAATGAGAATGAGACTATCCTTGTCCTTAGACTCTTTTTTTTGCTCTTTTGGTGCTGCTATATTTGGTGCATGATGCAGCGTAGTTTTCAAAAATCGATTGGAAAACTCTTCGTATTCACGTGTAAACATCAACATTTCATGCCAAATGGAATCTATTTCTTCACTGTACATCGGCGCAGATTTGAGCAGGGCTGCCATTATCAAAAAGCGTTGCCATTCAAACCATCTATTTTCAAATTCTATGAGACTAATATACTGCTCACGTATTACTCTTTCTTGCACCCAATCGTGATAATTTTTTGGATACGATTCGGCTAAATGCAGCAATAAATGTTTTACAGCAACATCATACTCTTCTCCGTATGATTTCATCCCTAAATTCGGTAAATCATAATTTTTCTCTTTATTCACTTTTTTCGCTTGTCGGTAAAAAACCATTCCCATGATCATCATACCGATCAAGATAAATAATAGAAATGCAGCAAATAACTCCAAAAAATCATTCTCCTTTCTATACATAAATAGATGAATAAAAAAAGCCAACCCAAATACTCCTTAAGAAATATTTGGGCAGGACTATTATTTACAATACGTATTATAAGCAGCTGTTAAGTTAGCTGTAATTTGTTCTACTGGCACATTTTCAATCTCATGACGATGGATCATATGAACCAATTTACCATCTTTTAAAATAGCAAATGAAGGAGATGAAGGCGGTTCTTCACCAAAATAAGTACGAGCTTGTGCTGTCGCTTCTTTGTCTTGACCAGCAAAAACAGTAAACAAATGATTTGGCTTCACTTCATTTTGCAGCGAATATGCAACCGCTGGACGAGCAAGACCAGCTGCACAACCACAAACAGAGTTAACAACTACTAATGCAGTGCCCTCTGCACCTTCTTCTGTCAACGCTGCATCCACTTCCTCAGGAGTAGTCAATTCTTTTATGCCTAATTGCGTAAGTTCATCACGCATATGCTGTGTCATCATACGCATTTGTTCCAAATAAAAATTTTGCATACATAATCCCTCCTTCCGCTATTGTAACGAACAAAAGCATAGGAGTAAATGGGAGGACATTCACTTTGTCAGGTTTGACAAAGTGAATGTCCTTGTTCCTTACTTCACAGCAGGATGGAGAAGGGAGTTGATCCGCTCCATCAGAGACTCGATCGCAGCAGCTGAACCCTTTCCATGGACAGTAGCCTGTTCCAGAAGACGACACAGTTCAATCAATTCTTCGTGCTTACGAGTACAATCCTCGTGGTTACGATTGCACATTTCGTAGCGAGTGAGTGAGCTCATCACCTTGCCAAAAAGCTCGTTTACCTCTTCATCGCTTGGGCATGAGTCCAAGTGGGATACAGACTGTCCTCGGTTCATGATCCACTGAAACCGCTACTTGCGCAAGCGATATGCATCCATCTTCACTCCTCAACACAACGAAAAGGACGATACACCCATTATAACAGACTATTTTACCGATTCGTAATAATTTCCGGATTCATATCATGCTGGAACAATCGTTGGTTAGCTACTTCTTCCCACCTTGTGCCGGGTTTACCATAGTTGGCATAAGGATCGATGCTGAGCCCTCCACGGGGTAAAAATTTCCCCCATACTTCAATATACTTTGGCTCCATTATTTTTTGTAAATCTTTCATAATTGTCACGATACAGTTTTCATGAAAATCACCATGATTTCGATAGCTGAACAGATATAACTTCAATGATTTGCTTTCTACTAACTTTTCATCTGGAACATAGCTGATATATATCGTAGCAAAGTCCGGCTGGTTAGTGATAGGGCATAGACTTGTAAACTCAGGGCAGTTAAATTTGACAAAGTAATCGGTGTCTGGATGACGGTTTGGGAATACTTCTAAAACATCTGGATCATAAGTAAAAGAATAAGCAGTCTCTTTTCCTAGATTTTTTAAATTAGAATCCATTATTCTTGCGTCCTTTCATAGCGAACTGTGGCTTCTTCTGTTTCTTGTATTTCTATCCATACTACCGATGGCTTGTTTATTTGCAACTCACATAATCTTTCTATTTCAGAAAAGAAGACTTCAGCTACTCTCTCCGTAGTTGGAGAAAATCCGCCATTTTCCTGATCAAATTCAGGGAAATCATTTAACAGATGGTGATCGTACTTCTCTTTGATAGCATGTTTAATCGTACGATAATCGATTAACATATGCTTCTCATCTAGTCTTGTTCCTTCGATACAAAATGTAATTTTATAATTATGGCCGTGTGTTCGCTCGCATTTTCCTGCTCCATATACACGATGTGCACATGCAATCCAAAAACTTTTTTTTAATTGATATTTTGCAATCATGCTTCAATCCCCATCTTTTTCGATCTATTCCTGATATGCAATCGAATCAGATAATCCTGTTTCTTCAAAACCTTTTTTTCGCAAACGACAACTATCACAAACACCACAAGCTTTTGATCCACCAAGATAACAAGATGTAGTCAGGTGATAAGGAACTCCTAATTCAGATCCTAATTTAATCGTATCTGCCTTACTTAATGAAATGATTGGTGTTTCAATTGATAGTTTTTCTTCATCAGTCACACCAACTTTTGTTGCTAAATTGATTGTTTCATTCATGGATGCAATAAACTCAGGTCTACAATCTGGATAACCGCTAAAATCTACAGAACTAACACCTGTATAAATATGTTTTGCACCAATGACTTCTGCATAAGCTGTTGCTAGCGATAAAAAAATCATATTACGAGCTGGTACATACGTATTTGGAATTTCATCTGTTATACCACTGGTATGCACGACTTCTGTTTTATCTGTTAAAGAACTTCCGCCTAACTGTTGGAAAAAAGATAGGTTGACGATACGATGACGCTTGCTGACACCATAATAGTCTGCTATTTTTTTTGCACATTCCACTTCTCTCTCATGACGCTGTTCATAATGAAACGTGATGGGATACAACTCATAGCCTGCTTCTTGGGCGATTCCCATACATGTAGTACTATCTAGTCCACCACTTAATACAATTACCGCTTTCATCCTATACTCCCCTTAAATCTGGATCCCAAATATATTTGTGTGTTTGTAAATTCAATTTTATTTTTGTAAGTTTATCTGCTAATAACCAATCCACCAGTGTATTCGGTGCCAGTTTCCCCCAAACTGGACTAAATAGCCCTGTTCCTTTTTTATGGAGCTGTTTATACGTTTCCACTGCTACATCATAATCATTGCGATCTTGAATCACAAATTTAATCTCATCTTGCACATCTAAGTGTTCAAAATTATCCTCGATCATTTTATCGATTTCCCCACTGGCTGGTAATTTATAATCCATAATAAATCTCACTTTTTGTTTAACATATGGATTATTATTACGCAAATCTACAAACGGGTTTAATGCGATTGCCCCATTTGTTTCAATATGAATATCTTCAATAAAAGAAAGTTCTGCCAGCTTTTCAATAAGAACTAATGACTTATCACCATGCATCAATGGTTCTCCGCCAGTCAAGCAGATGTTGACATTTCCAAATTCAGTAACTTTTTCGATTATTTCATCGATTGTCGCATAAAATTCTGCTTTATATGGTGCATAGCTATATGTGGTATCACACCAAGTACACCGCAAATTGCAGTTATAAACACGTACAAAAGTTGTAGGAAATCCAGCGCGCAGCCCTTCGCCTTCAACAGTCTGGAAAATCTCTACCATCGGCAATTTCATTGGGGACATCCCTCCAAGATGTAAATAAATCGATTCATTATAACACAGTATACACATGGTTTTATTACCTGTTGAGAAAATGAGACTTCTTGCGTAAAATCTGTTAAAATACGTAATTATCTGATATACAAATGGAGGAGTTTTCGTTGGAACCAAAACAACAACTTTCCGATTTGCAAGATACAATAAAAAATACAACAAACAAAGTTGTTCCATTTTTTACAAAGCATAAAAAATGGAGCTTCTTGCTGATTGGACTCATTATTGTAATTATTGCTGCATATGTGGCAGGAGCTTATTTGATGGACCCAAGAGACAAAGTATCCAAATTTGAACAAGCTGTATTAAACAGTGATGTAAATACATTAAAGGGCTTGATTCAGTCTCCGGAAAGTAATGTAGATGTAGATGAAAAACATCTAAAAGATTTGATCACTTACAGCAAAGAAAACAAGGAATATTTACCAAAACTAGTGGCAATGATGTTTAATCAAATCAATGACGATGAGAACGGTATCCCCAATGCCGAAGGAACAACTGACTACTATCTTAAAAAGACGGATATCCCACTTTTTTATAGCTCTTATCAAATTCAATTCCGCCCTTATTTTCTTGAACTATACACCAATGAAGGGGCATCTACGATGAAAGTAGATGACAAGAAAGTATTTCAGACCACTGATAAACAAAAGAAGTTCACAGTAGGTCCATTGATGCCTGGGATTTACAAAACGGTAGCTGAAAAGAAATTCGAATACGCTCTTCTAAGTCAAGAAAATTCAATCACAGCTTTTGATGATGAAACAGCTACAAAAAAATCAGACCTCGAACTTTATGGCGGTTCACTGGACTTAGAAAGCAACTTTGAAAACACTTCTATTTTTGTAAATGGAAAAGCAATCGGTAAGACATTTAAAACCATGCCACAGATCAGCCCTATCTCTTTCAATGGCACCATACGCATTCACGGGGAACAACAATTTCCATGGGGTTTAGAGAAAAGCCAAGATGCATTAGTAGAAGAGGATACAAGTAGTGTGGATATTACTCCAGTTCCATTTGCTATGGATGCTACCCGAAAACCCATTATTGAATTGATCAACAGCTTCTCCAAACAAGAGATGGCAGCACTCGTCAAACATGATCCAAACCAATTTACAACGATTGGTGATAACTTTAAAGCCAAATTCATTCAAACAATCAATGACAATGTGACATATAAGGAATCTTGGAAAGGAAAAATACTAGGTACACGAATTGATTTTGATCATGTTGTCCTTTCTCAAAACGAAGAAACTAAAATTTATGAAGCAACAGTACCTGTAGAGATCCATGCAAAGTACAGGAAGTACTCCTCTTATGATAATGGTGATGAGCCATTAGAAGACAAAGTCGATTACTACAAACTGACTCTCTCCTATGATGAGAAAGCAAAAAAATGGCTGATTACTGATCGAGAAGACCAATACTCCAATTCAGGTGATTACTTTAATGGTAAAAATACGATAAAAAGTGAATTTAAATGATGGATAAAAGATTAATGAAAATACACCCTACAAGTATTGAGTAGGGTGTATTTTTTAATAATGAAGGATTAAATTCCGGACAGAGGAATTAGTTTTAAATAGTATTTTCTATTTGTTTTTTTGACACTCCATACAGCTAAGCTATAAGATTCTTGGGACGATAGTTTCCTGACTACTTCATTACCAAGCTAATCCCGAATCCCCATACAACACACTCGTTTTATCTACGATTCAAACCGTGGGTTTTCTCGATCGCAATGCTATAATATTATGATCACGTTAAATAAAAAAGACAAGGTGATAGAATGAAAAAACTCAGCATTATGTTTGCTTCTTTCGCACTTATTTTCTTGTTCGTCACTGGGTGCTCTTCTGCCAAAACAAACAGTGATAACAAAACCGAAAAAATGGAAAATAAAACCCCGCTCTCTGTTTTAAAAGATAATCAAAAAGCATTTACAACAATCAAAGGTTTTAAATATAGTCGAACGACACAAGAGAAAACATCTGACAGCACTTATAACAACACGGAAACAGGAGAAGAACAGCTCAATCCGGAAGTTTCCCATTTTACAAACTCCAAAAACATAGAATATTACTATGACAAACAAAATATTTACGCAAAAATGGATGGTCAATGGTTAAAAAAACAAAATTCAGATGGTAAAGTGTTGGCTAGCCTCTCTTTTCCAAATTTAGTAGATGATCTGGTGAAATATCTTGGAACCAAAGAACAAGCACCTGGTATTACGCTGAAAAAAACCGGAAATGAATATGTCATTACCCTGGATTTTATGATTGCAAAAAGTCCGAGTATGACAGAACAAGAATTTACTGAGTTTAAGAAAAGAAACCTCTCTGGTAAAGAAGAAATAACCATAAATGCAGATACCTTTGAGCCTAAAAAATATGTATACCAATTGCTGACCAGAGCCGGTGAATCACGGAACGTCGAAATGACACTCACACCATATAATACATCCGTTTCTATTCCTCAGAATGTCATAAGCAGCGCTAAACCTGCTCAATAAACAAAAAACCAAGGAGCAAATTTATCTCCTTGGTTTTATCCTTTTAACCAAAAATAAACCGACACAAGTGTAGCAATAAACCAAACTGGCCATAGATTTGGTATCCACCTGCCGAGCAATACTTCAAAAAAGCCTTCATTTGTGCCTACCAGCGAAGCACTCTGCTCACTCCAAATGATCAAATATCCCGTTTTCACATCCAATATTCGATCCAAATAATTACCTTCTAATTTTTCTGTTATCAAATTTTCTTTCCCCACAGGAATATAATTTACTTGCTGTTCTATTCCTGCTATCCAATTTTCATCTAATTGGAACAACCAACCACTGTGACGATGATCGCCTACCGCCAGAAAATCTACTACTTGAAGTCCAGTTGCTAATTGTTGTTGCAGCCATCGAACCATTTTTTCTGGTTCGGTATGTACGGGGAAAAATTGATACATTGGAACTTTTCGTTCACTCACTGTTTTTGTCACCCCGATTATTTCGCTATCTGTCTACAATGCTCTGCCGCTTGTTTTACCTTTGGCACAAAACGCAGCATTTGATCTTCACTCATTCGC
The DNA here is from genome assembly GCF_059510415.1 of Shimazuella sp. NTD247. Lineage (NCBI taxonomy): Bacteria > Bacillati > Bacillota > Bacilli > Caryophanales > Thermoactinomycetaceae > Shimazuella > Shimazuella sp. NTD247. The sequence continues at coordinate 238,935 of NZ_JCAJZU010000007.1, read as the reverse complement.
GAAACCGGACCAGATACTGCTAACGCTCCAAGCAGATGACCATCGCGATGAAAAATAGGAACAGATATAGCCGATGTCCCTGTTTCTCGCTCCTCCACACTCAACGCATAACCGTTTTGTCTAATCTCCTCTAACTGTAGTTCATACTGTTGCTGTTCCTCTAAAGAGAAACCAGCATCAGATAGTAAATTGCTTCGTTCATGTTTAGTCATGAAAGCTAAAAGAATTTTTCCTGAAGCACCCACAAGCAGCGGCATTCTTACACCAATCGGAGCAACACGACGAATCGCTTGATTGGACTCCACCGCTTGGACACGAATACGTTCTGATTTATCTTGTATGTATAAACTCACTGTTTCTTCTAAGGTATCTCTTAATTGCTCCATCTCTGGTAAAAAAAGCATTGCAGGATCACTCGACTGATAGATTTGACCAGCTAACTCCCAGATTCGTACCCCTAAATGGTATTTATCCGAACGCAAATCTCGTTTGATAAATCCTTTTCCCTCTAGTGTAGCGAGGAGTCGAAAGACAGTACTTTTATTGAGTCCAGTTTCTTTGGAAATATCCGTCAGACTTAGTTCTGCATTGTTCGAAAAACAAAGTAATATATCTAAAGCACGTTCTGCTGCACGTACTGTATTTTTTTTCTCTTCCAAAGCAAGACCCCCTCGCCAAGTCTTTTGTTTATTATAACATTGCAAGAGAGAAAACCCACGGTTTAAATCATGGGATGAAAGCGAGCGTTGAACGAAGGTAAGGAATTTCCCTTTCCTGTTCAACCTTTGGAAACAGCAAATTTTCGAACAAATATTCCCATTTTTATATATGTATAGTCGTAACAGACGAAAATCGAGTTTGCTCGCAGCAAAGAAGAAATCAACAAACATAAACCGGGAGGCTCACGGGATTAGCTTGGTAAAGAAGTAGTCAGGAAACTATCGTCCCAAGAATCCAATGACTTTAGCCGTATGGAGTTGTCAAAACAAAAACACCTCGATTGAGGTGTCTTGTGTTTTTCTATGGAAAAAAATTATTGGCATCGCCTCTGTCAGCAAACATGCTGACAGAGGCGGGAGATCACCTTCGTGTCACGGCTCAATGTAACCAGACAGATCACCCGGACCAGCCGGACGATAGGACTTCTGTTCCCTACGCTGCATCCTCCCCATGACAAGACAGATGTCACCATGCGTGGGGAACATCACTTCGATCATCTGCTGAAGTTCACTCACTCCTAGAAACGGGAGAAGTCCCATGATGAGCGAGAAAGTGTCATAAACAGGAGAAGGAAGTTCTTCCACCTTGACATAGACAGTGGAAACATCATCGTAATCTCCGTGGTACTGCTCCTCCTCGTTCAGCTTTTCGAAGCGCGTAGTCACTTTCTCCCACACTACAAGCTGCTCTTGGTGTGAAAACTCCTTGAAAAGGTCAGGAAACCGCAGGAGAAACAGATCTCCCAGCTGCTTATCATTCAGCCCATTGACAAAAGACAAAGCTGACATAGTGACCTCCCAGTCACATAAATGTTTCTACTTATACTTATTAAAACATACTCAAAGCAGAAAAACTATAAGCCAGCAGTCACAGTACCATATCAAGTGTTATCTTAATTCGTCGCCTTCGTCATCTTTTTTTGCCGATAAGCTCGTACTACTTGAAATACTACAATACCAAGCAGAATTATTCCTAAGGCTACATATCCCCAATTACGTGTTTCTACAGCAATGGCAGGGATTGCTTCTCCAAACTGATATCCTAACCAAAAGAATACACCCGTCCAAACTAATCCAATCGAATAAGAATAAAGCGCATACTGGGGAAATTTCATTTTATGACTGCCCACTACATATGGAATCACATGGCGAACAACTGGGAGAAAATAACTGACCACTAATGCGAATTTCCCATATTTATCAACCAGTTTCTCTGATCGAATGAAATAAGGTTTCCATTTTTCTTTCTCCTGAAGTTTCTTTGTCCAAGTTACTCCATACACTCTTCCTAATGTATATCCAATCGATAAGCCAGATACAACGCCTAAGTATGTGACTACAAATGATGGAACTAAGTGTAATACACCCAAAGAAGAGACAAAGCCCCCTGTCATGACAATGACTTCATCTGGGATTGGCATTCCAACAATTCCAAGCCATAGGCAGAAAAACAATGCCAGATAACCATATTCACTAATCCACTGCATTAATTGCTCCATTCCCATTTGAATCCCTTCCTTTCCACCATAGCAGTAATAAAATGAAACGTAGAACAAGACAAAGATGAACTATTCCATAAATAGATAACTGTATAAAAAGGTTATTTACCATGCGCACACCTTCTTGGTTTACAAATGTAAACAAAACTCGGTGGTAAATTAATTGGTACAAATCGAACTTTTACTTCCTCAAAATGAGAAGAAAGATATTTTTTCATTTGTAGCGAATACTGAAATTGAACAAATATGCCATCGTCTCGCAAACAATGACTAGCTTCTTGCAAAATTCTTGTTGTTAAAGAGGCAGGAAAGTTGGCAAACGGCAAACAGGATATAATAGCATCGACTTTGTCTACTTTGTTTTTTTGTAAAACATACTGAATGGTTTGTGCGTCATCTGCATGTTTAAAATGAGGAAACCGATCCCGCAGCTGCCTACTTAGAATGGGATCATTTTCAAAAATAATGGTTTTTGTTTCTGGTGAGATACGATTGGCAATTTCTTGTGTAACAACTCCCGTACCTCCACCCAATTCGATTACTGTGTTTATTTTGTCCCAAGGTACGGGATCAACCAAAGCATTTACCAAAAACTTTGAACTGGGAACAATACTGCCAATGGTTTTCGGTGAAGTAAGAAATCTCTCCAGTAATTGAAAATGCATGTCGCCACTTCCTTTCATTGCCTTACATTCGAATGAGAAAAATTGAATAAAATAGTAACGTATTCTTAAGATTCCCCCGCAGAAAAATAGTTATAAGCGGATTTACAGATAACTAAAATCACGGTATAATAATATACGAAAAAAAAGAAACCGTGTTTCATCTAGTGAAACTAATAAAAGGAGGTACTTACTTATGGATCTATCTACCATACGTGTACCGTTTACTATCAATGGCCGTCCATATGTGATCTATGATATCAATCAACTGGAAAAACAAGGTTTGGGTGATATCTCCAAACTCCCCTTTTCCATCAAAGTAATGTTGGAAGCAGCAGTTCGTGGATATGATGGGAAAGCGGTTACCACAGAACATATTTCTCAGCTTCTCAATTGGACAAAAAGCAAAAGCGATAAAGAAATCGCATTTAAACCGGCGCGAATTGTACTTCAAGACTTTACTGGAGTTCCAGCTGTTGTTGATTTAGCTGCACTCCGATCTGCTATGGAACGCGTTGGCGGTAACCCCGAACGCATTAACCCATTAATTCCTGTTGATTTAGTTATTGACCACTCTGTCATGGTGGACGAAGCTGGTACAGCTACAGCTCTTACCACTAACATGAAGTTAGAATTTGAACGTAATGCAGAACGTTATCGTCTGCTTCGTTGGGCAAAAGAAGCATTTTCAAATTTCCGAGCAGTACCACCAGCTACAGGTATTGTTCACCAAGTAAATTTAGAGTATTTGGCTAGTGTTGTAACCTCCCGAGAAGAGAACGGCGAAACTGTCCTCTATCCTGACTCATTGGTGGGAACAGACTCCCATACCACCATGGTAAATGGTCTTGGTGTTGTTGGTTGGGGTGTAGGCGGTATTGAAGCGGAAGCTGGTATGCTCGGTCAACCACTTTATTTTGTAACTCCAGAAGTAGTAGGATTTAAACTCAAAGGCAAATTACCTGAGGGGGCTACTGCTACAGACTTAGCATTAACCGTAACCGAGCTTCTTCGGAAAAAAGGCGTTGTCGGGAAATTTGTCGAGTTTTATGGAGCTGGTTTGAGCAATCTCAGCCTAGCTGACCGTGCAACAGTTGCAAATATGGCTCCAGAGTATGGAGCAACGGTTGGCTTCTTCCCTGTGGATGAAGAAGCACTTCACTACCTTGCACAGACAGGCCGGGACAAAGAACATATTGATTTGGTTCGTGAATATTGCATCCGACAAGGTCTCTTCCGCACGGATAATACGCCTGATCCATTTTTCCGCGATACCGTCGAGTTAGATTTAAATGAAGTGAAACCAAGTCTTGCTGGCCCCAAACGTCCTCAAGACCGTGTAAATCTTAGCGATATGAAAAAAGTATGGCAAGAAACACTTGTTAAACCAATTGACGAACGCGGTTTTGGACTAAGCAAAGATACATTGAATACAAAAGGCACCATTACACGCAGCGGAAAAACATATGAATTGCCACACGGAGCGGTTGTGATTGCAGCGATAACTAGCTGTACCAATACATCCAATCCTTCTGTAATGATCGGTGCTGGGTTAATTGCCAAAAAAGCTGTCGAAAAAGGATTAGAAGTACCATCCTATGTGAAAAGCAGTTTAACTCCGGGTTCCCAAGTAGTAACCAAATACCTTGAGAGATCAAAACTACTTCCTGCTTTGGAATCTCTTGGGTTTAACGTTGCTGGTTATGGTTGTGCTACTTGTATCGGAAATAGTGGACCACTCGCTGATGATGTGAGCAACGCAATTACGGACAATGACTTAACAGTTGCATCCGTTCTTAGTGGTAACCGTAATTTCGAAGGTCGAATTCATCCATTGGTAAAAGCAAACTATCTAGCATCTCCACCACTGGTCGTCGCTTATGCGCTAGCAGGAACTGTAAATATTGACTTTGAGACAGAAGCAATTGGCAAAGACCGAAATGGTGAACCTGTTTATTTGAAAGATATTTGGCCAAGTTCTCTTGAGATTAGTGAAGTGATGGAACAAGCAATCGATAGTGAACAGTTCCGTACACAATACAGCAAAGTATTTGATGCAAATGAAGACTGGAACGCTCTTCCTACTCCAAAAGGTGTATTGTATGAGTGGGATGAAAAATCCACTTATATTCAAGAACCACCATTCTTTGTAAATCTAGATTCACAAATCGGCTCGATTGAATCCATTCGCGGTGCTCGCGCACTAGCTGTATTAGGTGATTCTGTAACCACTGACCACATTTCACCAGCAGGCAGTATTGCACCATCAAGTCCTGCTGGGCATTATTTGCAAGAGAATGGGGTTGCAGTAAGAGACTTCAACTCTTATGGTTCTCGCCGTGGTAATGACAGAGTTATGACAAGAGGAACGTTTGCCAACATCCGCATTCGAAACAAAATGGTTCCTGGTTCAGAAGGCGGTGTAACCAAACACATTCCTACTGGAGATATTGTCTCGATATACGAAGCATCCATGCGCTACCAAAAAGAAAACACTCCACTCGTTGTTCTTGCTGGAAAAGAGTATGGCACAGGAAGCTCCCGCGACTGGGCGGCAAAAGGTACCAACTTGTTAGGTGTTAAAGCTGTTATCGCTGAAAGTTTTGAACGTATTCACCGCAGTAATTTAGTCGGAATGGGAGTTCTTCCACTCCAATTCCAAGAAGGCGAATCAGCTCAATCACTTGGTCTAACAGGAGAGGAAGTATTCCACATTGCTGGTTTAAATGATCAAATAAAACCAGGCGATAAATTAACAGTTCAGGCAATAAAAGCAGATGGTTCCACCAGCTCTTTCCAAGCACTTGTGCGTCTAGACAGTGTCGTAGATGTAGAATATTACCGAAATGGCGGTATCCTGCAAACTGTCCTGCGCCAGATCTTAGATGATCAGGGTGTAACGGTTTAATTGGTATTAGCATATTAAAGAAACACATTCCACAACATGACCTGAAGTTTTAACTTTTCTACGACTACAGTCTTAAAAATGTAGCGGCCATCATTGATGGCCGCTTTTTTCTTAGCCGATTTAACATATGTATGAAAATCCAATAACCATTTTGAAAAAAGAGTTTCAATCATTATAAATATTTAGCGAATCCAATGAATCAATTGGTACAAACTATAACTTAGATAATACCATTGGATGATTCCTCAAAATGAGTCATTTTTTTGAAAGGAACTATCGAAGTGCAGAAAAAACATAATCCATCCTCCGACAAGCCTTAAAGTAAATAAAAAATATAAAGGACAGACGTCAAGTCTGCCCTACTAATTTATGGCTTTAACCACCAAAACTCTTTCTTCTCTTGTAAGCGAGCGATTTCAGCCAAAACCATTTTGATTTTTGGCTCTGCATCTTCCTTAGAAACATCTCCTCGCAAATATTCTCGCACTAGGTCAATATGTCTTTGCATTGTATCGATTAAATCCATCGCTGCTGTATCCATTGTTTTATTTGAATCTTTTCCTGATAAACCCATTACTTCTTGAATCAGTTTTTCCATGTCTAGTTGTTTTCTCATGATAAACGCCCCTAACTTTTTAAAGAAAAATATTATCGTTACTCATGAGTTTCTATCATATCAATGGAAAACATAATACGTCTAGAATGAAACACTAGTTATTTTTCCAACATTTCGATACAATAGATTTACAGAACAAACCTCCTCATGGAAAGGTATGTGATGAGCTCCAACAAGGTCAGGATCAATGGTCTGGAGAAGTTTCGAGTGCTGGCGAAGCTCTTTAACAACGCGGAGATCATCGACGATACCGGTAACCCTGACAAGCAGATGGGACTCGACGAGGCCCATCAGATCATTCTGAAGCATGGGTGGAAGATCGGCGTCATTCAGGGACGGCGTCTGGAGATCGACCTCTGGGGGGATGAACTGAATCCTGCCAACTACGAGCATCATAACAAGCACGCTACAGTGTCTGATCTCATCGCTGATCTGCGAAACAATGGAGGTACCGGCAGGCTTGGCTCAAAGAACAGCCGGAAGGGCAAGGGGAAGAAGAAACGGAACCTTCAAGCCCGACGTGCTGGCAAGCTCTTCTACTGATTCTGCTGTTTCCTACAGTCCGATCGATTGGAGTATTGGGATGTACTTATAAAGTGCATCCCAGAAACATATGCTACAAATATAGAATTTTAGCAGATATACATATAAAAACATATGTTTTAAAAAGTATTTTGTCTTTGCTTAAAAACTACTGTGTATCATTACGCAAGTGTCTATTGACTGTTTCCCTGCTCATTCCTAAAAACTATCCTATTTCTTCCTGTGTCAATATATCTTCCACAGGATAATCCCCGCAATAGGTAGATAATCATTTGCGAAATATAGGAATTCTTTGTTTAGAAGGTAATGTACTCATATCCATTCGTTTCTGCATTTTCCTAAGGTTTGTTTCTAAGATGCTTGCTACCTCGCGATACTTTTCTGGTCGTTGAGTTAAGTTTTGGTACCAATCATGAGCAGAAATTCTTTCTACTTCACTTGTAACCAGAGCTTGGACTGTTCCATGGTATTCTTTGGGACTTGTCAAAGAATGATGGGGAAATATCTCTTCTGGCAATAAGATATTTAGCAATATACTTTCCCCTTCGGGGTGAGTTCGTACTACTTTTAGTAGACCGCTTTTCAAATGATATAAATCACCTGCTACTCCTTGTAAAAAAAGAATTTCCCTCTATGAATGAACATCTTATGTTCACCTTCTTGTCATTTTTTTGTGGTAAAAATCACAGAATGTGAAAATTTAATACCATACAATAAAACAGTCACGAAAAGAAAATGAGATCATGATTGACAACAAAACCATTAAAGTTATTCAATCTACGATTTCTGTATTAGAAGAGTATGGTGAAAAAATCACAACACGCTTTTATGAACTCCTATTTCAAGATCACCCTGAACTGTACAACATTTTTAATGTTGTACATCAAAAAAAGAAAGAACAACAAAGAGCACTTGCTAATGCTGTATACCAAGCAGCAGTTCATATTGATAAACTTGCTACGATGCTGCCTGATCTTCAACGGATCTTCCAAATACATCGAAGTTTAGGAGTACAGCCTGAACACTATCCTATTGTAGGTAAGTATTTGCTATTAGCAATAAAAGATGTATTAGGTGATCTTGCAACTGATGAGATTATGGAAGCATGTGAAAAAGCATACAATGTATTGGCTTCTGTGTTTACTTCACAAGAAGAAAAACTTTATCAACAAGCCGAAAAGCAAACGGGCGGTTGGAGTGGTTGGAAAGAATTTATCGTAAAGAAAAAGGTTCCCGAAAGCAGTGTCATCACTTCTTTTTATCTTGTACCAACTGATGGTAAACCGCTACCTTCCTTCAAACCTGGACAATATATTAGTTTAAAATCAGCAATTCAAGAACTTGAACTCGATCAAATACGCCAATATAGTTTATCCGACGCACCAAATAAAGACTACTATCGGATATCTGTAAAACGAGAGGATTCCAATGGCACTCCTCCAGCCGGGATCGTATCTACTTATTTACACAAACAAATTCAAGAAGGAGATTCTGTCCAAATTAGTGCTCCTGCCGGTGACTTTTATTTAGATACAACGGAAAATTCTCCTATCGTCTTTATTAGCGGCGGTGTTGGTTTCACACCTCTTATGAATATGTTGAATACACTTGCTGAAGCGAAATCAAACAGACCAGTTGTAACCATTCACGCTGCTATTAACAGTGAATATCACGCCATGCGTGATCATGTAGAGCTATTAGCAGAACAGTCACGACTGATCAATTCTTATATCTGCTATGAAAAACCAACAGAATCAGACTATGAACAAAGGAATTTTGACAAAGAAGGTTTTATTGACCTTTCTTGGTTAAAGCAAGTTCTCCCACAAAATGAAGCAGAATATTATTTTTGTGGACCTGTTCCATTTATGAAAACCGTAATACAGAAGCAACAGTTACCGTATAATTTCTTTTTTATCTTATTTCTTTCTAAAAACAAACAAGACTCCATATGGAATCTTGTTTGTTTTTGAGAGTTTTGGAGAAGAAACAAAGTTACTTCCTCGCTAAAGGATATACTTTTATTTGATACTCTATACAGCTAAGCCGAAGGATTGGACAGTATTCTCCTGGGTCCTTCATTACCAAACTACCCGTGGGTCCCATCCTACCGCACAGATCCTGGTTTCCGCTCCTGAATTATCCAAACATTGTAAGTGGTGATAGTTTGTAAATAAATATGTTTGTAAATCCTGCCGAAAAAAGCGTTGAACTTAAGAACCCCATAGCCATCAAGCCAAGCACTGGCTGAGGAGTATACTGCATCTCCATGATATTCAGAGGAAGTGATGTTCGGGATCCACGATGTACATGAGGACAGCGTTCCAGCGGGACTTGGGGTTCTTCAGAGCGGCGGGGTCTATTGACGTCATCGCCTCCCGAATACGGATCTGCGCGGCTTCAGGGTCGAACGGAACCTCAATCTCGCCGTCCCACTGGAAGTCAAAGTGTGGGCGCTCGAGCTGGAGGAGATACAGGAAATGGATAAAGGATCGCAGCGAGCTGTTCCACAGGTAGATCTCGGAATCGTCAGGCAGGCAGTAGACTTTGCCGGTGTCCGGATCGAACGCGATGCCATCATAGGGGATCATGCCCAAGCCAATCCACTTGTCCGCTCTTGGCAGGACAACGGAGTAACGGTTCGCGAGCTTCTCGTCCCAGTCCTCAACGCGCTCGAACCGCTCTCCTATTTGCTCGTCCATGTCGAACCATGGATTGTCCCAGACCGGAATACCCAGTGTTCGCAGGACTTCCTTGGCGTCGGGATCCGAGACCACTCCGAGATTGCACTCTGGAACCGTGATCAGTTCGTCAAGATCAAAAACGGTCTCAAGCATCTCACGGCTGAGGACAACGGAACTGCTCATTCGCTGTTCCTGTCACTGGAGGATGGTGTCCGGATATTCGAGACAATCATCTGTTGATAGACGGGTTTTAATAATTTATCAGATGGTAGAACGCTTATGCCTTTGACATAATCCCCCATTATTTGAGGTGATATTCCCAATGCACTTGTCAACTGAGTATTCTTAATTTTAATGCCAATTTTATCTTCTATATCAAATATGATGTTCTTTTTTAGCACTTTTTAATCCCCCTTTTGATTTCTTTGAAGTTAATGATTTAGCAGTAAATTAGCAAAATTCATTGCAAATATTTACAATCGAAGAGGACAAACTACCCTATGCTAAGAGACAATGAGATGAATCCCCTCTTGTTCAACGATTGTTTCCATCCCACATCTCAAGCTTCTTTGAGGACGAATAGTTCTTTGACTTACTGGCCTTGACCTTCTCCGTAAGAGCATCAATGGCCCCAAGAAGTTCCTTTGCAGTCTTAATCTCAGTCTTAGCCATTTTTTCTACATATATCGGCCGAACAGTTAGGAATGTCTAACTGCAAAGGTAATTTATCATACATCTAGTGGAATTTCTATATACCTGTCAGAAGATTGACCGTATTTCATTATGATCATATACTTCTTTTTATTTATCACCTTCTGACGGAAGACTGATACCTTCCCTAGGCAGATAAAAAGTAGAAAGGCATCAATTTCAAAAGCCTCACATCAATCAAGTACGTCAATTTGTAGCATTATATTTCACGATATGAAACGCACCCCAAAAGTTAGATTTCTGGTCTAACTTTTGGGGTGCACATTTTGTTTCATTTATCCATTCTCTTGCACTTTCAAAGTAGAAAACGTTTGCATTGCTTTATACCACGCCTCTACTGTTCCTTCTGATACGCTCGCGGTTAGGTATTTCTTCCTTCCTAATCGACGACAAGAACCTTTTTCCAATAAAATCAAGTCATCTGCACATTCTGCAAATGCCAGATTGTTCGTACTGATCAACACAATTCGATCTTTTGGTTGATGCATAATCTCTTGCCAGAGAATTTGTTTTCCGATCGGGTCCAAACCTTTTGTTGGCTCATCAAGCAAAAGAATACCTGGATTTTTCACGAAACATTCTGCCAAATAATAACGTTTTAATACAGGACCGATTAATTTGGAAACGGCAGTTTTCCTCCAGCCTGCTAAACCCCATTTCGCAATACATTCTGCTGCATACTTTTTTGGAGAAGTTACCCGCCGTACCTGGGCAAAATAGAGTAATGTTTCTTCTACTGTTTCATCATAACGAAAAGCTGGAACTGTTGGCAGGTAAGCAATTTTATCTCTCCAGTCACTTAAGCTGGTAGAATCACTAGCTACCACACTTCCTCTTGACCAGATAAATCGCTCTCCTTCTCTGCTTCCATATGTTATTCTTCCATCGTCCGGTAATGTTGTAGCCGCTGTTAATCGCAATAATGTAGATTTCCCCGCGCCTTCTGGTCCTAAAACTACTGTCACACCTGCTCTTATAGTAGCTGAAAAGTCCAACAGCCCCAGATTTGTATTTGAATCGTTTTGAGAATTGTACTTTTTTGTGATATGAGACCATTCAATCCACAATGCAGACTCCCTTCCTTTCTATAACCTACTTGCACTAATTTCCTAATCTTCTTCACTTCATTAGAAATTCCACGCAACTAAAATTTTATCTCAATGGTAAATAATTCTATCTTGTAATTATCTTATCATGAATTAAAAAAAAGAAAAGATACTAGATACAAAAAACACAAAAATGTAAATAATAGGTTATAATGTCATTTATTTATAACAATGGTAATTTTAAAAAAGAAACCAATCGACTCTATTTTTATATAGGATCGATTGGTTTCTCTTATGCTTGATTCGCTTTTTTTGCAGCCTCAACTGGAGCTTCATAATTTGGATGGTTGGTTGCTTCTGAGCAATATTCAACATAAACCACTTTATCGTTTTTATCGACTACAAAAACAGCACGAGCAAGCAAGCGAAGATCTTTGATCACAACCCCATAAGCAGTACCGAAAGAAAGATCACGGTGGTCAGAAACAGTTTGAACTTGATCAATACCAGCAGCACCACACCAGCGTTTCTGAGCAAAAGGCAGGTCTACACTAACAGTAAGTACTTTTACATTATCTAATTTACTAGCTTCCTCATTAAAACGACGAGTCTGTGCATCGCAAACACCCGTATCTAGTGATGGAACAACACTAATAATTCGAACTTGACCTTTGCTATCATCTAGGGTAACAGGAGACAAATCATTTGCTAATACTGTAAATGCAGGCGCTTGATCGCCTACTTTTACCTCTGGACCTACAAGTGTTTTCGCTACGCCTTTAAAAGTAATAGCTGCTTCACGTTCAATTGACATCAAAATACCCCCTACTTATGTACAAACATGGATTCCATTTCTATTATTAACGTTTCAAACATTAGTTTATCATATTTCTTTGCGAATTCGATATTTCGAATTATGATCAAAAAAGAAATGAAACTTGTTCAAGCATCTCCATCATATCTCACTTCCGAGTAGATACAGGAAGTTACTTGCGTTAAAATATAGATGGTGATAAACATGGAAATCAAATTAACAAAATTAGCAGCCGCAAAACTGCGATATCATCTATGGTATGAAACCATTGATGTTCCACTTGCAATCCGCGTTGTATTGCTGACATCAGGATGCAATACTCCATCATTTGGTTTAGAAGTAATGGAACAAAAAGACAAGCAAAACTCCATTCGAATACACAATATCCCTTTTGTATGGTTTGAAGATGATGAAAAATGGCTCAATGGCATTTCCATCGATATTAATCGGGAAAACGGAAAATTTATTATTGATCATCCTAATTCTTCGCAATTAACAAACTGCCCAATGGAACCACAAGGAGTGGACTTACAAAGAAATGAATAAAATAATATGGGTTTTATTAGGGATATTTCTATTATTTTGTATATCTATCATCTATTTTTACATCAAGGTTTCTCAGTTTGATCAGACAACAACTGATAATAAACACCGTCAAGCAGCGATTGTTTTAGGAGCCGCTTTGTGGCACAATCAACCTTCGCCTGCACTTCGAGAACGGCTAAACAAAGCGATGCAATTGTACCGAGCAGGAAAGGTAGATGTTCTAATACTATCCGGTGGTCTTGGTAATGATGAGCAACAATCGGAAGCAAACGCGATGAGAACATATCTCCTGCGATATGGCATTCCAGAAAACAAAATGATTTTAGAAGACCAATCACGCAATACCAAAGAAAACCTAGTAAATACAAAATATATCTTAGAAAAGAAATCAATTACATCTCTCTACCTTGTCACGCATGATTACCATATGACACGCGCATTATTGTATGCAGAACAAGTCAACCTAACGGTTACCCCAGCTCCCGCTCATTCTACTGTTTTGTTTGTGCCTTATCATAAACTGCGAGAATGTGCAGCGTTATGGAAGTTCTACTTGTTTGACTAGTTGGAGTAACTCCTTATCACAAATATGAATGGTGATTAATTTAGCATTTAAATGGGGATTGGATGGCAATTCATGTAGAAAGCGATTGCCATCAGTGACAAGTTTATTTACATCTATCCCCATCCATATACTCGGATAAAGGGTTAACTTGGCGATAGCTAATTCCATTAATTTTCTTGCGCCAGCAACGTTACCATTATCCAAATGATAGCAAGAAACAGCTACTTGCAGCAAACCTTGATAAAAAGGTTCTCTGCCTTCTTCTAACCATAAATCTTCTAAAAGATCGTGGCACAAATAATAATCTCTCCGCTCGTTAAAGGTACGCAAAAATGTGATATACTGTCGTTCATACATCGCATTACCTCAAATAAAAAGGATGAGTACTGTTGAACAAAAACAATCTTGATTTAACTACAATGGTCTTAGAAATCAAAAATCAGCTGAATGTTGTCAATGCAGCGTTAATTCAACCAGAAGATTATACCTCAGCTAGTTATGATGACATTGTTGAATTGTACGACTATGTAAAGAAAAAACAAGGGAAATTAACACTGATGGAGATAGATGGTGTGCTGGACGAACTTCGTTCCTTACGTCAATCGAAGTAGCGCTTCAGTAATTCGGGAAGTGGTGTGCTTTTGCGGCTTTCTAAATTGATGGTCACGCTGGTAACCTCCGCATCTGCAACTACTTCTCCCTTTACATTTCTTACCTCCTGAAAAAATGTAAAACTACTTCTCCCACATCGGAGAGGTTTGGTTATAATCGTCAGACGTTCTCCCAAAGTCGCTTCTTTGCGATATTGAATATGAATGCTAACGGTTACAGTCCCAATACCCATCTGACTGAACTCCTCAAATGGCAGAGCCACTTGATTGTACCATTCTTCTCTGCCCCACTCGAGATACTCCAAATACTTCGCATTATTCACATGTCCCATCACGTCGATCTCTGTTGACCTCACTTCGATTGTTAGACAAACTTCCACCTTATCACGCTCCTTTCCCCTCAGTTTATATAGAAAACTTGCCTATTGGCAAGCCCTTTAGAAAGATGCCAATAGTTTTTGTTACTTGTAGGAATTTATTCGATTTTTTTAAAAAAACCGTGACTTCATGCTATTATGGTAAAATCTATCCGTCATCCTAATGGGGTCACAGAGGCAACTTTGCATTTAAAGCGCCTCACTCATCTTTGCATGATAATAAACCTCTTGACTAGAACGTATATTCTGATATAATGAGAATATAGAACTTTCGTTCGGAGGGAGTTTTGTTATGTATCGTTCTCTACTTGAATCTACGCAAAGTTTAGCCACTCCTGCTGTACCTTATATCACCATGGAAACAGATATTTTGCATAAATTGGAACAAGCATTTGCATTTGAGAAACCGTTGCTTCTTCTCTTTCAAAGTCCTTTTGGGCATCATCAATTTAGTGGATACATCACAGAAATCGCCTCGAGCAATCAGTGGATTTGTGTAGAAAATGGGACATTGACAAAGCGAATCTTTTTAGATCAACTTCTGCTAGTTATCGAGTGCACTTAATTTTTCACTTCATCCCAAGGACCTCCAAATAGAACACTTTTTTGATCGGGAGGATTTCCAGCGTTTGTTGAATTGGCTTCATAAATTTTTTCTTTATAAATAACTCGATCTCCTACTTGATAGGTTTGATCTTCATTCCAAACTGGATATGTTTGAATTGGTTTGGTACTTCTTGTTTGATCAGTTTTCTTTGTTGACGTGGTTGTTTCATTATCCGCTGAGGTTTTCATTGATGTTATCGATCTATTTTTATCCATTTGAGGTGAAAATTGTATAGGATTTACGATTGGGCTTTCTATGGTGACTTTCGCTTCTTTTGGAGTGGGAGTTTTTTTCTTGTTTGTTTCTGGCAAATGTACTAATACAATGGGAAGTTTGCTAGCTTGGTTGTCCTTTTTCGTATAAAAAAGCTCTTCATCAACAGTCGTAGGGAAAATAATAGAATAAGCCAAAAATGAAAAAATACTTAATCCTATCGAACTCACAAACATACGATTTCTTTTCATCTTCGCCAGTTTTTCTCGGGTTGCTTGCCTTGCAAAAGTTTCTAGTCGACTCTCTAACAATCCTTTGGAACTTGGCACTATATTTCCTTCTTTCCTAACCTCTCCTTTTCCCATTATACAAAAAATTGGGAAATTATAATTAGACTTCACCTTTAGTTATTTAAACGCAAGATTGCTAATTCCCTCTATGCGATATAAGGACGGTTCTTCTATCACATTGGATATGACTGAATTTAATATCTTTGACTTCTCGCCATATTGTGCTGTGATGATGATAGTTGTTAATAACTATCATAAAAGAGTGGTGAAAGATAAAACACTATCATAGGTTCACATCGTAACAGTAATATACATGTTGATCGTGAGTTGGATGTTGTAACAACAAGAGAGAAATACAAAACATTCCAATGAAGCGGGAGGATAATCTCCTGTTTTCTGCATGTGTTCGCAATCATTATCCTACGCGATCCTTCCTTTTATCCCCAAAAAAAGAATAGCTTTTTTTCAACTTAGGAGATGGAATTAGTACAAACTGTACAATAGATTTCGTTTTAACTCGATAATAGGCATTTTTATTAACATCTCTTTGATGAACTGCTTCCTTCAACTTTGCAAATGGCTATTTTTTTAAAATTAATTACATATCTATGTATTTATTCTTATGTTAAATATCAATTCTCTTTTTATATACGGTTCATAACTAATGCTATATAATGAAACTGTCATTGTTCCCCACCACGGGAGAAAAGTCATGGAATCAGTTCAGATCATCCGTGGTCTCACTGTAGACAAGGAGATGTTCGAACGAGCAACGGAGGGACTCACAGCGCACACGCCGGACCTGGGAATCACCTGGGAGAACTTCATCGATCAGAACAACTGGTTGCTCGTACCTGACCCTGACGAGTTCGGGTACAAGGCGGAGTACCTGGTCCACCGATCGGAGGAGCGGACGGTCAAGATCAACCTCTGGATGTCCCCTGATCTCCGTGACGGTGAAACTCCGATGCCTCACAACCACCCGTGGCCCTTCACGGCTTATGTGCTGATGGGCGGTTACACGGAGAGTCGGTACAAGGTGGTCGATGGCAGGGTCATCACCACCACGGAGGAGCACCATGCCGGAGACAAGAACAACGTTCCGATCGACCTCTTCCACGAGGTAACCTACATCCACGCCCCCGGCCGGACGCTGACGTTGATGGTCTGTGGTCGTGGGAACAAGGGTCAGTGGGGCTACATCGACCCGAATACGGGCGAGTACCGGGACAACCAGCCCGACCCGACATTCCTGATTCGTGCCAAGAAGATCAACCCTCGTATGCAATGACATTTCTCGCTGTTGAGAGATTCTGAACAAAACTCACAGAACGGTGGGTTACCCCACCATTCTGTGAGCCCTCCTTTAGGGTTTTTGCCAAAGACATAATCCTAAAGCGGACAACTGATACATTCAGTTGTCCATCCCACTTAACATAATAAATTGAATGAATACCTTCCCTCTAATTAACCTCGCGCTTTTCAAATAAAAGGTATAAAGTTGATTATGTCCTTTTTCAAAAAATAACCCTTTCTTTTTTAATACCCTCAATCTCATTCTATACACCCAACAACCGATTAAAAAAAAAGCATCATCAAAAGCATATCCCATAAGGGAAGTTGCCATGACAATGCTCAATATTAATTATCTCTACTTATTCAATCGCAATACCAAAGAATCAGCAGCTTCCATGATTACTTCTGGTAATGTTGGGTGTGCGTGAATGGTTAGGCTCAAGTCTTCTGCCAGTGCCCCCATTTCAATAGCAAACGCTGCTTCTGCAATCAAGGAAGAAGCTTCAGGTCCGACAATTTGAACACCTAAGAGTAAGCCAGTGTCTTTATCAGCTACTACTTGAGCAAATCCTTCGGATTGGTTCATGGACAAGGCCCGTCCATTGGCAGTGAAAGAATAGCGAGTTGCAACAGGATTGTATCCTTCTTCTTTTGCTTGTGCTTCCGTTAGTCCAGTATAGGCGATCTCTGGATCACTAAAGATAACAAATGGCATTGCTTGGTAATCAATTGCACTTTTCTGTCCAGCAATGACTTCTGCTGCTACTTTTCCTTCATAACTAGCTTTATGTGCAAGAAGAGCGCCGCCTGCACAGTCACCGATTGCATAGATATGGTCTACACTTGTACGGCATTGGTCGTCGATTTTAATAAAACCGCGTTCATCCAATTCTACGCCAATATTTTCTAAACCGATTTCATCGGTGTTGGGTTTACGGCCAACCGCCACTAGGCAATAGTCAGCAGTAAATTCTTTTTCTTCACCGTTGATGGTAGCTTTGACGGAAACTTCCTCGCCTTTGTTTTCTCCGCCTTGTACCATTGCTTCTGTAATAACTTCTACACCAATTTTTTTCAGTTTACGAGAAACAATACGTGTTAATTTTTCATCTGTACCTGGCAGAAGGGACTTCGTTCCTTCTAAAATGGTAACTTGTGCACCTAGTTTTGCATAAGCAGTTCCAAGTTCAAGACCGATATATCCACCACCAACAACAACCAATCTTTTTGGGACTTCTTGCAAATTGAGTGCTTCTGTTGAAGATAAAATACGTTTCCCATCAAAAGGAAGTATTTTTAATTCAAAAGGACGGGAACCTGTGGCAATGATAATATCTTTGAATTTATAGGTTTGACTTGAGTTTTCACCAACTACACGCACTGCATCTTTCGCGTTAAAGAAAACATCACCAGAAATTACCTCTACTTTGTTGCCTTTCATTAACTGTCCAACGCCGCCAGTAAGTTTCTGAACAACTCCATTTTTCCATTCCATCAGTTTTTGCATGTTCACAGCAACTTCGCCGTTTACTTCAATACCAACTTCGTCTGCTTCTTTAATTTGCGTAAAACGTTCTGCTGCACTGATGATTGCTTTACTTGGAATACATCCACGATTTAAACAAACGCCGCCTAATTCGTCTTTATCTACAATTGTTACACTGCGACCGAGCTGAGCAGCACGTGCTGCTGCAACATATCCGCCAGGACCTGCTCCTACTACCAATACATCTACTTCTTGTGCCAAATCTCCTACTACCATTTATCTCATCTCCATCATCAATAAGTTAGGACTCTCTATGAGGCGTTTTACTTGGCTGAGGAAACGAGCAGCCACATCACCATCGACTAAACGATGATCAAACGTTAAAGATAGAAACATGATCGAACGAGCTACAATTTCGCCCTGATAAACGACTGGTTTTTCTTTAATTGTGCCGACACCCAAAATTGCAACATCTGGCAAATTAATGATCGGAGTAAAATATTGAGCACCATAATTACCAATATTTGAAATGGTAAATGTACTGCCTTTCATTTCAGATGCATCTAATTTCATTTCCCGACCACGTGTCGCTTTATCATTGATTTCATCAGCTAAATCAAAAATAGATTTTCGATCTGCATCACGTAGAACAGGAACAATCAATCCTTTATCAGCCGCAGTTGCCATACCAATATGATAATAGTTTTTCAAAACAATTTCTTGTTTTTCATCATCAATTGATGCGTTTAATGTTGGGAATTGACGAAGTGCAGCAATCACTGCTTTCATAATAAACGGCAAATATGTCAACTTTGTATTGCGCTCTTGGGCAATTGGTTTTGCCCAGCTACGTAGAGCGATCAATTCGGTAGCATCTACCTCATCCATAATCGTAACATGAGCGGCAGTGTGCTTACTTTCCACCATTCGTTTTGCAATAGTACGGCGAATGCCTCGTAGTGGGAGACGTTCTTCTGGACCTTTTTCAACAGGAGTTTCATTAGCTGTACTGATATCAGAAGATTTCTCTGTTAATAATTTGACTTCCTCTGCTTCTGAAGACTTGTTAGAAGCTCCTCCATTGGCAAATATTTTCACATCTTCCGCTGTAATTCTGCCGTTCTCTGCTGAACCAGTAACCTGATGAATATCTACACCAAGTTCCCGCGCCAGTTTTCTTGTTGACGGTAATGCTAATACTTTTTGTTTTTTTCCTGAAGCAGACTTTTCAGCAGCTTGCACATTACTTTCTGGCTTTGCTTCTTCTGTTGTTGCTTCTGGTTTTGCTGGTTCTTCTGATGCTGCTTGATCCTCTTCTTGATCATGGTGGACTTCACCCTCGGCATCGATCACCGCAATAACAGAATGAACAATTGCAATTTCACCTTCGGTTACTTTTACTTCTTTAACTGTACCTGTTACAGGAGAAGGAATCTCTACGACTGCTTTATCTGTTTGAATTTCTGCAAAAGGAGCAAATTCTTCAATTTTATCTCCAGGTTTTACAAATAACTTAACAATTTCACCTTCGTGGATACCTTCACCCACATCAGGCAGTTTAAACTGATATGCTGCCATATGTAAGTCCTCCAATCATTCTAAAAGCTCCTAAGAGACGGTGGTATGTCCACCGCCTTACTTTAGTAAGACATTGCTTTTTGTATCGCTTTTTTCACACGGTCAGGGCTAGGAATCCATTCTTCTTCAATTAGTGGGAACCCAAGAACGGTACTTGGGCCTGCTACACGAAGAACTGGTGCTTCCAAATGGAATATGGCTTTTTCATTGATTTGAGCAATCAATTCTCCAGCGATTCCAGCTTGTTTTGGTGCTTCTTGTACGACAATTGCACGATTGGTTTTCTCGATGGATGCAACTACTGTATCCATATCCAATGGACTCAATGTACGTAAATCAACAACCTCGACGCTAATGCCTTCTTTTTCAGCAGCTTCAGCAGCTTTTAATGATGTATGAACCATTGCACCGTAAGTAAATATACTAACATCTTTTCCTTCTTTGATTACATTTGCTTTTCCGATCGGCACAGTATATTCGCCTTCTGGAACCTCCCCTTTAACGGAGAAGTATAGTTTCAAATGTTCCATAAAGAAGACAGGATCATTATCACGAATAGCAGAGATGAGCAATCCTTTTGCATCATATGGATTAGAAGGACAAACGACTTTAATACCAGGAGTTTGTGTAATAAGTCCTTCTAAACTATCACTATGTAGTTCTGGTGATTTTACACCTGCACCAAAAGGAGCACGGAATGTAACAGGACAGTTATAACGTCCACCAGAACGATAACGAAGACGAGGTGCCTGGACTAAGATAGAATCCATCGCTTCGAATATAAAACCGATAAACTGAATTTCTGCAATCGGACGAAAACCTTGTGAACCTAATCCTACAGCAAGACCACCGATACCAGATTCTGCAAGTGGTGTATCGAAGACGCGTTCTTCACCAAATTCTTTTTGTAAGTTTTCTGTCGCGCGAAATACCCCGCCATTTACTCCTACGTCTTCCCCAAAAATCAGTGTATTCTCATCCTTGGCTAATTCTACACGCAATGCATCATTTATCGCTTTCACCATTGTTAATTGTGCCATCTTTTATATCCTCCTATTCCGCATACTCCGCTTTTTGTTCTTCCAGATGGGGAGGAGTGGTTTCATACATGCTGTCAATCAAATCCACTATTTTCATTTTCGGATATTGATCTGCTTTTTTAATTTCATCCGCCACTGTTTTCTTTGCTTGCTCAATAACTTCTGTTTCCATATCTTCTGTCCAAAGCTTTTTATCTTCTAAAAATTTGCGGAACCGAGTAAGTGGCTCTTTCTGTTCCCATTCCGTAGGTTCTTCTTTGGTACGATATCTTGTTGGATCATCACCTGACATGGAATGTGGTCCAATTCGGTAATTTAACGCTTCAATAAGTGTCGGTCCTTCTCCAGCAGCAGCTCTTTCTTTCGCTTTTGATACAGCTTGATATACTGCAAGTACATCCATACCATCTACTTGGATTGAAGGAATACCCGCAGCAATACCTTTTTGCGCAAGTGATTCTGCAGCAGTTTGTTTGGTCACAGGAGTAGAGATAGCATAGCGGTTGTTTTGAACTACAAAAACAACAGGTAATTTATAGACACCTGCGAAGTTCATTGCTTCATAAAAGTCACCTTGTGAACTTCCACCGTCACCAGTGTAGGTAATGACAATATTTTTCGTTTTGCGTTTTTTCAACGCCATAGCAACACCCGATGCTTGTACATACTGTGCCCCAATAATGATCTGTGGTAAAAGTACATTAACACCTTCTGGAATTTCTCCTCCATGCTGGTGGCCACGAGACCATAAAAATGCTTGGTACATTGGGTAACCATGGAAGTGAAGCTGTGGGATATCACGATAACCTGGTAAAATAAAGTCTTCTTTGTCTAAAACAAATTGACTACCAATCATTGTTCCTTCTTGTCCCGCTACAGGAGCATAAAAACCTAAACGCCCTTGTCGCGCGAGTCCTGTAGCTCGTTGATCCCAAACACGTGTAAATACCATGCGTTTCATCAACTCTTGCAATTGTTCATCACTCAGATTAGGAAGTTCATCTTCATTGACGACTTTCCCTTCTGGTGAAAGCACAGAAAAAGTATGGATGGGAGCTACTTTAATTTCTGAATCAAGTAGGCTGTGTGCTTTCTGTTTGGTTCTGGCCATGAAAGATCACCTCGAAAAAAATATCAACAAAATTAAGTATGATTCAAACAAACTATTTAGAGCTGGTATTTGGTGTAGTATCCTGCTTGAGAAAAGCTCTTATGTAATACAGATGCAACTAATGATTTCGCTCATGTCTATCATACCGTAACCCAACCTCATCTTCAAAGCGCAGAGAAAGAATGCGTACACCACAGAAGTACACACCTGTACGAAATGATAGTTTATTTGTAGCATTTACTTAATAAACAGCCACTATACCAATTATACAGCCAAATAGTAGATTACCGAAAAATAGATGATACCCTCTATAACTCTACTGCTTTCAGCGGAAAGAAACAATACATAAAAAAATAGTATTTTTGTATGGTGTTCTATTTTATTTATAGAGATGATTTACTGGAATTCCTTTACAATACCCTTTATTTAAGGATTTCCATATTTACAACTAGATTAAGCAGTAAAAAATCAGGATATAATTACCACTCGTTTTTTGCTCTCCTTAATATATGATACTATATTACTATTTGAGTGCTGAATTCTTCCAAAATACCAATAAAAAAATAAAACTGTACTCAAACAGAAAGAGGGTCGGTTTGATGGATCAAATACAGAAAAATCCCCTAATGTGGGGAGATAAGCGTTACCATACATGGAATTATCATTTGAGAAAAGTTCATGGACAAAAAATTTGTAAAATCCCATTAGACGGGGGCTTCACTTGTCCAAACCGGAATGGGGAGGTTGCAGTAGGCGGATGCACTTTTTGCAGCGCTAGAGGATCTGGAGACTTTGCTGGATACCGCAGAGATGATATGGTGAAGCAGTTTGCATCCGGGAAAAAAATGATGCAAGAAAAATGGCCTCAAGCGAAATATCTCGGATATTTCCAAGCATTTAGTAATACCTATGCTCCTGTAGATGAATTAAAGGAAAAATATGAAGCGATCTTAGAGCAAGAGGATGTAATTGGGTTATCAATCGCAACCCGCCCTGATTGCCTGCCAGATGATGTAGTGGAATATTTAGCTGAGTTAAATAAACGCACTTATCTATGGGTGGAGCTTGGATTGCAAACAATCCATGAACATACTTCTGATTTAATTAATCGCGGGCATGACTCCAATTGTTTTATTGAAGGAGTTGCCAAGTTGCGCAAACATGGGATTCGTACTTGTGCACATATTATTCATGGATTACCAGGAGAAACAACAGATGAGATGCGAGAAACAGTCAAAGCATGTGCAAACATGGATCTTCAGGGAATTAAGATTCATCTTCTGCATCTCCTACGCAACACTCCAATGGTAAAACAATACGAATCAGGACTCTTGGAGTTTTTAGATAAGGACACATATGTAAACTTAGTATGTGACTCTCTTGAAATCCTGCCACCTGATGTGATCATCCATCGTATCACTGGGGATGGCCCTCCGGAGATCATGATGGGACCGATGTGGAGCACAAAAAAATGGGAAGTATTAAATGCGATTGATAAAGAAATGACAAGAAGGGGTTCTTGGCAGGGGAAATTTTCAAAACCTAGAAATAGTAAACAATTATCCACAGCTATTATGAATAAAAGATAAGTTCTGTTCATTGTAACGAGTTCTATCTCCTATAAAATAAATATATTTGACAAAAACTCGTACTAGTTCACCTAAACCACCCTCCAGTTAAACATGATAACGGGCTGGTGACTTTAACTCCAGCCCATCAATTATTCTTGTACTTCCCATCTTTCGGAACGAAAAATCAATTCAAATACAAAGAAAAATATAAGAAGAGGAACGAAAAGAAGGGCATAAGCAAAAGAATTCCCTGCCAAATTTCTTAACACTCCCCAAAAACTTGAAGCAAATGCCGCTCCTCCATAATCCACAACTGCATGCATCGAAGCACTGCGACCAGTATTTGGTCGTTTGATCGTTAAAATAATGTTTAAACCTACTTGAGCAAGACCAATACACATACCAACAAAAACCAATGTATACCACTTTGGCCAGATTAGACAGGGGACTGCAAGCATTAACAAACTCATTAAAACCCTCACAACCATTTTATCCCCCCACTTCCAGACCATAATGGGAATAAACACCCCTGCAAAACCCGCTGCGATATTCATCATAGCTCGAACTGGGGCACCTATGTTAACCCCAACATCAACAATCAAATAGGTGGTAACAACACCATAGACAATTGAAATACCTAACACAGGGGTTACCAATTTAAATATATCCCAATCCCAAACCCCCACACGCTGATTTTTCTTTTCCGGCAGAAAATCCTGTTTGTTGAGTATAACTTCCAAAAGCCCAACGATTGTAATAATTGGGCCTAACCAACCCCACCAACTAAATGAATGAATCAAAAGCACAGGACCCATCCACACGAATAACGCACTTGCAGCATAGCTCCAAATGTTTAGTTGCCCTAATCCTCGAAGTTGTTCCAAATTATCAGAAGGCAAAAGTGAACGAACTCGCATCCCGCATGTCACAATGCCAACCGCACAAGTAAAATCCCTTACGCTTTGAAGAATCATCATCTCCACCCAACTCTGTGCAAATGAAGTTGCAATACCAACAAACAGCATAACGACAAGGCTCATTCTTTGAACCTTTCTTGTTCCAAATTGATCCAATAAATAGCCGGCGGCAAATCCACCAAACATCGTTGCTAAAATAACGACCCCCATTACAATCCCTAGTGAAGAAAGCTGTCCTTTCTGTTGAAACCATACGGGAAGTGATGCCAAATATGCATCCATGTTATATACAATAGCTGTTTCCGTGCACATCGCAAAAATAATATTGAGGTTCCATATGAGGTTATTTCTGGGATGCATATGGATATTTCCTTTCACATTCGTTTCAAATCATATATTTTAAATAATAAGATTCATATATAAATATATGCTTGAACTATAAGAAATTAAAATAAAATTACGAAATCCAAAAGCGTATCATCTTATCCTCGGTGAATGTAGACTTTCCCCAATAATGGTATGAACTCGTCCTTCTTCCTTTCGGTCATCTTTCCGGAAACCAAAGGATTTTATGAATAATTTTCAAACTCATTTGTAGCAAAATTGCTTTCACTCAAAACAGACGCTCGTTGCTTTCTCATTTTTGGCTATTCCACAGAACAGGTGCAACGAAGGCAGCTTCCCCTTCAGCTGATCAGGTTCACATACATTGACCTCATTGTCCAGCGATTCTGAAAAGAAACAAAGCCTTTTTTTGTGTCAATAATCATGTACCCCCCACGCTTGGACTCCCAAAGAGTCCAGCGTGAGGGGTACGAGGCGAAATGCTCACAACACTATTTTTTATCTTATGAAGGGAGCAAGCCACCCAAGCGTTAAGGAAAACCTTCCTTGTCTTATTCTCTTTACTTTACACGACCCACGACAACGGCAATCCGGTTATAACCGGATCTAACGTCATTCGCACCAGAAGTCACAAACAGTTTATAATTCTTTACGATCTGCATACTCTCAAATGCTTTTTCTATTTCCTCCACGGTGAAACCCGCCATAGGAATTTCCACTCCATAAGGAGTGAGGTAGGGGCTTGATTCCAGTACAACAGTGATGGCGAAAAATCCGCCGCTCCTGACATACCGAAGTATGTTTCCCCATGTCCACTCACCCGTGAACTTGTTCCTGCTCAAAGCTTCCCCGATATAAAGACCCATTACTGCATCGTATTGGTACTCTGGTGTCCAAAACGGATTACCTTTAATTACGCGGGTAGAAGGAACGGCTCTATGGAAGGAATCGCGAAAGCGCTTCCCTCCTGTATGACCAATGAACGTGTCGTAAGGAAACCACGTCTCCGGAGTGTAAATTTCCTGTTCGTTTCCTCGAACATCACGACCATGGTACACCTGGTCATCGAGACCTAGAAGATCACTCATATATGCACGATCGTCTGGAAGAGCCTCAAGCTGATCAATGACACCATCTGGAGTGATGTATCCGACAGCTGCCATCGGGCCTAGGAAACTCGCACCTAGATTGAATACCCCAACCGACTCGAGGCTGTTTGGTTTTGCAGGAAACTCATGCAAAACAAATTCCAAGCTTTCCTGATCGTCCTTAGGACAGGAGTAACTTTTCAGGTAACTGATCGTATTGCAATATTTAGACCACAGAGGGAGGTTGTTCGAAAGTGTCGTAGAACTTTCCACGACTGACTCCTTTTCTAGTTGCTGTTAATGGATCGAATCCTAGGATCTTCTTTCCTAGAATTTTGGTAGGTTTTCAGAGGATTATCTTTTTATTTCCCTCTGAATTATGAACTTATCCAATTCGTCGTCCAACAACAAGGGCTACTCCACCATGATCCTCACGGAAGTTGATTCGAATTTCCTCCACCGTGCATTCCACAGGGAGCAGTCGGAACATTTCCTCCACATCCTCTATGGTTAGACTAACCGCTGGAAAGAGAGTGAACTGGCCTGCTGAGTAGCCTGTTGACCCAAGAACTACTGTGATCACAAAGGGAGCACCAACCCGCAAGGAGTTGATAAACGACCTCCACGCCGCAAAACAATCATCCTTGGTTCTTTTGATCGATTCGGCACAAAAACCAGAGGATCCAAATCCGAAATAATTCGGGAATCTCTCCCCTACTGTATCGATATCACCCCGAACGCCCTTTATCCGGCGGTAGTCATGGAAGAGTACGTTATTAAAAAGACCTGCGTTACCGTAAATCTCATCGCCTTTTCGCAGAATATGAGCACCATGCTCTCGCCAGATCGCACGGGTATCTGCCTTTACCTCACAATCAAGCATATCTCGACCATGGTAGAGGTGAGGACCCCCGTTTGAAAGGAAACTCATCAGATATTCTAGATTGTTCTGACTCTTATCCACTGCATAAACCATTCCAGATTTCAGAAATCGCAGGAGAATCATAGACCAAAGAGGATATGGACCTGCACCCATATCAATTCCAAGGCCTTCAATACTCTTAGGCATAACTTTCAACTTATGGAGTTTCTTGAAAGCAGACACCGTAGTCGCACGGTCAACTTTTCTGAAACCCTCTTGGCTGTATGTTGTATAATCTGCTGGATCGAACACATCAAACGATGTATACATAGCTAGATCCTTTTCTTCTATCTGTGACCATTGGGATTAATTTTAAGTATATCAAATCCATTTTCTGAGTAAATAGATTGTGTCAACTTATATGATAATTCATAATATGAAAATGGGCATATGTTTATCAAAGGCATTCTTTATTTCACCAGTCACATCAAATCACAAAAATCTTCAAGTGTAAGACTCAAAAAAAACATCCCTGTCCATTTGGGGATGTTTTTTTGAGAATAGAAAAAGAGAAAAAACCGATAGTTAACGGTTTTTCTTTTGTTTTGCAGCTAAAGCACTTAGACGCTCCTCGCTACTTTTCATCCACTTTTTCATCATATCTTCAAAATCGGTAGGATTATTATTGTTGTTTCTCCGTGATCCACCACGGCGGTCTCCTCCGCCCCGCTTGTTGTCGCGAGCAGGTCGATCATCACTCAATGCCTTGATAGAAAGGGATATTTTTCCGTTCTGATCAATGGATAGTACCTTTAATTTTACACTTTGTCCTACTTGGAGAACGTCTTCAACTTTTTCTACATATTTACTAGAAATCTGAGAAATATGAACCAATCCACTTTCTCCTGATTCTAGCTTTATAAAGGCACCAAAGGGTTTTGTTGACATCACTACTCCAGTAACGATGGCCCCTTCCTTTAACTCGCTCATTATAACACTCCCGATAGATAATCAGTTCTGTAAGAAGATATCATTATTTTTATTCCTTGTCAATGGGCGTTTATGACTCTTTACACGCGTTTTTCTTAAGCAAACAACACTTTTCATATTCAAGCAAGAAGAGACAGATTATTATTTGAATTTTCAATAATATACTATATAAGCTGTCTCCTGTTTAACAACACCATGAATTTTGTTATACTAGGCTGAATGCATTCAGACTGGACAATTAATTTAAAACAAAGGAATGAGGATGCAGATGGATATGGTTCTTGGGAAGACTTCTAACAATATTCCACTAAACGGAACATTACATAAAAATCTTTCCGTTGCCCAACTAACAGAACAGGCTGTCTTGCGTAAAGAAGCTGTCTTAACAGAAAATGGTGCCCTGCGAGCTGTCACAGGAGAATTTACTGGTCGTTCTCCACTGGATAAATATACCGTAAATACATCATCTGTTACTGAAAAAATGGACTTTACTACAAACCAAGCGATGGATCCTGAGAAATTCGAACAAATTTATAAACGTTTGGAAGTTTACCTAAAAGAAAAAGAGCTGTTCATCTTTGATGGATACGCTGGGGCTGATCAAGACTATCGTTTACCTATTCGTGTTATTAATGAATATGCTTGGCATAATTTATTTGTTCATCAATTATTTATTCGCCCAACAGAAGAAGAACTTGAAGCACACACCCCATCCTTTACAGTTATTTGTGTGCCTCATTTCGAGATCAATCCAGAAGAAGATGGGACTCGTTCCAAAACACTTATTGCGGTTAACTTTGAACGACGAGTAGTAATTATTGCTGGTACACACTATGCAGGAGAGATGAAAAAATCAATCTTCACTGTAATGAATTACTTACTGCCAGATCAAAATGTTATGCCAATGCACTGCTCCGCAAATGTAGGAAAAGCTGGCGACGTGGCATTGTTCTTTGGGCTGTCTGGAACTGGGAAAACAACACTATCAGCTGATCCAGAACGCGGCTTGATCGGAGACGATGAACATGGCTGGTCTGAAAATGGAGTATTTAACTTTGAAGGCGGATGTTATGCCAAATGTATTGGACTTTCCGCAGAAAAAGAACCGCAAATTTGGAATGCGATACGTTTTGGCACCGTCTTAGAAAATGTTGTATTAGATAACAATCGAATTCCTGTTTACAGCGATAATACACTGACCGAAAATACAAGAGCAGCATATCCTGTTGACTTTATCGATGGAGCAGTGATCCCTGGTGAAGCCGGACATCCAAAAGTTATCTTATTTTTAACTGCAGACGCTTTTGGGGTATTGCCTCCCATCTCGAAATTAACTCCAGAACAAGCAATGTATCATTTTCTTTCTGGTTATACCAGTAAATTAGCAGGAACAGAACGTGGAGTCACAAAACCAGAAGCAACCTTCTCCACTTGTTTCGGAGCTCCGTTCCTCCCACGGCCAGCCCATGTTTATGCTGACCTGTTAGGAATGAAAATCGCAGAACATCAAACACAAGTGTACCTTGTTAACACTGGATGGACTGGAGGAGCATACGGTGTAGGCAAACGCATGAACCTCAAATACACCCGGGCAATGGTAACAGCAGCATTAAATGGCGAATTAAACAAAGTAGGATATATCCATGATTCTGTATTCCAATTTGCTGTTCCTACCCGTTGCCCTGGTGTCCCTGCAGAACTATTAAATCCACGCAATACATGGAGCGATCACGCCGCTTATGACAATCAAGCAAAAGCGTTAGCAGAACGCTTCCAAAAGAACTTTACCAAATTTGCTCATGTGGATGAGAAAATTGTTGCAGCAGGTCCAAAGATATAATAATAAAACAACTCTTCTATTCAGGAGAGTTGTTTTATTTATATCAAACGTATTTTTTTAGTTTATTAAATGGATTTCCCATGTAGTTTAGATGTTTGTCTTTGTTCTCTAAACCACAGGTTTTCTAGGTACTCCTTTAATTCTTTTGCAGGTAACGATTCTTTACATCCTTAGGAAGAGGCGGACTCCAACTGCCATTCCTAACAACTGCACCAACAACACTTGCAACCAGCACTGGAACGCCTACTGGACTCTTTGTTACATTATGACCAATTGCAGTACCATAATCAGTGAGAGTAACCACATACTCTCCCCTAGGAATATTGTTGATATTGAGAGACTTAGGAATGCGAACGATAAGGGTACCAGTGTAAGTCTTTTCCATTTCTACTCCTAGCAGAGATCGAACAATTGCATAATAAATTCTATCATAAGCAAATATATTTTCAAATATTATGAATAGGAATCTCCTTGTTCTTATCGTTGAAATCCAAATTAAAAAGCCCAAATAATTGAGCTTATTTTTCACTTCATATTTTCCCTATGGCTTAGAAGATTTCTCTTTTTCACTAAGCCATAGGTTTTGTGCTACTTCTGTTCCAGATACCGATCTTTTACTTCATTAGGAAGGCGTGGATTCCAATGCGTCAATTTATTCTTGACGATTGCCTTTTTATCTTTTTCATTAGGAGTAATTCCAGTTGGACTCTCCAGAACTGAGATGGTAATTGCATAACCATAGTCAACAAGACTGACTACATACTTACCCTTGGCAATCCCATCGGTATCGGCAGAAAGTGTCAGCACACCTTCATAAGTCTTGTTCGCCATTACTTCTCCTAGCAGTAGATTCGTACTTACAAATTGACATTAACATAACTCTATCTTATAAACAATATTCACAATTATTTATACCCGACATATCAATCGCTCTTAAGTACAGTTAAACGATTTACAAAGTTTTGCGCGGTTTGAGAGAGGTAATGTTTTTCAACCATATTAAACTTGTCGATGCAGCTAGTTCCACATTTTGTAAGCTTGAATATTGCCAACGAGATCTTCCATTGGTAAAAATAAAATTGGACAAACATAACATCAGCCATATAAAGGTGATTTTAAACCAAAATTTAGTTTTTAACTGATGAATATAAAAATTGGAACAAAATATATGTGCAACTTAAATACAAGTCGAACTAGGAAGCTGAAGGGTTCAGTTAGGCTATATTTTTCTCAAAGTCTTTTTTCGCTCAACATCATCTGTGCTATTCAAAACAATCCATACACAGTCTCCGTCAAGAGAATGGTGATAATCCATTCTCTTTTTTTATAGGATAAGAAAAGTGAACAACAAGAACTTAAATTAAGAATTAACAGAATTAAAAAAAGCCCTCAAAGGGCTAATAGTACTACAAACTGCTCTCCTTTTGTCTCTCCAACTGGATTAACCGTTTACTCAGCACGCGGAGGCGGTTCTTCAGTTCATTGGCCCACGACTGATCAGGTTTGGAGATGAGCAGAAGATCAAGAGATAAGTCAATTTGTTCTCTTAACACTGCCTCTACATCATCTTCTTGGAAACTAAAGCAAGATTCCTTCCAAGTAGCCATCAGCTCAGGGTCGACTTGTTCGTAGAGGGACGTTTCTTTCACACGATCTTCTAAAGCATACTCTAGCACCAAATCAAACTGCTCTTTGGCTGCTGGGTGAACCTCGACATTGTGGCATACAGGACAAAATAGCAACGGTACTTGATGAACTTTCACTGACTTTTGTTTCAGTGATCCAACCATCCCAATCATGCTAGCTCCACAACAGTAGATCATGTATATTCCCTCCTTACCCCTCAATGATCAAAATAGATCAAAAAAGGTCTGAAGAACTTGTTTGTTTCTAATATTTTACCACAAAATATCGTTTATCAAACCAAAAAAATCATAGCTAATGAATATATTTCGTAAAGAAAAATCCATTAGCTATGATAAGCTTGCTACTCTTCTTATAAACCTGCTAACACCAGCCCATATCACAATTTTCCGCATATTGGTCTTCAAAAGCATATGAACCAACTGCATAGACATGAGCCTGATCCGATTCTATTTCAAACCCATCATACATCATCATATCTTGACCTTGTACAGGCAACTCACCGACTGGTTGATGATTATGATACAAGATCAACTTGCCGTCTTCTAATTTACCGGTAATTTTTCTTGTAATATTAACACGATAATCGCTCATCGGTGAACCTCCTGTTTTTTATTCAGATACACTCTGTTGATATTGATCAGGAGAAAGCAAATCTTCTAACTCACCTTCGTTTGCAATCTCTACTTTGATCATCCAACCTTCGCCATAAGCAGCTTCGTTGACATTTTCAGGTGTATCTTCCAAGTCACCATTGACTGCTACCACTTTTCCTGAAAGAGGTGCATATAACTCAGAGACGGTTTTTACGGATTCGACACTACCAAACACATCCCCCGCATGAATCTCAGAGCCCTCTTCTGGTAACTCTACAAACACAATATCTCCCAGCTCAGACTGGGCAAAGTCCGTGATACCGATTATAGCTGTTTTACCATCTACTTTTACCCATTCATGTTCTTTTGTATATCGCAGCTCTGACGGTAGATTCATGAAGTTGCCCCCTCCATTTGCAGCACTCTTTCAAGTGGTCTTTTCAACATCGATAATGCTTTTTCACCTGCAGAACGATGGCGCAATAAACCCTCTTCATCAAATAAATAAAAAGCAGGTACAAATTCATTTTGAAAAGCATCCACGACATTATGCTCATTATCAATCCCTTGTGGATGTTTCAATTCATATTTGTTGATTGTTTCTTTCACAGCTTCTAGATCTGTATCTTTTTGGGATCGTGGCATATGAAATCCAACAATCTGTAAATCGGGATATTCTTCACGCATTTTATTTATTTGAGGCAGGCTTTCTTTACACATCCCACAGCTGATAGACCAAAAATGAACCAGCACTGGTTTATCTGCTAGGTCATTCTTGTTAACTTCTCCATTAACCCATTCTGTTATACCGGAAAGTGCTGGCATTTCTGTACGTAAACGCATTGGCATAAAAAGTCCTCCTTTAATAAAAATAAAAAAAGAGTTAGCGACTCCTTACAGCAGCCGCAAATCAGTTTTATAAATTTTCTTGACCAGGCTTCCAGTCTGCACCACAAAGTCCACCAGTTTGCAGAGCTTCTAGCACACGCAATGTTTCATCAACGCTGCGACCAATATTATTATCAGTCACAACTTGATAACGTACGATTCCTTCTGGATCAATAATAAACAATCCACGCAGTGCAATTCCTTCATCTTCCAAAAGAACTCCATAATCTTTGCATACACGATGTGTAGTGTCCGCGCCTAAAGGATAATTGATTTCACCTAATCCATTATCATCACGAGATGTATGTATCCATGCACGGTGTGAGTACTTACTGTCTGTACTTACTCCGAGAATATCGCAATCGAGATCTGCAAATTCATCATAACGATCACTTAGAGCAGTGATTTCAGTTGGACAAACAAAAGTAAAATCCAATGGATAGAAAAATAACACTAACCATCTACCTTCATAATCAGCCAATGTTACTTTTTCATCTAATGTTTCTAAATTTTTTGTACTCTCCAATTCAAACGCTGGTGCTGGTAAACCGACTAAACGAGATGCCATTTCTTCTATTCCTCCTACAAAGTAAGCTTATCTCTAGTAACCATTCCAATCGGATGGCATGCAGATTTACGATAACATACTAATTAAATGATAGTCAATCCTAAGTTAGAGTTAATATAATTTGAAAAGCATTCTCATCTAAAGTGAATATTATTGTTTTTCCATATAGAAAAATCCTTTAGAATAGAGGAAAGGAGTGTGCTTTATTGAAAAAATTGATTATTGTATTCATCTGTTTACTTCTATTGACTGGCTGTTCTTTGTTTCAAGCAGATAAAGAACAAACTATTCCACAAGTCCATTTTGTACCAAAAGGACCGGTTGCTATTCCTCCAAATGCACAAGGAGCAGAAGTTTGGTTTGAGCCTATTACTTATCCTCCCTCAGAAGATAAGTATCCTATTCGATCTAGTGGTGGAATTTGGCCAAATACAAAAGATAATCACTCTGGTTCTATCTCCGATGATTTTGATTGGAATCAAGATGAGGTTCTATACATCCAATTAGGAGAGGAAAAATATAAAGGATATGATGTTTTTCCTGTTGCTGTAGATCAAATTGGTACAGAAGTTTTAAAAATAACGCTTCAATTAAAGGAAACGGATGAGTCTGGAGCAAAAAACGCCAAACCCGCTAGAGTTTTTATCAAATTCAAAAAAGGTGCTCTTTATCAGAAACGGTTTCTTATTATTAATGAAACGGGACAAACTCTAAAAACTAGTTAAATTTTTCGTTCTTTCCCGCCTGTTTTCATGTATCATAGAAGAAGAAATCCATTTATTTTCTTTTCATTCAAGGAGGAAAAATCTTTTATGTCCGAAATGTTTGATGTTGTCGAATCTGTGCAAGGTGCAGCTGCAAGATTTGAGATTCTGCGTTATAAACCACTTCAAGTTGCAAGCCTTTACAGTGCACAAAAAGCTGGTTCTCGTCTCCACCAAGTACGTGTAGTTTTACAAAACGGCAGTGTTATCACAGAAGCAGGAGCTTTACAATTCGCCAAAGGACATATCTCAGCAGATAACTCTGTTGGTGGAGGAAAAGGAGCTGCTGGCTTACTTAAAAATTTAGCTAGCTCCATGCTGACCCAAGAATCTACTTTTAAACCGAGCTATACAGGTTCTGGAGAAGTTTATTTGGAACCAAGTTTTGACCATTTTCTTCTTTATCAATTGAATAATGAAGAAATTATTGTTGACAAAGGTATGTTTGTTGCATGTGAAAGTTCTGTATCAGTAGGAGTAGCTGCGCAAAAATCAATCTCAGCAGCATTAAAAGGCGGAGAAGGTCTCTTTCAAACAAGTCTTAAAGGGTATGGTTTGGTAGTATTGTTAAGTCCAGTACCTGCACATGAAATCATGAAATTACAACTAAACAATGAGCGTTTACAAGTTGATGGCAACTTTGCTATCTTACGAAATGGAAATATCAATTTTACAGTCGAACGTTCCGCAAAATCAATTGTTGGATCTATGACCAGCGGAGAAGGTTACTTGCAAACATTCACAGGTACTGGAACCGTCTGGGTTGCTCCTACGTATCCGATTTATCATCCTCCTGTTGTTAACCCAACGAGATAACTGCATTATTCCTGCCATCAACGAATTGTTGATGGTTTTTTCTTTTGACCTTTTATCAATGGAATCACTACCTTGATCACAATTTTGCAACAAATTGGAAAATATTTTATGTACAAGTCAAAATAAGTATTCCCTTCCTAATCTTTTTTTGCTAGACTGTGAAAGTTCCTGAAATTGTGTAACTATTCAACCTAGATTCTACTCCTTACAAACAAAAACATTAGTAAAATCATTGAAAGTAAGCATATTTAGACTGTAAAAATAACAATATAACCTATTTTTATGTCTAAATTGTTAATCTTAAGCAATTTCAGTAAATTATTTTCAATTGCAGGGAGGAAATTCCCTGCGTATGCCAAATATATATAGGCATACGAGGAGGTATAACTTTAATGTTAAATTTTGTTAAGCGTTACTCTTTACTAGCTCTTATGGCTATCTTTGCATTTAGCTTTTTACCATCTGTTTCTCATGCAACTGAAGTGAAACAAGATGTGACCCTCAAAATCCTAGGCGAGGCTAATGTACTAAATATTTTGAAAGTCGGCGGCAAATGTGACAAAATCTATGTACAAGTAAGAACAAAAGAATTGAATAAAATTGTTGACATTAGTAAATTAAAAGTTTCCCTTAAATATGATATCTACCATGATATCAAACTAGATGCACTTAAAGGTAAAGTAGTAGCAAACGGTGAAGTTTCTACCAAACAAAAAGGTGACTTCTACACCATTACTTATGATCCTACTGCTAATCCACAAGGACCTGCTGGTAACTATGCATTAAAAATATATCTTGTTATCGGAAAACATCAATCTAAAATCCCAGTTATTGTTCGTGTGAAAATTAACGAGCCATGTCATGGTAACAACAACGGCGGTCACAACAACGGTGGTACCGATAATGGTGGTACTAACGCTGGTAATGCTGGTAACAACGGTGGTACTAACGCTGGTAATGCTGGTAACAACGGTGGTACTAACGCTGGTAATGCTGGTAACAACGGTGGTACTAACGCTGGCAATGCTGGTAACAACGGTGGCGCTAATGCTGGTAACGCTGGTAATGGCAACGGTAATGCTAACGCTGGTACTGTTAATGGTGGTGCTGATGCTGGTAATGGTAGTGCTAACGCTGGTAATGGCAGTGCTAATGCTGGTGCTAACGCTGGTAACGCTGGGTCAGCAAATGCTGGTAAAACTCCAGGTGGTAAATTACCAAAAACCGCTAACGATTTTGCTGGTTCCGTAGCTTTCGGTGCAGCACTTGCGCTAGCTGGTGTAGCAGTACTTGCTTACCGTCGTCGCGAAACAAACTAATATAAAAAAAGGGCTACTATTGTAGCTCTTTTTTTATACCCATTTTTCTTTCCATTCTTCTTCTTTGAATCCAACAGATACTTGCTTTCCATCTGTTAGTATTGGGCGTTTTATAAGCATTCCATTAGAAGCCAATAATTCAATTTTACTTTCTTCCGTCATATCAGGTAATTTTTGGGACAGCTGCATCTCCCGATAAACTTGTCCACTTGTGTTGAAAAATTTCTGTATTGGTAAGCCACTCGCTTGAATCCAATCTTTGAGTTCATTCGTAGTTGGAATTTCTTCTGTAATATTTCTACTCTCATAATTAATTTGATGATTATCTAAAAATTGTTTTGCCTTGCGACAAGTTCCGCACTTTGGATATTGTAAAAAAATTAACATATGTTCTACATTCGTCCTTTTTTAAATTTTTGATTGTTCTTGTATGGTATATCCCCATTTTTTGAACGTGCATTGGTAACACGAGCCATCGTGAAAAAAAGATCCGATAATCGATTGAGATATCGTCTGACTTCCACATTTGCTGATTCCAAACGGCAAAGAGTAACCACTCTTCGCTCCGCTCTTCTGGCGACAACCCGACATATATGCAGAGCAGATGCTTGTTGGTCACCTCCTGGCAAAATAAAAAATTGAATCGGAGTACATTCTTGCGTATAATGATCTATCAGTTTTTCTAAATCCATTACCATTTGACCTTTCACTTCATAAGTTACATTTTCACCTACTTTCGCTAAATCAGCCCCTGCATCGAACAAATGGTGTTGAATGACTAATAAATCATCGATTAAGTCTTTATTTGATTCGTCTAGTGTCGCTATAGCACTACCAATAAAGCCATTTAACTCGTCAATCGTTCCATACGCTTCAACACGATAATCATCTTTGTTTCTCCGCTCTCCTACTAAACCTGTCTCCCCTTCATCTCCAGTTCGTGTGTATATTCTCATAAATTTTTCCCTTTCAACAAGATTTGTGGTACCCCGTGGTAAGGATGCGAAATAACAATTGGTTCAATCTCAAATACTTGTTTCATATTTTCTAAAGTGATCATTTCTGAAGTTACACCATTTTTCACTATTTTTCCTTCTTTTAGTAAAAAGCAGCGGTCACTATATAAACTTGCCAAATTGACATCATGAAGGACAGATATAATCGTTATTTTCTTTTTATCTTTCCATCTTCGTAACAAATCAAATAATGTAAGCTGGTAATAAATATCCAAATAAGTCGTCGGTTCATCCAAAAGGAGGATTTCAGGCTCTTGCACTAAAGCCAAAGACATTAAAACTCTCTGTTTCTCCCCTCCACTTAACGAATTGATTTGTCTGTCTCGAAGGGAGATCGTCTCTGTGAAATGCAATACTTCATCAATGATTTTTCTCTCTTCATTGTCGGTCCATGGAATAAGACCTTTTTGATATGGATATCTGCCCATCTTTACAATCTCTTCTACTGTATTCGGCAGCTCAGGTAATGCTTCTTGGGTTAAATAGGCAATGATACCCGCTCTTTTTTTTGCAGAATATTGACCGATATTCACTTCTTTAAGTAAAATTTCACCTGAATCCACTTTCATACTTCCAGCGATACAAGATAATAAAGTACTTTTCCCGCTTCCATTAGGTCCGATAATACTGATCCATTCATCACTGAATACTTCCAAAGATATATCAACTAAGCTCGGTTTATTGCCATAAGATTTATATATATTTTTTGCTTGGAGAATCTTTTTCATTTCTTTGCACCTCTTGCCATTGTTTGCTGCAATAAAATCGCAAAGACAGGGGCACCTATACTAGCTGTAATTACTCCTACAGGTATTTCTCTTGGATCAAACAGCACTCGAG
The DNA here is from genome assembly GCF_059510415.1 of Shimazuella sp. NTD247. Classification (NCBI taxonomy): domain Bacteria; kingdom Bacillati; phylum Bacillota; class Bacilli; order Caryophanales; family Thermoactinomycetaceae; genus Shimazuella; species Shimazuella sp. NTD247. The sequence continues at coordinate 200,949 of NZ_JCAJZU010000007.1, read as the reverse complement.
AAACAGCATCACTCCCAACCAAAAAAGTAGCTCCAATGAGAAACGCATACGGAATGAGATAACGATGATCGGATGTCTTGATTAGCATTCGAATAAAGTGAGGAATAACCAGTCCTACAAAACCAATCATTCCAGAAATAGATACTGCAATGGCAGTAATAAAAGACGCCGTAATTAATAGTAAAATTCGCGTCTGAAATACTGCAACACCCAAATGAGAAGCAGAAGAATTGCCCAACAAGAAAATATTTAACTCTTTACTTTTCCACCACAGGATACAAGATCCTATCAAACTGACCGGAAATAATAAAAAGACATCCTCCCACTCGCGCAGGGTAAAACTCCCCATCAGCCAAAACTGAATACGTGCAAGTTCTGTCTGCGAAATTGACAACAAAAAAGTGAGAATCGCTGCAAAAAACGCATTTACTACCACACCAGACAAAAGCAGCGAATGCGTGTGCAGCTGTTTTCGACTGAGTAATAATACCGTACATAAAGCTATACTAGCTCCAATAAATGAAAAAGCAGGGATCTGCCATTGATGAAATAATACAGCTCCCCACCCGCTTGTTATCGCGATTACAGCCCCAACTGCCGAACCTGAAGAAATCCCTAAAATATAAGGATCGGCTAATGGGTTTTGTAAAAGAGATTGATAGATAACACCAGCCAATGCTAGCGAACCTCCAACCAATGCTGCGACGCAAACTCTTGGAAAGCGGATCTTTAAAATAATCGCCTGTGTTGCAGGATCTACTTTAGATACTCCAAATACACTTCCCCATACCTCTTTAATTGGAATTGCTGTACTTCCAATGGATAGGGCAATACTCATTGTTAGAAAAAGAGTGAGGAAAAAAAATACTCCCCACCACATCATTGTCCTATTTCTCATTTTTTTATTTAACCTGACCTGGATAAAAAGATTTCGCTAATTGTTTCATCGCCTCGATAATTCGTGGTCCTGGTCTTGATACGATATTTGGATCGATGGAAACTACCCTCTTATGTTGTATTGCATTTATCGTATTCCAACCTGCGCGATTCGTTATCGTCGACGTATCGCCATACATGGAGATGATCACATCAGGATTCCACTTCACCACTTGTTCCGATGAAACTTGTGGCCAGCCATTCAATTTTTTTGCCACGTTATTCCCGCCAGCTATGGTTACTAACTCATTTAATAAAGTGCCATTACCAGCGGTATATAATGAAGGATCTGATTCCAGCCACACTTTCACAGCTTGACCTTTTTTTACTTGGGAAACTTCCCGAAAAATCTTTAGCTTTTCTGCTTCCATTTTTCCTATTAGTTGATCAGAATTATGAAGTTCATTGGTTACTTGACCAGCTAAATCTATCGATTGATACACTTGTTTAATCGAATTTGCATCTAAAACAAAGACATTTAATCCTAATTTCTTCAATTTATCAATCGTTTCTTTTCCATTGAGACTGGATGCAAATACTACATCCGGTTTCTGAGCTACTACCTTTTCTGCATTTATCGTCATATCGCCGACTTTCGGCAGTTTCTTTACTTCTTGCGGATAATCATCATTTGTAGTTACTCCTACTACTTTGTTTCCAGCTCCAATAGCAAACAATATTTCTGTATCACTAGGAACAAGGGAAACAATTCTTTCCGGTATTTTCGGTATTGTTACACTATTTCCTGCTTGATCTTTAATGGTTAAAGGATAATGAACATCACCAGGATCAACGGGAGAGTCATCCTGTGATATATTCGCCTGACACCCTACTAAACCCCAAGTTAGCAAAAATATAAATAAACTAAAAACAAACTTCTTCATTATTTCCTCCTCATTTTTGTGTGATTTCTGGGAGGTTACATGCGATTATATTCGCATCTCCTTTTACCCCGAAGGAGAACGAACCAAAAAAATAGGCAGGTATCCTGACTCTGGGGTCATTAGCTTCTAGAGCCTTCCCATCTTAAATATAAGTTAATCGACAGTGGCTTAAAAACTAGTCGCCTCTCCCATCACAGTGGCGGGACCGTGCTGGAATTTCACCAGCTTCCCTTTATAACCTACTTTTTACATTTGTCGTTCACTTCATTATACATATTATGAACAAAAGGTTACAATCCGAAAGTTTACCAATGGATCTTTTTCTCCAATCCACGCTTGTATCGGCGAAAAGGCTGCCGTTGTTCGTAGCATACCATCAATCCGAGAATTACAATCGTCCCCCAGACAGCTACATGCGCAACAAAAACAAATCCTAGGATACTTATTGCTGCAACGGTAAGATACGTGGAAAGAAAATAATATCTTGTAAAAAATAAACTGCACAAAAATACAATTGCTGCAAATGCAATCAATAAAGGACTAAGGGACAAAGTAGCGCCAACAGCAACCGCAATTGTATTATTTGCCGTCATAAATAAACTGATCAGTACAACAATAATAGCTGCTAAATAGGCAGCAACCCAACCAGCAATAAGATAAGCAAAAAAAGTTGCTATCATCCCTTTCGCAATATCTATTAACAAATAAAAAATTATCGATGCTCGATAATATCTCGGTTGAAAGATAATCCACTTTGACATAGGTAATATAACAATACCAATAGCAAGTAAAGTTGTTACAATGATCATCTAACAACATCCTGTCCTGTTTTTTTCATAAAATAGATATGCGTTATCAAATAAGTTAGAACAAAAAAAGACCAGTAAAAACTGGTCTTTTTTTGTATATTCTTAACCTCCACCATTTTTGCGGTTTCCGCCAAAGAATCCACTGTTATCATTTGTAGTGCCATCTGTTGTGCCTGCGTTGTTGTTCTGGCCGGCATTTGTTGTTCCATCTTGACCGCCATTATTGGGGCCATTTCCATTGTTATTTTTGCCATTTTGGTCTGTTCCATTATCTTGAGGAACACAACCCTCCGGTTGGCCAAACTGATCACATTTTTGTGGTTCTTGTTGTTTTGCTTTCACTTTTACCTGTACTGTACCAGATGTTTGCTGTGATGTAGTAGAATCAGTAGCTTGTGTATCTGTAGCAATTACTCGATAGTAATAAGACTTCTCTGAGCCACCGCCAAAGATTCCACCAGTTGGTGCCTGAACACTTGTATCTGTATAGGAATTTCCAGTGATGTTCGATTGTAAATCTGTAAAGTTCACACCATCCTCTGATCGTTGAACAGTGTAGGCAACACGGCTATCTTGTTGTTGCCAGCTCAACTGAACACTGTTGCTATCTGCATTGTAGCTGCCAGATACATTTGGTGCTTTTAACTGGAATGGTGGTACTGGATCTTTTACACCTGCTGGTTTTTGGAAGTCTTTCTCAGCAGTACCTTTTAAGGTGTTTTTCAAAATATAATTAAATACTTTTGCTGGCATAGATCCACCAGTAATCTTTGCAGTACCTTTTACACCATTCACTGTATCATTGAAAACATTTACTGCAAGTACAAGATCAGGAGTATAACCAACAAACCAACCTGCATTTTCTTCCTGAATTGTACCTGTTTTACCAGCAACTGGTCTTCCTAACTTAATAGCACTGTGTGCTGTACCATGTGGATTCTCGATAACATCACGCATCATTAGAATCATATACCAAGCAGTAGTTGGTGAGAACACTTCGCTTGGGTTACCCTTGGCATCAATTTCTTGCCCATCTTTTGGCTGTACTACATTTCCATCTTTGTCTACAATTTTTGTAATCGTGTGTGCAGTAACCATTTTTCCTTCGTTAGGGAAAACCGAGTATGCTTGGGCCATATTGAGTGTATTTACACCATGTGTTAATCCACCTAATGCCATGGCAGCTGGAGCTTCGTCTTTTGCATCCAAAGGAAGTTTCAGTTTATCTTTTGCATAACTATAAGCTGTATTCAAACCAACATCGTCCATTAATATTTTCGCAGTTACAGCGTTAATACTGTCATAAACTACTTCATCTAAAGTTACATCACCTGTATATGTTCCCGAGAAGTTTTTCGGTGTCCAGCCCCCAAAAGTATATTTCTCATCTTTAAATGGAGTATATGGGTTATATCCTTTCTTCTCGACCGCAGGAGCAAATACAGTAATCGGTTTAATCGAAGAACCTGGTTGAATTAACTCACGAGCTCGATTTCGGCTGCCTGGCTTATAGTTACGTCCCCCGCCAATAGCTCGAATTAAACCAGTATGCGAGTCCATAAGTGTCACACCAGAATCAACTTGTCCTTCATAGCTCTGCTTTCCTTTAAATAGATCATCATTCTTCATTGCCTCTTCAACAACTTTTTGTGCTTTTGTATCAATACCAGTATAGATTTTAAACCCATTCGAATTTAATTGTTCATCATCGAGATTATATCGATTTTCGATTTCTTTCATAACTTGGTTCGTATATGCTTGATACTTGGATCGTTTACTATATTTCGCTAGATAATCCTCATTCGTCCCTAATGGTAATTTTTGTAGTTTTTCTTTTTCTGCTTCCGTGATGAGCGGAGGAACTTCATTGTTTTCCGCCATTTTCATCAATACAACATTTCTTCGTTCAATTGCTTTTTTAACTCCTTCTGGACCTCTATATGGATTATACGTAGATGGGGCCTTTGGTAATCCAGCTAAAAAAGCAATTTCTTGCGGTTCGAGTTTTTGGGTCTTTAAATCTTTCCCAAAATATATTTTTGCTGCCATTTCGATCCCAGCCACTTGGTTTCCAAAGTCGATGTAGTTGAGATAGGTTTCTAAAATCTTATCTTTTGAATATCTCCGTTCCACATTAAGTGCTGCACCAATTTCTTTTAATTTCCTTGTGTATGTTTTCTCACGGTCTTTTAACAGTACGTTACGAGCTACCTGCATGGTGATGGTACCGCCACCTTCACCTTTACCGAGCGAGATAACGTTTTTAATCGTTGCACGGGCTAAACCATACCAGTCCACACCATGATGTTCGTAAAAGCGTTGGTCTTCTACTTTTACAAACGCTTTGGGGAGATCCGGATTATATTTTTTTAATTGATCCATCGTGATGTTCTCGCGATAAACACTACCAATTCTTCCAATCTGATTCCCAGCTTGGTCGTATACACTTGTAGAAAACTGCAATTTTTCAATTTCTTTTAGATCAAACGTATTAGCAGACATCATCACTGCGGAACAACCGCCAACAATTAACAGCAATGATGTTAATCCAACAAGAATAAACCATTTCTTATTAAAGAAGCGGCTATACTTCCCTTTCTTGCCATTTTTTCCTGACATCTTACTTACGCGCGAACCTAATCGTTCTGTTCTCGTTCGCGGTTGAAATGATTGCTGGTTATTTCGACGGTGATTGTTGCCACGTTGAAAATCATCCATCCAATTTACCTCCTATAAAACTTCTTACCTGCCAAACCTGGTTCCTATTTTATTGGGAAACATGCTTTTCCATTTCAATTTCTTATTAAATTATAAAATTGCCGTCTAAAACTTATGCCCATTTTGGCATGATAACATTATAACGCAAAGATAATTTTTTGGGTGCTTTCTGACTAAAAAATATTACAGTAATGTTACGAATAATTCGCTAGACGTATGCGTTTTCCCTTTTATGGATATTATTAGCGACTGCAATCAATGTCAAGAAAGAAAAATTACCAGTTTTCTACTAGAAGTACTGTAAAATCATGAAAAAAACAGAGCCATGCTTTATTTTATGGCTCTGTTTTTAAACTATTAATGAAATATGTGCACGTTCACGAAATATTGTTTCTAGCCATTTCTATGCATCTTTCATCTCCAAAAAACAAAGACGCTTTTCACTAACAAAAACTACTTCGTTTGGGATATTTCTGATGACGAGTTAATTAAATGTGAGAATCCAATGTAAAATATCCCCAACCCAATTGGGAATATAAGGATTTTGCAACCATTGCAGTGCATCACCAAAAAAGTATGCAGCGATCCAAAGAGCAGCAATGCCCAGCACCAAGCCAATGACGAGAATAATAACAAGGCATCCGACGATTGTACCGATCAAGAGAATTCCTCCTTTATTTTTTTACAACTGTTGCACAAAAGGAATCTACCACTTGAAATGGCTTGTAATAACGTCAGTCCAGAACCATATAAACAAACATTGACCTAAGCCACTAATAAAACCTGTCAATAGACGCAGTATATTGTTGCTTTCTCTCCACTTTAACAATTGGGTATATCCATCAATAAACATAGGAAGCTGAAATAAAATTCCAAATATAAGAAAGTAAATATTCTTCTGAATCAAAGCAAAAAACGGCAAAGTTAAGTATGCGGCATAAATGGCAGTACAGCGGGCACAGAGTGGAAATTGTTTTCCATGAAAAAATAATGAACGATCTGCTCTTCTATGACATGGAATTTTATAAAGAATCTTGTAAAAACTCAATCACAGTCACATCCACAATCACACAAATCTAATCCATCGCATATGTCATCCAAACAGCCATGTTTTTTCTTCCCACTGCTTTCACTTGACTGATGATGCTTTTTTCGTCGATTACTCCAAAAAGAAGAAAAAAGGGGCATAGCTCCAGATACGAGCAACGCTGGAACTCCGGTTGCCAAATAACCTCCAGCAACCAGTTGCAGACCACTGATTGCAAAAACAAAAAAGCTAATAATAGTTAGGATGAACAATCCTATCCCCCTTTTCTTCACCAATAATATGATTTTTAATCATTCCATAAAATCATTATACTATATCCTTAATGAAAATTAACAATCATCTCTACAAGACTATATCCAATCTACATAAATAAAACGAACAATGATTTCTTCATTAATATTAGAAAAAGCAAAGAACTGGTAATGCTCTATTACCAGTTCTCATTTATGTTCATCATTATTTTTGAATTTGTGCCCTCGCGAGAGGGCGAGACCTGCTACCGAGGAAGACTATTCAGTAGTGGTCCATTGGCGATGTACGGCACGGAAACCAATTTCGATCCGTTACGGTACTGTCCGTTGTGCACACGCAGAACTACCTTGTTTCCGCACTGAGAAATAAGGAGCGTCTTACCGCTTGCGATCACCTCGCCTTGGTAGAGAAGGGTGGCATCGGAAAACGCCTCCCTTTCACCCGGCTGGATCTGCCATTCCGGAGACCATGTGATCACAGCGTCGTTGGCCAAAACGATGCTTCTGGCACGGTACTCCAGAGCGAAGGAGTAGTCCCCGTCGTCTGTCATGACCAACAGTTCGGATTCGCCGCGGATCTCGTAAAGTTCCATGATGCCTCAATCGAATGTAAAACCAGTGATTATGTCTATTATACTGAATTTTAATGAATAGACCAGCAATCAATAGACAATTCCAGTACGTTTATGTGTTTTTGCTAAGATTCTCTTGGAAATGTCAAAAAATTTACTGTCATAATGTTTGATAAATCCTTGCCCCGGATCAATATAACCAGAACCCCATGTAGGATCCATGATCAACCATTCCCCATCGATTTTGGCTTCTACCCACGCATGATTTTGACCATTTGCTATACCTTCTATAAATCGAGCAGGTATTTGCAGTGCGCGAAGTAGAGAAAGAGTAAGGAATACATAATCTTGGCAGACCCCTTCCTTTCTTTCTAATGACTTCAGTGCACTATCATCCCATTCAAAGCTATTTTGTTCAAATTTACTAACATCATAGTTCATATTTTTTGCAACATAACGATAAATGAGTTTAGCACGTTCATAATTGGTATCCGCATTACGTGTAATTTTCTTTGCGAGCTTGATTATTTTCGGATTATCTGATTCTATTCCTCTGCTAGGTAACAGGTCACGTTTATCCTCTTTTGCATAACTGGAAACTTGAAATTTTGTTACCATAAAAAATCGAAAATAATCTCGTTTTTGCGTGGTTATTTCTGGGACATATACCATTACATCATAGTCACCTGATCCAAATCGAAGTGGAATAAAACTGTTAAAAGAAAACTGTTTAATCGGTACAAAATAAGTCGCCAATAATCCATTTTTTTTCGTTTGCACAATGAGATGTGTGGTTTCCTTTGCCTGATTTGCCGACCTGTCCAAATATCCTTTTATTCGATAGTAATACTCTCCCTGACCTCCACCTGCGATTGGGGTTGTCATATGAATGCCTCTTTGTTCATACATAGCAGAATATTGGATGGGGGAACCACTATTTGCTACCCTGTTTAAAACAAAAAATTTGGCTCCATCTAAATAATAGTTAGAGCGATGGTCATCTGGAAGCAATACTTCTACTGTATGAACACCTTCTCCGTATAGTAAAGGGATATTCTCTTGAAAGGTAGCTTGTTTGGAAACCGAAATGACTCGCTGCCACTTCTTGCTTCCTTTTTGAACTTGAATCAATATTTTCTTTTTAGCATACTTCCCGCTTACGCTTCCTTGTACTAAAACTGCTCCATTACCTGCTTGGAAACCTTCAGAGGGACTAGATATTTGCAGTTGTTGTTGTTTTGCGAGCAAACTGTAGACCACATCTGCCTGTATATCAGGACTCTGGTTGGTTACCGTAAACTGTGAAAACAAGTAAAAAGCTTGATTTGTTCCCATTCCAGGAGCATAAACTTTTACTTGATAATCACCAATCCCTGCGAATAACTTTATAGATTCAGAAAATTTGCCTCCCTTTAATGCCGAGTAGTAATCAAAGGTCCTGGATAATGAAACATCTGATGACCCTAATGATTTCACTTGAATCCATATATATGGCAGAGCTAACTTACGATACTCTTTAATTGTTCCCTCAATCTGTAACATGGACTCAACATTGGATTCTGCATACTTAGGAGAGGTTAATTTTCCACCTACTTGTTTTCCAAATGAGGTAATATCAATAGGTGCTTTTTCCAAACTCGAATAAAAATGTTGCTCCATTGTGCTAAGATCAGGTAATCGATTGCTACAACTCACTAAAAATGTAACGAGGGTGAATAATAACAAAATGATGCGTTTCACCGGTTTTCCTCACCTTTCTAAACACAACCAATCCACCAATTTATCCCATTCCATATTACTGCCATTAAATCCTTTTTCTATACAAAAAAGAGAATTGACCGTCAGAAGGCGACAATTCTCCCAATATATAAACACTAAAGATCAGAATTGAGTTCATACTTTCCAAAAGGAAAGCCTCCTAATGTGATTGTAACAAAGATGATGGTCATCTTTGATAAATCACCACAAATAGTATACATGGTTTGGAGGCAGATTGTAAATGAATGAATCGAGCAAAGCTTACATTTCAACTAACTATTTTTCAAACGCGGCTAAAAAAGCGGTTTCATCCAATATGGTAATACCTAAATCCTGCGCTTTTGTCAGTTTCGAACCTGCCTTTTCTCCTGCAAGCAAATAATCTGTTTTTTTGCTGACACTATTGGTTACATGTGCACCTAGTTGTTCTAATCTTTCTCCTGCTTCCTGACGGGTCATACTCGAAAGCGTTCCTGTAATTACAAATGTTTTTCCGGCAAAGGGATTTTCTTCTGTTCTTTTTGGAACTTTTGGACCTTTATAAGTCATATTAACATTCGCCTCTTTTAGGCGCGTTAACAATTGTTTCACTTCCGGTTTTTCAAAGTATGTCACGATACTCGTAGCCATCTTGGGCCCAACTTCATCCACTGCCAGCAAGTCTTCTTCTGTTGCATTTTCAATCGCTTCTATGGTTTCAAAATGTTGAGCAATCATTTTAGCTCCCTTTGCCCCAACAAAACGAATACCAAATCCAAATAATAATCTTTCCAGTGAGTTCGCTTTGCTTTTTTCAATGGAAGTTAAAATATTATCTACAGATTTTTCACCCATTCTTGGCAATGCCAGCAAATCTTCTTTCTGTAAATAATACAAGTCAGCAACAGATGATACCAAACCATGTTCATAAAGCTGGATAACGACTTTCTCCCCTAATCGCTCCATATTCATTGCACCGCGAGATACAAAATGAATAATTCCTTCTCGAATCTGAGCTGAGCATGCAGGATTTATACAACGGAGAGCGACTTCACCCTCCAATCGCACTAACTCACTATCACATTCCGGACAGTGTGTAGGCATTTGAAACGCCACTTCGTTTCCTGTACGTTCTTTCGTAATCACACTAACTACTTCTGGTATGATGTCTCCTGCCTTTTTTACTACCACATGATCTCCCAGCAAAAGCCCTTTTTCGCGAATAATATCTTCATTATGTAGTGATGCACGTTTTACGGTTGTACCAGCTAATATTACTGGTTTTAATATTGCTGTTGGTGTGATCACGCCAGTTCGGCCTACACGCAATTCGATATCTTGTAAAATAGAAATTGCTTCTTCTGCAGGAAATTTATATGCGATAGCCCAGCGTGGACTTTTTGCTGTATAACCCAATTTTTCGCGAGTAGCATAATCATCGACTTTAATAACAATACCATCGATCTCGTAACCGAGATTACTTCTCTCCAACTGCCAATGCTCAATATATTCCCAAACCTCATCAATACTCGAGGCTACTTTCCATTCTGGATTTACCTTTAAACCCAGCTTTTTGATTGCACGAAATGTTTCTTGATGAGTTTGAAATGCTTCGGCAGATTCTCCATCCATTCCATAAATAAACAGGTCAAGAGCACGATCTGCAGCTAATTTCGGATTGAGTTGACGCAAAGAGCCTGCAGCAGCATTACGTGGGTTTGCAAATAATGCTTCTCCAAGTTCTGCACGTTGAGCATTAATTCTTTCAAACTCTTTTTTGGGCAAATATGCTTCTCCACGAACTTCCAATGTCAGAGCTTCAGCGAGTTTCAATGGGAGGGAACGAATGGTTTTTACATTTTGGGTAATATTTTCCCCTGTTTGTCCATCTCCTCTTGTCGCACCAAGTGTGTACACTCCATCTTCATATCGTACAGAGACAGCTAAACCATCGATCTTTAATTCACATACATACGTAATGTGATCCAATCCAGTCGATTTCTTTATTCGTTGATCAAAATCTACTAGATCTTCTCGATCAAACGCATTTCCAAGTGATAACATCTGTGTTGTATGTTCTACTTTTTCAAAAAAAGGCAGTGGTTCAGCTCCTACTCTTTGTGTTGGAGAATCTGCAGTTTGCAGTTCAGGAAACTCTCCTTCTATTTGTATCAACTCTCGCATCAATTTATCATATTCTGCATCTGTTATAATGGGGTCATCCAACACATAGTACCTTGTGTTGTGCTCTTGAAGTTGTTGATGCAAAGTCAGTACACGTGCTTTCGCATCATCAAATTGCATAAAAATCCTCCCTATACTTTTTCAATTGGAGCAAACTGAGCCAAAAGCTTTTTGACTCCTACTGGCGCTGGGAATGCGATATTAAGCTCTTCACCATCTACTTTTACAACGGTACCTAATCCCCATTTTTTGTGATTTACTTGATCTCCTACTGTCCAAAATCCTGTTGGTTTAGGAGTTGGACGTTGAAAAACTCGCTTTTCTACTTTTGGATTCGTTTTCCCAATTTCGTGAAGCATACTTGGAGAAATTTCCGCTAGAAATCGTGATGCAGTATTCATACTAGCATATCCATATAAAGTCCGACTTCTCGCACGTGATAAATAAAGCATTTCCTCTGCACGAGTTACTGCAACATATGCCAGTCTCCGCTCCTCTTCCATTTCAAACTCATCTTCTAATGATCGACTATGAGGGAAAATATTCTCTTCCATTCCAACAAGAAATACATGTGGAAACTCTAGACCTTTTGCACTATGAACGGTCATCAGAGAGACAGCATCTGTTTCTTCAGGTTCGTTATCGACTTCGGACACAAGCGCCAATTCTGTAAGAAGAGCAAGAATACTTTTATCTTCGCTTCTATTTTCAAATTCCTTTGCTACAGAAATGAATTCATCAATATTTTCTAATCTAGCTTGTGCTTCAATCGAATTATCTTTTTGATATTCTGCACGATATTGTGATCTTGATAATATTTCTTCTGTCATTTCTACGGCGGACAAGTAATCTGCCATTCCATGGAAAGCCTGAATCATTTGCACAAACCCAGTCAAGGCATCTTTTATTCGTTTGGAAAGATTAATATAATCTACTTCCAGTATCGCCGAAAATAGAGATACTCCTTCATTGGCAGCGTGAGCGCGGAGTTTATCCATCGTAGTTCCGCCTATTCCGCGTCTTGGAATATTAATAATTCGTTCTAAACTAATGTCATCATGAGGGTTTACTACTACACGAAGATAAGCCAAAATATCTTTAATCTCTTTTCGATCATAAAACTTTATCCCTCCTACTACCTGGTAGGGAACATTTGCTTTTAATAAAAATTCCTCTAATACCCTAGATTGGGCATTTGTTCGATACAAAATCGCAAAATCTTGATATGATTTGCCTTCTTTACTCAACCTTGCAATTGTATCTACGATAAAATATGCTTCTTCCTGTTCATTTTCCGCTACAAAAAGAGCGACTTTTTCGCCTTCGCTTTTATCGGTCCACAAGTTCTTTGGTCGACGTTCGCTATTATTGGCAATAATCTCATTGGCCACATCTAAAATATGCTTGGTAGAGCGATAGTTTTGTTCTAGTTTGATTATCTTTGCATTTGGATAGTCTTCTTCAAAGCGTAGAATATTTTGAATGTCTGCCCCGCGGAAGCGGTAGATGGATTGATCAGAATCCCCCACCACGCAAATATTTTGGTGCCCTTCAGCAAGCAGTTTCATCAACATATATTGGGCATGATTTGTATCTTGATACTCATCAACATGGATATATTGAAACTTCTTTTGGTAGTAATCCAGTACATCTGGAACTTGCTCAAATAAACTTACTGTTACCATCAAAAGATCATCAAAATCCAAAGATTCATTTGTTCGTAGTTTTTGTTGGTATTTACCATATACCTTTGCCACAATTTCTTCCATAAAACTAGAAGCTTTCATTTCAAATGCATGTACATCAATCAGCTGATTTTTCGCTTGACTGATTTGAAATAAGATATTGCGAGGGGAAAACTTCTTTGAATCCAGATTTTCTTCCCGCATTACTTGCTTGATGACAGATAATTGATCCGTTGTATCTAAAATCGTAAAGTTACGAGAATAACCAATTCGGTCAATATCCCTTCGTAATATACGGACACACATCGAGTGGAAAGTAGAAACCCAAATATCTTGTGCCGCAGAACCAATGAGTTTAGCAATCCGTTCTTTCATTTCTTTTGCTGCTTTATTAGTAAAGGTGATTGCCAAAATGTTCCATGGGTGAATGCGTTTTTCCCCTAAAAGATATGCTACTCGATGAGTTAAAACCCTTGTCTTACCGCTCCCAGCACCAGCTATTATTTGAACTGCTCCGTCTGTCGTGAGCACTGCTTGTCTTTGTTCATCATTTAAACCCTCTAAAGAAATTGTTACAGACTGCACTTTTATGAAACTCCTCTCTTTTTCGTCGATTTTACCCATTCCACTGTGTGTAGTGCTTGGTCTAAGTCTTCATAAATCAAATTTCCTACCACTATCATATCTGCCCATGCTGCCATCTCTTCAGCCTGTTGCTGATTGGTAACTCCCCCGCCATAACAGAAATGAGTATGTTTTAAATAAGGAGCAACATTACGAATTATATCTAATAGACCATACGTTCCGCTATATTCTACATAAAAAATGGGAATTTGCAACCATTCTGCCATTTGGGCATAAGCAATTACATCCTCAATCGTTTGATATGCATTTGCATTTGTTTTTTTTGCTACTTTCGCAGCGGAATTTAATACAACATAAGCTTCTAACAATATCTGATTCCAAGGAATAAAGTCTCCAAATGTCTTAATGGTCTGATGATGCATTCCTAAAACCCATCTCGCATCATCCGTATTCCAAACACTTGGGGTTAAATATCCTGAAAAACCAGGCACAAATGAAGTGGGAGTTGATATTTCTTGATAAATAGGAATCGAATAATTTTGTAATTTGGTAAGAAGGGAAAAACAATTTTCGAATGTTATCTCATCCGTTCCACCTACGATAATAGCATCTGTATCTGATGTTGCTAGCTTCCCTATGTCATAATCTGATATTTTGTTTGCAGGATCTAACTTAAACACATGTCTCCATTTTTTTACTTGTTCTCGCAACATGATCAAAAACCTCCGCACCCATTATAGCATTGCGAGCGAGAAAACCCACGGTTTAAATCGTAGGATGAAAGCGAGCATTGAACGAGGGTAAGGAATTTTCCTTCAGCCGTTCAACCTTCGGAAAAAGCAAGTTCACAGACAAACATTCCCATCGCAATATACGTATAGTCGCGACAGACGAAAACCAAGTTTGCTCGAGGCAAAGTAAAAATTAACAAACATAAACCATGGGGCATATGGGGTTAACTTGGTAATAAAATAGTCATGAGGCTATAGTCCCAAAAAACCAACGGCTTTAGCTGTATGGAATTGTCAAACCTTCTCCCTGAATAAGACGGAGCAAGAAAACCAAAATAAACGATAAAAGATAGAAAAAAGCGACTTTCGCAATAGTCGCTTTTTTCTATGACTTACCTTCTATGCGATCTAGCACCAAATGGTAGCCATCCATCCCATATGCTAGACATCTCTTCACTCGTGAAATAGTAGCGGTGCTTGCACCTGTCTCTTTCTCGATTTGCGTATATGTTATTCCCATTCGCAACATTTTTGCTACTTCCAATCGCTGAGATAGAGATTTCACTTCTCCTACTGTACACAGGTCTTCAAAAAAAGCATAGCATTCTTCCATATCTCTGAGGTTCAGAATTGCCTGAAATAATTGCTCTACTTCACGCCTGCTCAGTTTATCAAGCTGCATATGTGTCCTCCGCTTCCGATCCCAATTAATATGATTAGTTTTTATTCTACACGAGCATACAAAACGCTTCAACAAATGTTATCAAATTTCTAATTCAATCGCACGTTTTAAGGTATGCCTTTACAAAAACAAAACATAGTAATCCGGTGGGAAATATATTTATTTTCTCGAAATTTTGTTATACTCTATCTAAACAACCAACTCACAGAAGTAGGAGCTATGGACCTACACGAACAAATCCAGAAGTACAAGCGTGAAATCGACAACTTCAGCCGGATCATCGCTCGCCTCACTTCCAGAGAGTATGGGAAAGAATACAAGCAGCAGCAGTGGAACGCGTGGATTCTGTTCTTGGTCACACATAAGCTTCCCAAAAATAAAGAGTGGATGTTTACGACCAAGCAAATGAACATGCCCTTTATCCTGATCAATGGGGCAGATAATAACTTTTTCCTGCGCTGGGTCAACCCTATGCTGCGATTCACCCAGAAACAATTTTGGTACTGGTGGGCAAAGAAGCTTCCTTTCAAAGTTGCGGTGGAAACGAATCAATTGATCGTTCCAGTGCCGTACTTGATTCGTGAAGATACAGAAGAACATATCACCATGCTTTATATGTTCCGCGATGAAAAGATACAGCAATTGGACGCTCTGGAAAATGGAACTTCTACCAGCTCCTCTGTGCTGATCATGCACTAATAAATACAGAAAGCAAAATGAAATAAAAGCTTTCCAATGTTGGTCAGAAGATTACCCTTCTGGCCAACACACATTTATTGAGTTTTTCTTTACTCTATGAATCTAAGTTCAATTGAGATACAATAGACGATGATTATTGTAAGGAGGCTCCAAAATGTCAGTAAAAGGAAAAATTTCACTGGAAGATGGAAAGGCAATCGAACTAGAATTTTATCCAGAAGCAGCTCCAAACACTGTAGCTAACTTTAAAAAATTAGCTGATGAAGGTTTCTATAATGGGCTTACTTTCCACCGTGTCATCCCTGGATTCGTAAGTCAAGGAGGTTGCCCTCAAGGAACTGGATACGGTAATGCTGGTTATACAATCAAATGTGAGACAGAAGGAAACCCTCATAAACATGTACCTGGAGTTCTTTCCATGGCTCACGCAGGTAAAGATACTGGTTCATCCCAATTTTTCATCGTTCATGAAAATCAAGCCCATCTCGATGGTGTACATACGGTTTTTGGAAAAGTTACTTCTGGCCTAGACCATGTTTTAAACATGAAGCAAGGGGAAATAATGAAAGAAGTACAAGTTTGGGAAGAAAATTGAGTAAAATGCAGAGGCTACCAAATGGTAGCCTCCATTTCTTGAGAAGTAGGTAAGGTGGAAAGCTTATGTTCGTTTATGGGATTTCGTTCATTATCATCATTTGTTTATTTGCTCTCATCTCCACTTTTTTCCTAGGAGTAAAACAAAACAAACAACACAATCAGCATTATGATAAAAGCAGAAAAAAGACACTTATTCTCCTAAGTATCATTTATCTTGTTGCAATTGTTTTGGGTGTCTTATTCATTTATTACTTTATACTTGCAAAATAACAATATATTTAGGCACAAATTTGGGTAAACCGCAAACCTGTGCCTAATCATCCCATAAAAATTTTATTTTAGTATCGAATTCTGTTTTTTCGGATATAAAATGCAGACCTCAATCGATCATAATCACTAATCACATGCTCAACTCCTGCTTGCAGCAGCAAAGCACACTGGTCGGCAGTATAAGTAAAGCCCAAGAAAGGAACCCCTGCTTTCTCCGCAGCCTGAAAATCAGAAACCGAATCTCCAATCATCAAACAATCTTCAGGTTCTCGATTCAACCAAGTGATCGCTTGTTCTAGGAAGTATGCACTCGGCTTCAACAAAGAAGGATCGGAAGTAGAACGACCAAAGATTGCTTCTTTTTTAATAAAGGGACTAATACCGAATTTATCGAAGTAAATTTCAACTGCCTGTGGACAATTATTAGTAACTACTGCTTGTGTAATGTTATATTCGTTGACTAGTTCACGAATCGTGTAGAATGCCCAAGGAGTAGGTCTAGCATTTTTCGCTGCGAGACATTCTCGTTCGGCAAGAAGCTGATGAAGCTTTTTAAAGTAAACTTCATTGTCTTTGGTATGAACATTTACTCCCCGCCGGTAAATAGCAAGCGGATTATTATCTGTTGTATCTTCCTCTTGAAGAAGTCCACGATTGTCGAGATAATCCTTCAGATCTTGGGCTATTTCTGAAGCTAGAAGCTCGTGGAACAAGCTGCAGATGGGAATATCAAAATCCCACAACACACTCTTTACTCTCTCAATCAGCATTTCGAGAGTAAATTTATCGGGGTACCTCCATCTTCGATACTGTGAGAGGCTCAGTTTGGCTTCACTCATAACCACTCCTGAAAATGGGACGATTAATCACTTTAAGTTTAGCAAAACAATTGGAAATAATCTAGAAACATGCAAAAAGCACTAGACACTAGGTTCGAATAATCCCACTACTTCCACATGGCTCGTCTGCGGAAACATATCAACTGGCTGTACCTCTTTTAGATCATATCCTTTTTCAGATAAATACTTGGCGTCCCGCGCAAATGTTGCAGGATTGCAAGATACATACACAATGCGTTTCGGTTTTATTTTTGTGGCTGCTTCCAAAAATGCCTCATCACACCCTTTACGTGGTGGATCTACTACTAACACATCTGCATGTATGCCATCAGCTTGCCATTTAGGCAGTACCTCCTCTGCCTTTCCCAGTTCAAACTGCACATTTTTTATATTGTTCAATTTTGCATTTTGTTTCGCATCTTCAACCGCAGCAGGAACTACTTCCATTCCCAGTACTTTTTTGGCCTGATCAGCTAAATAGAGTGAAATAGAACCAATTCCACAATAAGCATCAATGACCGTTTCTTCACCTGAAAGATTTGCATATGCTTTGGCTTGATCGTAAAGAATTTTGGTTTGCATAGAATTAACTTGGAAAAAGGAATGCGGAGAAATAGCAAAACGAATGTCACCAATCATGTCATAAATGACCGGATTTCCCCACAATAAGTTGTTCTTAGCACCTAAAATAACATTTGTCCGTTCTCGGTTTATATTTTGATAAATAGAAGTTATCACCGGAAACGATTCTTTCATTTCTTCAATGAATGTATTTTTATTTGGAAGATGCTCTCCATTTGTCACCAATACAACCATCATTTCGTTTGTATACACGCCTTGACGCAAAAGAACATGACGCAAAATTCCTTTGTGTGTCGTTTCGTTATATATGGGTATATGTAATTCTTCTACCACTGCTTTTATTTTTTTGGTTAATTGTGTTTGGACATCGTTTTGGATAAAACAAGTTTCCATATCAACGACTTGATGCGTATTTAATTGATAAAAACCTGCTACTACTTTTCCATTCACCATACCAAATGGAACTTGTACTTTGTTTCGGTAATTCCACGGATTTTCCATTCCTTTGACCGGATGGATGATTACATCTGAAAATAATCCAATCCGCTTTAATTGGTCAGTTACTTGCTGATGTTTTAAACGGCATTCTTCCTCATATGAAATATGTTGCAGTTGACATCCTCCACAAGTCTCATAATGCGGACAAATCGGTTCAATACGCTCTGCATGTGGAGTAAGTACAGAAAGCAACTTACCTTCTGCGTATGTTTTTTTCACCTTCGTTACTTTCACGCTAACTTGCTCGCCTGGTAATGCACCACCAATAAATATCGCAAAGCCATCGTATCGGCCAACACCAGTCCCACTGTGTCCAAATCCGTATATAGTACACTCAACTATTTGCCCTTTCTGAACAGGTGGTTTTTGTTTCATCTTCTCCACTCCTATGAACCTAAACTTTCTAATGCGACTGATTCAATCCAACGCGATACGTTACGGTGCGGAAGATAGGCTTTTCCATCATACCGATAGGAAAGACCTTCCAATCGCCCCGGAATCTTTTTATTGGTAAAATATCCTTCACTTAAAAATAATGGTACTAATAATACTTCCTCACCGGATTGTATCTTTTCTTCGAGATGCTCTCGTAAATTATTAGGCAGGGTAAATGCATAAGATATTGATTTTGCATCCAATTTTTCATATAAGCCGGAAACGATTCGATCTGCAACTCGTTCCCATTCCGCTTGAAACCAAGGGAGATCACTTCCATGCCCCACTAATACGATGCTTGCTTCTTTGGTCGCGACAATAAGGGATTGAATACGCTCTACCAATATATCTAAAATGAGCGGATGATCATTCATTGGTGAGAGGAGCTCCATAGACGCATGATGTGAAATTGGCTCTTCCTCTATTTCAATACGTGGATCTGATTGCAGACCTAATAGATAACTTATTTCTTCTATGTGGGTACTGCCGGAAGAAACAAACAAGGGAATGGCAATAATTTCAGACACACCCATTGATTCTAGCTTTTGAATTCCATGTTCAATTGTTCGATCGGTTACCATTTCCAAAAAACTTGTTTCCAACGGAACTGAAATATTAACTTTTTCCATACAGCGATCCACTTGTTCCACCCAATGCTGGTTGCTCGAACCATGACATATAACCAAAACACCTTGTTTTTTCATTCTTCTTCCTTCCTCTCTTCAATTTTAATTTGCTGATAAACAAACCAAATTGATACAGCATATAAAATCGTTAGAAATCCTAAAGCAATGAAGACTAAACCAGAATGTGAGAAAGAAAAGAGGGCATTCACTATTAGTCCAATCAACAACAATAGATATGCTTTTCTAGAAAAACGATTTTCTTTTTGTTCCATCCAAGAAAATAAATGATAGATAGACATAACGAAAAGAATTATCGCAATGGTCGGATCATAAATGAGAAAATATAGACCAAATAATAGATAGACCAAATATACCAATAGTATCTCTTCTCCCAAGTCTCTCCCTATAATGAAAAAGCAATCAAAATTATTGCCATAACTACTTTTTGGGAATCTAGACTGTAAAATATAATACATCATTACTTAGAAAAAACTCGTTCCAGTGTGGAACGAGCTATATGATGATCATCTCAACCTATTACCTAACTTCTTCACGTATTAATTGATTTACTAATTGTGGGTTTGCTTTGCCTCTGGTAGCTTTCATTACTTGTCCAACCAAAAATCCCAGAACTTTGTCTCTCCCACTTTTTAACTCCTCCACAACAGAAGGATTAGCAGTCAATACCTCAATTACAGCTGACTTTATTGCACCTTCATCGCTAATCTGTACCCAACCTTTTTCCTCGACAATCGCCGATGGTGTATGACCTGTTGCCAAAACCTCTTTGAGTACATCTTTTGCTATCTTACTACTGATTGTACCTTTTTGAATAAGTGTAATCATTTCAGCCAAGTGATTAGAAGTTAAAGGAGTATCTTTTAGTTCGAATCCATTGTTATTTAAATATCCAAGCACTTCAGAAAGCAACCAGTTAGAAGTCAGCTTTGGATCAGCACCTTTTGCAACGGTGTCTTCAAAGAAATCTGCTAATGCTCGAGTGGAAGTCAACACACCAGCATCATAAGCAGACAATCCAAACTCTTCTTTATATCGGGCAATACGCTTATCTGGGAGTTCTGGGAGTTGTGCTTGAATCGCTTGCTTCCATGCTTCATCGATATGCAGACGAACAAGATCTGGTTCAGGAAAATAGCGATAATCGTGCGCTTCCTCTTTGGAACGCATAACCTTAATCGTATTTAATTCTTCTGACCACCGAAGCGTTTGCTGCACGACTTTTTCGCCGTCATCCAGCAATTCAGCTTGACGAACTTCTTCAAATTCCAGAGCTCTCTCCACATTGCGGAATGAATTTAGATTCTTCAACTCTGTTTTGGTTCCAAATTTTTCTGCCCCAACAAGGCGCAAGCTGATGTTTGCATCACAGCGCAAGGAACCTTCTTCCATTTTCACATCAGAAACACCTGTATACTGAATAATGGATCGAATTTTTTCTAAATATGCTTTTGCTTCTTTTGGGGAGCGCAAATCAGGTTCCGAAACAATTTCGATTAACGGCACCCCAACACGATTGAAGTCCACCAGCGAAGAATCCCCATCATGATTCAATTTACCTGCATCCTCTTCGAGATGAAGACGAGTGATACCAATACGTTTGGTTTCTCCATCCACTTCAATGTCTATCCAACCGTGTTCCCCAATCGGCTGATCGAACTGTGAGATTTGATATGCTTTCGGTGAATCAGGATAAAAATAGTTTTTGCGGTCAAACTTTGTATTCTCAGCCACTTGGCAATTAAGTGCCATCGCCGCTTTCATGGCAAAATTAACCGCTTGTTCATTTAATACAGGCAAAACCCCTGGATGTCCTAGACAAATTGGACATGTTTGTGTATTTGGCGGAGCTCCAAAAGAAGTGGAGCATCCACAAAATATTTTTGTATTTGTCGCAAGTTCTACATGAACTTCTAAGCCAATTACTGTTTCATACTTGCTCATGCTTGTACTCCTCCTAATGCAGGTATTGCAAGTGTCCCAGCTGATTGCTCATAAGCATGTGCAACACGAAGGACAGTCTCTTCTGCAAAGGCCTTACCAATAATTTGCAGCCCAACAGGTAAACCGTCAGCAAGCCCTGCTGGTACACTGATTGCAGGTAAACCTGCTAGGTTGATGGGAATCGTACATATATCATCCATGTACATCGTCAAAGGATCAGAAATCTTTTCTCCAATACGATATGCAGTGGTGGGTGCAGTTGGTCCTATGATAACATCGTGGTCAGCGAAAATGCGATCGAAATCTTGTATAATAAGGGTACGTGCTTTTTGCGCTTTGAGATAATAAGCATCATAATAACCAGAACTGAGCGCATATGTACCTAACATAATTCGACGTTTCACTTCTGCTCCAAACCCTTTGCTACGTGTTTGTTCGTAAATGTCTAATAAATTTTTCCCTTGTTGCACACCATAACGAATTCCATCAAATCGCGCGAGGTTGGAAGACGCTTCTGCTGGTGCGAGTATATAGTAAGTAGCTACAGCGTATTCCAGATTCGGAAGGGAAACCTCAGATATATGTGCACCTAATTCTTCTAATTGTTTTACAGCTTTCTCAATATTTTCCCGTACAGATGGATCGATCCCTTCCCCCAGCATCTCACGAGGAACTGCAACTTTTAATCCCTTGATATCCCCTGTTAATGCTGACAAATAATCTGGAACCTCTTTATTTACAGAAGTTGAATCTAATTCATCATGTCCTGCGATCGCCTGTAAAACATAAGCAGCGTCTTCTACATTTTGTGTAACAGGTCCCACTTGATCCAAAGAAGAAGCAAATGCAACCAGACCAAAACGAGATACACGTCCATACGTTGGTTTTAATCCGACAACACCACAAAAGGCAGCAGGTTGACGAATGGAACCACCTGTATCTGATCCCAGCGCAAACGTCACCGCTCCTGAAGCAACTGCCGCCGCAGATCCTCCACTTGATCCTCCAGGAACACGTGTCAGATCCCAAGGATTTTTCACAGGATGAAAACTGGAGTTTTCATTAGAAGAACCCATCGCAAATTCATCCATATTGGTTTTTCCCATAATAATCGCATCGGAGGCGAGCAATTTGTTTACAACTGTAGCATTATAGATCGGTTGATAGTTTGCAAGTAATTGACTTGCACAAGTTGTCGTAATCCCTTCGGTACAGAGATTATCTTTTACTCCAACAGGAATAGCAGCTAACAATCCTCTTTCAGAAGTAGTATGTAATTTGTTTTCAAGTTCTTTTGCTTTTTCCCTTGCACCTTCTTCATTAATAGCGAGAAAAGAACCTATTTCTGGTTGTACTTCTTTGATTTTTGTTAACGATTCTTCTACGATCTCACTAACTTTTCGTTCTTTCTTCGCTAATTGACGGTGCACTTCACGTATGGACAATCGATATTCCTCCTATTCTTCAAACACCGCAGGAACGCGGAATGAACCCTCTTTTTTATCAGGTGCGTTAAGCAGTACTTTTTCTCTATCCAATGATGGTTTCACTGTATCTTCCCGCATCACATTAGCAATTGGATAAACATGGCTCGTTGGTTCCACTTGATCGGTATCCAACTCATTTAGTTTCTCAGCAAATTGGAGGATATCATTTAGTTGGTTTGTAAATTGATTTTTTTCTTCTTCTGACAACGACAATCGAGCAAGTTTTGCCACATGCTCCACTTGCGTGCGATTTATACTCATTTCCGTTCACCTCAATCTGTAAACATTGCCTCCAGTATAGCATAAGCAAAGGTTCAATTTATAGCTTTCGAGATTGAATTAATGAAGATCTTATCTGAAACAAGCACATAAAATCTCAAAATAAAATTACATTTATTTTTCCATTATTTCTTTTTATTTTCTTTTTTATTAAAATAGGTTATAAGGTTGTTTTCAACTTGGAAAGGTTTCATTATGAGAAAGTCAGTGGCACAAAGCCTTTTGGAAAGACTTGTACGGCTCATTAGTTCCAATCCACATTCAACACAGATCAGACTTCCCGACTCTATCACTATCGCAATTCGTTCATGCGAGAAAAAAACGATACAGATTCCAGTCAAAAATGGAATCGAGTTTATTCAGCATGAACTTTTTGGGCTGATCTGGATGTATGTCACCAAATGCAAAAAGAGAACGGTAATACTTCCGGAAGAATTGGTCAAGGCTCTTCGGGCATACCATGCACTTGTGAAGAGCAATGGTGATCATCAAGCCGTACTCCATGCAATGGATTTGGCTTCTCAAAAAATCTCTGATATGGAGTAATGTGTACAGGCACCCTACAAAAACAAACAATCGGATGCTAAAAGCACCCGGATACAATTATGTATCCGGGTGCGACATTTTTCATTCAACCAGAAGCAATAACATGACCTTTTGCAAATTGAAAAATCTGCCCATGCTCTGTTAAAACAATTTTATCTTGTTCTTCTCCTGCTGCTGCGAGTAGCCTTTGCAATGGTTCATCCACCGGCTCTTGGGACAACACAAATGTGTTCCAATGGATAGGAATTAATAACTTTGCCCCAGTGTCCAAAAACATTTTCCAAGCTTGTTCTGGTGTACAATGATGACGCTGAAATGCATCTGGTGAATATGCTCCAATCGGCATAAACGCCAAGTCAATTTCTCCTTTTTCCGCAAGCCAAGTAAATTCAGGAGTATATGCGGTATCTCCCGGAAAGAATATACGTGTATCTTTGCGTTCTATTAAATAACCAGTGTATCCATAATCGGAATTCCATGGAAATCGATTTCCCCAATGTCGGACCGGAACTGCTTGAATGGTAACATCTTCATTGATGGTTAAACTATCTTTCCCGCCAAGTTCGTAAACTTCGCCAAATGGCAATCGCTTTAGCAATTTAGATGTACCAACAGCGGTGATTACTTTTGTATTTTTATTTGCTATTTTTTTGAGAGATGGAAGATCAAAATGATCCATATGACCATGAGACAACAAAATTAAATCAACTACGCCAATATCTTCTAACTTTAAGGCTGGAGCGACATGCCGTTTCATTCCAATTTGGTACAATCCCAGAGAAACACCAACTTTTTTACCAAAAACAGGATCAGTCAAAATACGATATCCATACAAATTGATCAAAATCGTCGAATGTCCTACCCAGCCGACAGTCACTTCATCAGAATTCCACGCAGTTGGTTGTAAATATTGATTTGGTTTTTGAAAGGGAATTTTTGGACTGAAACGCCAACGCATCAACAAAAACAGAGCAATACTCAGTAGACACAGTGCTAAGATCGCAAGAAGTGCCCAACCGATTATTTCCATATAACATACTCCTTTTGCAAGTTATCCTAACTTATTTTAAAATAGCATAGGAAAGCGAATAAATATATCACAAATCATTCAAAAATAAAATATTGCAGTCTTACCTTCGGAAAGGAAGATTTATGTTTATGATACGGCTTTTTGCTACTGACCTAGACGATACATTGTTAAATGCGGAAAAACAGATTGATCAACATAACCTTGACGCACTGGAAAGATTACAAAAAAATGGTGTGGAAGTTGCAGTTGCATCGGGACGAAATGAAGTAGAAATAGATCAAGTTATTCATAACGTGCCAGGTGATTTCCATCGCGTTTGTCAAAATGGTGCGTTTATTTATTTAAATACAGAAGAAAGAATTTATGATGGTTATTTTGAAACAGCACTAGCTCAACAAATTTACAAAGTTGGTAAAGAAGCTGGGATGTATTGTTTTATCGGTACTGCTCGTACCATGTATATCGCTGAAGAAAATGAATTCATAGAACGAAAATCTGAACAAGTCGCTATCGAATTGGTCTTTGATCCTAGTATAGACCAAAAAATCGGAGTTAACTTCCGCCCCAGCAAGTTTTGTTATCTTGGTGATGGACCAGAATTACAACAACTAAAACAATTATTGCTGCAAACCTTCCCAGGACAAATTGATGCATTTATCTCTGCACCACACTGTCTAGATGTAATGCCACTCGGAGTAAACAAAGGAAACGGACTCCGTCATCTTGCCAAACATCTCGGAATCGACATAACCGAAGTAGCATGTATCGGAGACTCAGAAAATGACATTCCTATGTTTCAAGCCATTCCTCATAATTTCGTAATGAGTGTTGCAAAACCTTCTGTCAAAGAAGAAGGAAATATCGTTGTAGATTCTGTTTCCGATGCAGTTGATTGGGTCTTAGCATACAATGAAAACCTCTCTGTTAAACAAAAATAGCTGAAAAACTGTTCCAAATTATATTTTGGAACAGCTTTTTTGCTTATTATACGTGGACTGCTTCTATTGGAAAAAACAGACCAACCAAATTTATTTTCATTACCATATAAATTACTTTTGCTGTTCATAATTTTTGGGGACCACAGATGTGGTCCTTTTTAGGATTGGCATTACTTCTTCCGTTTGATTTTGGACTTTGGACGAGTTGCCAAAATAGCATTCACTACTTCGAAATCGCGGAGATTTTGATCTCGATAGACCGGATACTCTTTTTTTTCTACAAGTAGTTTAAGCGTATCACAAGTGATCTCTCGTTCATTTGTGTACTCGGTTTGGTATATATATGTTCCATTCCCATCATACCAGAGCTGCCTTAATTCCCACTGATATCCTGTACACGGATCAAAGAAGGTGAGCTTCCATGTCTGATAGTAAGGAGATCCACTATCATCATTGCCGAACTCTCGGTAAGCCTTCTTGTACCCCACATAACGGAAACCAGCATGCTTCAATCTTTTTACCAAACTCTCCACATTTGATTCGAGCAGAGACAGAAGCTCTTCGTCCATTCGTGAATCCGTTTTGCACTTCTCTAAAATGATCATGAGTACAACCCTTCTAGTTCTAGCCGTATCCTATTTTTATTATACTCCAAATTATATTTACACAAATTATTACCAACTAAAATGTAAAGCACTTTACAGAACCAATGTCACATAATGTTTACAATTGAGCTAGTCACTTAAACTTCTCTCTCCATTGTTCTAATGTAGCAATCGAAGATAAAACAATGTAACCGTTTTCTTTTGTTATAACTTTTTGATCCTTGAGAGATTGGAAAATCTGGGCGACAGTAACCCGTGAAGTACCTGCAACATTTGCCATCTCTTGCTGGGTAAAACGAATGGATATCCGGATTTTCCCATGTTCTTCTATACCGTAAGTTTGGGCAAGCTGAATGAAAAGTTGTAACACTCTCGCTCTCGCACTGCGATAGGATAATTCCACAATTTGCATAGTCATTACTTGGAACTTCATTCCAACATTCATGAGATAGAACTGGAGGAGATGTGGATGAGTTTCCAGCAGTTTTCGAAACACATCCGCGGGAAATACAAGTAATTGACTGGGAGAAACAGTAATCGCACTTGTAAGATATGTATTTGTCGCATAAAGACCGAGATCACCGATGATACCATTTTTACCAATAATCATGATCGCTTTTTCTTCCCCCAACTTATTGGTAATTGATAGTCGAACTCGACCATCTATCACCACATAAATTTGGTCAGTTGGTTCCTCTTGTCCAAAAATCATTTGATGTTTTGCTAGCGATATCAATTTTGACTGAGTGTAAAACGATGTCCAATCAAATTGTAAATTTTCAATCCACATCGATGTTTGTTTCTTATTTTGCATTTGATCTGCCTCTTTATATACTCATATTCGATTGAGGTGACAACCATGTCCAAACAACAAGAAGCAATCTTTGAACGAGAAAACGATTTACAGAGGAAGCTGTCACAACGTCAATTGACCATGATCGCAATCGGTGGAGCGATCGGTACTGGTTTATTCATGGGATCAGGAATTGCCATTGGTTATGCTGGACCTGGTGTGTTGATTAGCTATGCTATTGCGGCTATTATCGCATTGACCATGATGATGTGTCTATCTGAAATGACACTCGCCCATCCAACCTCTGGTTCATTCGGCTCCCATGCAGAGAGATATATAGGTCCCTGGGCTGGATACTTGGTTCGCTATACGTACTGGGCAGCGCAAGTGATAGCCATTGGTGGAGAAGCGACAGCAGTTGCCCTTTATATGCAATATTGGTTCCCTGGTTCACCTACTTGGCTGTGGATCATTATCTTTGCTGCCATCATCATCTTCGTGAATGCACGATCAGTCAACAACTTTGGCGCGTTTGAATATTGGTTTTCAACTATTAAAGTAACAGCAATCGTCGTTTTTATTCTTCTAGGAATCTGTGCCATTTTCGGTTTAGGTTCTGCCCCTACTGGTTTTAGCAACTATACATCCAGCGGCGGGTTTATGCCTAATGGATTTTCAGGTGTCTGGATGGCTGTATTAATGGCAATCTTTAGCTTTTACGGAGTGGAAGTAGTAGCGGTAACAGCAGGAGAAGCAAAAGATCCGCAAAAAGCAATTCCAAAAGCAATGCGCTCCATGGTATTGCGATTGATCTTGTTTTATATTTTATCGCTTGGGATCATGCTCGCTGTCGTTCCTTGGGAACATACCGGAGCACAAACCGTAACGGAAAGTCCTTTTGTTAAAGTATTTTCACACCTTGGTATTCCATATGCAGCTGGAATTATGAACTTTGTTGTACTGACTGCTGCACTGTCCAGCATGAATACAAACTTGTATTTGTGCAGCAGAATGCTGTTTTCCCTCGGTCGTGGCGGTTATACTCCAAAAGCGTTAGGGAAATTGAGCAAACGCGGTGTACCATTAAATGCCTTGTTGGTTTCAAGTATCGGACTAGCAATCGCAATGTTACTCAACGTCTTGACACCAGATGCATTTGGACAATTATTCGGGATATCCATTTTCGGCGGTATATTCGTATGGATTATGATTTTCATTACCTTTCTACGATTTCGTAAAGAAAATGGAAAAATTCCAGGGTTGTCCTATTACTCACCAATGTATCCATTTCCGGCTCTAATCGGACTTTTATTACTGGTAGGCATCATTATCACCATGTTATTTAGTCCTGATTGGCAGTACGCTTGGTATTTTGGCATACCTTGGATCATCCTTGTCTTACTTTCTTATCGTATTTATGGAAGGAGAGCTCACCAATGAGTCTAACAGCATATCGTGATCTGTTCCCAATCTTAAATGAAAAAATCCACTTAGGAAACTGTTCCCAAGCTCCGCAGTCCATACCAGTTTTAAACGCAATGGAAGTTTATTTTCATAACTGGAGAACAATCGGTATGGATTGGGACTATTGGATGACCGGAGTAGAAAGAGCAAAGGCTAGTTTTGCAAAATTAATCCATGCTGAGCCGGAAGAAATAGCTGTAGTTAGTTGTGTTTCCGATGCTGTTACAAGTATTGCAACAACCTTGCCTTGGCAGAATCGAAAAAAAATCATCACTACAGAGGCGGAGTTTCCATCAGTTGGACATGTATGGAATAGCTTTACCAAAAAAGGGTTACTAGATGTTACTTTTCTTTCTTCTGAAGATGGGCTGTATTCTGCCGATCAGCTGGAGCATATTATTGACGAAAATACGGCACTTGTCTCCATCCATCATGTTGGATATTACAATGCGGCAAAACAAGATCTAGCGTCATTTGCCAAAAAAGCCCATCAATTTGGAGCAAAATTATTTGTAGATGCATATCAATCACTAGGAACATGCGATATCAATGTAAAAGAACTAGATATCGATATGCTTGCATCAGGAAATTTAAAGTATTTGCTTGGTATTCCTGGAGTTGCATTTTTATATGTAAGAAAAGAGTTGGCAGAACAAATCGAACCAGCAATGACAGGATGGTTTGGTCGAGTGAACCCATTTTACTTTAACGCAACTCACCTTGATTTTGCCGAAGGAGCAAAACGATTTAATACTGGCACTCCTCCTGTTATTGCTGCATTTGCTGCTCGCGGAGGAATGGATTTATTATTAGAAGTAGGAATAGAACGCATCGAAAAGCGCATTCTGGAACTATCCCGCTATACTATCGATGGAGCAAATAGACGAGGCTTAGAAGTGGCAAGTCCACAAGATTCCAGCAAAAAAGGAGCATCGACTGCGATTCGTGTTGGAGATGCCCACAAAGTGGAAGTTTATTTGGCTGAGAATGATGTCATTGGCTCAGCAAGAGCCGATGTCATTCGCCTAGCACCGCATTTCTTCACAGAAGAGAAAGAAATCGATCGAGCATTAGACCTTGTAGCAGAGAGTTTAGAACAATGAAACCACAAGTATGGAAGCCAGAAATTTTTTCTTATCTTTGGATAACAATTGGCACCTGTATTCTCGCAAGTGCATTTCATTTGTTGATTGAACCAAATGATTTATTAGTGTCTGGAACAGGCGGTATTGCGCTCTTGATTGTACATTTTTTCCCGATTTCATTAGGAATAGTCTATTTTTCTCTCAATATCCCTTTATTTTTGATCGGCTGGCGTTCTGTCGGAAGCAGATTTCTACTCAAAAGCATATGGGGAACGGTGAGCTTGTCCCTTCTCCTTTCTGCATTTGCATTTCTTCCAGCTGTTTCTTCTCCTGTCATTGGGGCAATTGCAGGCGGGGTCTTTTCTAGGATTGGCATCGGAATCGTTATAACCGCTGGTGGAACAACCGGAGGCACTGATATTCTGTCTGTTGTCATTCATCAGAAGTATACTTGGTCTATAGGCAAAGCAATGTTTTGGATCAATACAGCTATCGTCATCGCCGGTACCTATCTTTTTGGATGGCAAAAAGCAATCCTTACTGTCCTTTCTCTTTATGTCACAACATTCACTGTCAACATCGTTCTTAAAAAGTTTCCGCAGGCACAAAAAAAAGAACATCTCCATTCTCCGTGAGATGTTCTTTTTCTTATTTAAAAAAATTATTTTTCTTTTTGCGTTTCACTCTTTGCAACGTTCTTCTCTTCGTCATCCAAAACGCCACTCATCCCATTTTTAAACTCACGAAAGCTTTTTCCGACTGCTTTTCCGAGCTCAGGTAGTTTTTTTGGACCGAAAAGGAGGAGTGCAACGATCACGATGAGAATCCATTCAAATCCGTTAATACCCATCTTTTTTCCTCCCTACATTTACTCACCATTTTATATTATACTACCAAAACGGCAAAAACCAATACGGAAAAATCTTGCTTCTAACTATTTCTGAGCAGAGCGGTTTTTTCGGCGTTTTGCCCACCAGTGAAACCCGAAGTATAATACAAACAAAATGATCGCTACGATTGCAATATCGTCTATGTATTTACCTGCAACTTGCTCAATATTTTTCCAATTACTGCCTAATTGTGTTCCTAAATACAAAAAGAGTACAGACCAAGGAATAATAGCAAGTGTAGTCAACAAAATAAACCGATACACAGACATTTTTGCTATTCCGGCTGGAATGGAAATTGCATGTCGAACAACTGGGATAAAACGTGCACCAAAAATAACACCTGTACCATATTTTTTAAACCATTTTTCCGATATATCCAAGTGACTCTTTTTTATCAATAAAAATTTACCATATTTTTCTAAGAATGGTCGTCCGCCATAATACCCTAACCAATAGAGAAAGAGTTGTGCAATTACTCCACCGATCGTACCTGCTATTACAGCTCCTACAAAATTGATCTTACCAGAATCGATTAGAAAACCACCATATGCTAGGACAATCTCACTTGGGATTATCTCTACCATCAACCCGAGGGCAATCCCAAAATAGCCTAGTTCCGTTAACCATTCTAGTATGGAATAAAAGATATGCTCCATGTTTTGCTCCTTTTTCTACAGCTTCTTTTATTTGATGATAGACGACAGATGAAAACTCGTCCACTCTCCTTGATGATTGTCACACAATCGATCTAGTTGTTCGCTTTTTTGTTTGCCCTCCAAGAGTTGTCTGTTCATCTTCTATTCATACTTTTTTTTTATACTAAGTATAACCCAGAAAGGAGAGCGCAACATGGCACGAATTTTAGTGGTAGATGATGATGATCACATTCGTGAGGTTGTCAGTCTCTTTTTGAGACAAGAAGGCTTTGAAGTAGTAGAAGCAATAGATGGTGTAAACGCAATACAACAATTGGAGATACATTCAGTGGATATGGTGATATTAGATATTATGATGCCCCATATGAATGGTTATGAACTATGCGCCGAACTGAGAAAATATTACGATTTTCCTATCCTTATGCTGACAGCAAAAGGGGAAACAACAGATAAAGTGAAAGGTTTTCGTCTAGGTACAGATGACTATTTAACCAAACCTTTTGAAGTAGAAGAGTTGATTATGCGTGTAAAAGCACTGCTTCGACGCTATCAAATCATTTCTTCTAACCGTGTTCAAGTGGGTGAATTGCTATTAGATCGCAGTTCTCAAGAAATCATACACAATCAAATTTCATCGTCCATTCCATTAAAAGAATTCGAATTGTTATTTGAATTCGCGAATTATCCTAATAAAACCCTTACACGTGAGCATTTGATCGAACGAATATGGGGCTATGATTTTGCAGGGGATGAGCGAACGATCGATGTGCATGTCAAACGCTTGCGTGAAAAGTTTCCAGAAAAAAGATATGGGTTTGCAATTCGCACCGTCAGGGGATTAGGCTACCGTTTGGAGGTTCACAAAAATGGCTCGATTTAAAAGAATTTTGGGGGGATTATCAGGCATAGCAATTGTCACCTTGTTTTGGTCCATATCTTATTGGCTTGTCCACTTGCTTTTTCCTACATTAGGACTTGTCACAAACGAATATATCAAAGACTTGGTGATTGGTATTGGTGGGTTTATGCTGATGATCTCCACCTTTTATATAATAGGAAAACTATTTCGTTCTCGTCGGGACGATGTATTTTATATCCTTATTGATGCACTTCGTAAAATCAGCAAAGGGGATTTTAATATCAAGGTGAACCTCGATAAAATAAACATAGGACATCCTTTTGCTACTCTTGCGACGAGTATTAATGACATGGCAGAAGAATTGAGTGAAATGGAGGCAATGCGACAAGCATTTATCTCCAATGTCTCTCATGAAATCCAAACCCCTCTAGCTTCCATACAAGGATTTGCACGAGCATTAGAAAATAATGGACTAACACCAATGCAACGAGCACATTATATCGATATCATAATTACCGAAAGCATTCGTCTATCCAAACTGAGCGATAACTTAATGAAATTAACATCACTGGAATCCGAACATCATCCTTTTCACGAAACAAAATATCGACTAGACAAACAGCTGCAACAAGTTATCTTGGTAAATGAACCGCAGTGGTTAAAGAAAAATATCACCATTGAACCGATATTAACCCCTGTGGAAATTGTTGCAGACCAAGACCTTCTCAATCAAGTATGGAGTAATCTTTTGCATAATAGTATCAAATTCACCGAAAATAATGGCATGATCACCATTACGATGGAAAAAGATGACGATAAGATGATAGTCCGATTTACGGATACAGGTATTGGAATATCCAACGAAGATCAGCTGCATATCTTTGAGCGTTTTTACAAAGGAGATAAATCACGTAATCGAAATAAAGCTGGCAGTGGACTGGGACTGTCGATTGTCAAAAAAATCATCGATCTGCATCATGGAGCAATCGAAGTTCAAAGCGAATTAGGCAAAGGGACAACATTTGTCGTATCTATTCCCGCTCTGTTCAAAAAGGCATCATAGAAACATGCCTTTTTTTGCTAATTAGACAAAATATTCCGCCCTTACTTCCTTTACAATAACAGTAAGTATTGGATAAGGAGGCAGATCTTTTTGTTTAAGAAATTGTCTGTTACTAGTATGGCTTTACTTGCGTGTTTGTGTTTTCAACCTCAATGGGCAGGTGCTGTTGAAGATAATCCAACGAATGGAAAAGTTCTATTTAACGAAGATTTTCAAGACCTCCAAGCAGGTTCAGGAAAAAAATGGGGATGGCAGACAGCAGCATATGAATTTTGCACAAGCAATCCTAAGAATGATAAGTATGATCAATTAACTACAGATGCAATGAAAGTAGCAGATGGGAATTTGAATATTCAAGCTACAAAAAATCAAAATGGGACATGGGATACGGGTCTTGTCACTACAGGGGATTCTTGTGATTCTGGTGGTAATCAGTTTTTAGTAAAAGCAGGTGACTTTATGCTCATCCATGCCAAACTCCCAACGGGAAACAGCGGTGCTTGGCCTGGTTTTTGGACATGGAAAAATGGCGGAAATGAAATTGATGCTTTTGAGTGGCATTCCGATAAACCTAATACGCTGGAATTTACGAATCACGTAAACCCGGCAGGATATTTCTATGAAAATAAAGACTTAGTTGATGTTGGGAAATGGTTATATATCGGAGTAAAACTAGGGGTAAACAATAACACATGGTATGTAGGAACAACAAAAGATAACTTACATCCTGTCTTTTCCGATCACACAGGTGTCGGTATCGATTGGTCAGCATATATGATTGCCAATTTATCCGTCAGCAGTGATAATCGTGCCCCGCAAGGCGATCAGCCGATTGATTTTTCCATTGATTCAATTCAAGTGTACCGATAATAGACGGAATATTGTATAATAGTGGAAACATTCCTGCGATGAAAGGCCCATCCATGCTCATCCAGACGGAAACAGAAGCTGTAGACGCCATTGACGAACTCGATCATCTCATCTCTGATCATGATGGGAAACAGCAGATCAAAATCCTGCGTGAATTTGCAGATGGAGGTTGTTTGATCATGGACGACTACCAGCTGCAAATCGAAATGGAAATCGATCGCGTTCAGAGAGGCAAACCTTTGCTGTTGGAGTACCATCCAACAGTAGAAGCGCTCATCTACTTCTTCGCCGGCTACTGTAGATGAACCAAATGGGGGGGGGACCCTACTTTCGTAGGATGGGATGTGTTTTCGGTTTCCGAAAAATCGCATCCCCCCATTTAAAACAAAAGCAAGCTTGTTGATATGTTCGTCAACGAGCTTTTTTAATGGAGAATTTGGCTGTTCGGGCTACATTGTGAAACCGTGGGCTTTCAGCCGACAACAGTCTGTAATTTCTCCAATCAGGAATTATCAAATCTGTCCTATTATCTTTTTTACCTTCATTTTCTTCTTCCTCAAATGATCTTACCTAAATCAATTATATAAAAGCAGTTCGGCCACCAAACTATCATTCTGGTGGCCGAAGTCGAACTAAGAGCAGCCGATGGACATCAAAATGCCACGGAGCCCTCGAGCAGCACTGGTGGAGTCTGCATATTCCAACGTCGGCCTCAACTGATCTCTTGCAATATCGGCCACATCGTAACTCACATACGATTCGTCGTAAATATCCCCTTCATGGTTATTGACTTTGTCCTCGATCTGATAGAGGATTTCGTCATGGTGCGCTTGAAGCTTTTTGATAAGATCCTCCACCAAAAGCTGGCTGGAAGCAGCTCCCGTTTGCAGAAGCTTTTCCAGCTGTCCCATGAAGTCTTCCTTCACCTTGGAAGGCATCTCCACTTTCCCGAGCAGTGCTTCGACGTTGTATCGATACACATCGGAGGGGACGATTCCATCCGGCGTTCGACCATAGAATCGATCCTCTTTCTCCTTTTCAAATCGGAGTTCAGCAGCGTTTACGATGTCTTCGAACAGTGACCGAAAAAACTCGTTCAGTGCATCGACGACCTTAGCCTGATCCATCCTTACCCCTTAGCTCATAGCTAACTTACTATAAATTATATTCGATTTTCTAGGAAGCAACAATAAATTACGATATCGAACATCTTTTACTTACCTTGACACACGAATTATGTTTTCCATTTTGCATTAATAATCGTTTTTATGTATAATAATGCATATATTTGATTTTCCATCTACAAAAGGATATCCAATGAATATCACCAAACAACTTGTCCTTTCTACAATAGATCAGATAGTAAACCAACTCAGAAAAGATATCTCCGCTTTTTCTCAAAACAAGGACTTGCATGAAGATACGATTCTTACATTGGAGTCACGAGTAAGAGATTACCAAGCACTTCGTAATTTTGTCCAAACAAGAGATAAAAAACTGCTTACTCCATGGCTGCAAATTGTCATGGTAGATGCACATCGCCGAAAGATAGAAAAAAAAATTTTCGGCAGTTACTCCAAGCCAATGCTTGAAATCATCTTGCCTTATCTCACCGCAACACTATTTCCTGGTTAAAAAAAGTGGTGATCATAACGATCACCACACAAAATAAGTATTTATTTATTAGAGTGCTTCCGAAATGGACTGCGCTTGTAAGAAGAGCAAGAGATAGTCACGTCCACCAGCTTTGGAATCTGTACCAGACATGTTAAATCCGCCAAATGGATGAACGCCTACCAAAGCACCAGTACATTTGCGATTGATATATAGATTTCCGACATGGAACTCTTTGCGTGCTTTTTCTATTTTTAGTCGGTCACGACAAATCACAGAACCCGTCAAGCCGAACTCTGTATTGTTGGCAATTTCGAGCGCATGGTCAAAGCTGTCTGCTTTGATAAACGCAAGAACTGGACCAAAAATCTCTTCTTGGGCGATGCGGGCTTGAGGATCTACATCTGCGATGACAGTCGGCTGAATAAAGTAACCACTTTCATCTCCTTTTTCACCACCTGCTACAAGACGACCTTCTTTTTTCCCGATCTCAATGTACTCTAAAATTTTGTTATATGCTTTGTCATCAACAACAGGGCCTAGGTCGATCGAAATATCGTCCGCTTCTCCAAGTTTGAGACTCTTTGTTTTTTCCGTTACTTTTGCTAGCACTTCATCATACACATTTTGATGAACAATCGCCCGTGAGCAAGCAGAACATTTTTGACCTGCAAATCCGAAAGCTGATTTCACGATGGAATCCGCTGCCAAATCAAGATCTGCATCTTCATCAACTACAATAGAATCTTTTCCACCCATCTCTGCTACCACTCGTTTGATCCATTTTTGACCCGGAACTGTTTTAGCAGCCAGTTCATTTATACGCAGACCTACACCACGAGAACCAGTAAAGGATATAAATCTGGTCAATGGATGTTTTACCAAATATTCTCCAACAACAGTACCCGGACCAGGCACATAGTTGACAACACCTGCTGGTAATCCAGCTTCCTCAAGTATTTTGACAAATTGGTAAGCGATTACATTCGTTGGAGTTGCCGGTTTTAAAACTACAGTATTCCCCGAAACAATCGCAGCAGTTGTCATGCCTACCGTAATCGCTAGAGGAAAATTCCAAGGTGGGATAATCGCTCCTACACCCATTGGTACATAAACAAGATCATTATGTTCTCCAATTAATGGAGTTACAGGCTGGCGTTCGCTCAAGCGAAGCATCTCTCTGCCATAAAACTCCATAAAATCAATCGCTTCTGCTGTATCTCCATCCGCTTCTGGCCAGCTTTTTCCAGCTTCTAATACCATCCAAGCGGAAAACTCATGTTTTTTTCGGCGTAAAATTGCTGCAGCTTTAAAAAGCACTCCTGCCCGCGCAGCTGGATCAACATGTTTCCACCATGAAAAAGCTTCTACCGCTGTTTGCATTGCTTTTTCAGCGAGCTTTTCATCTGCTTCATGAACAACTCCAATCACTTCTTTTATATTGGAAGGATTAATGGAATCCACTGTTTGTTCTGTTTTAATATGCTTTCCGCCAATGATAAGATCGTATTGCTGACCAAGCTGGGATCTTACCTTATCTAGAGCAGCTTCAAAATCTTTGCGGTTTTCTTTTTGGGAAAAATCGGTAAACGGTTCATTACGAAAGGGAATCATCCATACTTCCTCCTACATTTTTTTATAAATCATTAAAATTGTAACGCACAAAAACGTGAAAAACAATCATTTGCAACATATATTGTCTATTTTCTCTAGAATTTGTATAATAATAACTGTAACTTAAAATTTATTCACTACAGTGGGGGAACGAAAATGTCACTTGCAAGAAAAATAGTTTTGTCTCTGGCTGCCAATAGAGCTGTTCGCTCTCTTGCAAGCAAATACGGTTTAAAACTTGGCGCAGGCCGTTTCATTGCTGGTGTAATGCTTGAGGAGGCAATAAACCGCGCCAAAGAATTGAACGATCAAAATATTTGGGTGACACTCGATCATCTAGGAGAGAGTATCACATCACGTGACGAGGCTCTGGCAGCAACAAACATGGTTATCGATACGTATGAAGCAATTTTCAAAGCAAAATTGACCAAAACCAATGTCTCGATCAAATTAACACAACTCGGTCTAGATATAGATTCTTCTTTTTGCCTCGAAAATATGAGAAAAATTGTTGCAAAAGCAAAATCCACAGACAATTTTTTACGTGTAGATATGGAAGATACACCGCGCATAGATGCAACCATAGACATTTTCCAAACATTACTCACCGAATTTGGAAGCGCTACCATTGGTTTGGTTATCCAATCTTATCTCTATCGATCAGAAGAAGATGTAGAGAACCTAGGAAAACAGGGGGTAAATCTCCGTATTGTAAAAGGAGCTTACAAAGAACCCAAAGAGGTAGCTTTTCCAGCAAAAAAAGACGTGGACAGCCAATTTATCGCTTTGGTAAAACAGCATTTGAAAAATGGTGCTTACACAGCAATTGCTACACATGATGAAAATATGATTTATCCATTACTACAATGGATAAAAGAACAAAAAATTGCTGACAATCTTTATGAATTCCAAATGTTATATGGAATTCGGACAGATTTAGTAAAAAAGCTGATATCCGAAGGATACAAAGTAAGAGTCTACACCCCATTCGGCAAAGAATGGTACCCTTATTTTACCAGACGGCTTGCCGAAAGACCAGCAAATGCACTTTTTATCATTAAAAATTTATTCAAAAATTAAAGAAATATTTTCCTGTCATTTTTTTTATAACATTGCGAGCGAGAAAA
Organism: Shimazuella sp. NTD247; assembly: GCF_059510415.1. NCBI lineage: Bacteria > Bacillati > Bacillota > Bacilli > Caryophanales > Thermoactinomycetaceae > Shimazuella > Shimazuella sp. NTD247. The sequence continues at coordinate 162,699 of NZ_JCAJZU010000007.1, read as the reverse complement.
CCCACGGTTTCAATCGTGGGATGAAAGCGAGCGTTGAACGAGGGTAAGGAATTTTCCTTCACTAGTTCAACCTTTAGAAAAAAGCAATTTTACAAACAAACATTCCCATGGTAATATATGTATAGTCATGACATACGAAAACCAAGTTTGCTCGCGGCAAAGAAGAAATCAACAAACATAAACCGTGGGGCACACGGGGTTAGCTTGGTAATGAAATAGTCATGAGGCTATCGTCCCAAGAATCCAACGGCTTTAGCCGTACGGAGTTGTCAATCCACTAAGATTCTGGTTTCTATTAAGATCATACACACAGAAACCGAGCTTCACACCAAAAAAAGAGCCCACTGGCTCTTTTTTTATATTAGTATAGAAGGAACGCAGCTTTTGCAGTCTTTGCAAAAGAAAGGGGCGAAGTATATTGAAACTGAGAGAAGAAATCCTTTCGATTCTATCGGAAAATGCTCGACTCACCTTAGAGCAAATCTCGCATATAGTAAATCAGCCAATAGAAATAGTGGAAAATGAAATTACACTCTTAGAAAAAGATCAAGCTATTATTGCCTACCAATGTGTGATAGATTGGAAAAAAATCGGCAAACCAAGAGTTCGTGCTTTGATCGATGTCCAAGTAACTCCTCAACACGGATATGGTTTTGATGTGATTGCCAAACAAATAGCTACGTATGAAGAAGTTGTAAACGTATACTTGATGTCAGGAGCATATGATTTATCTATTTCATTGGAAGTGGATTCACTCGAATCAGTTGGTCGCTTTGTGACAGAAAAACTTGCCCCGCTTGATTTTGTTGTAAACACTAGAACACACTTTGTCTTAAAAAAATACAAAGAAGCAAATGTACTTCTCGATTCTGAAGGACCCGATAATCGTCTGCATATTGCTCCTTAATTACGGAAGAAGGTTGTGTTGTCATGGATTTAGAGTCAAAATTATCTCCGATCGTCCGAGATATGGCTCCATCTGGAATACGTCGTTTTTTCGATTTAGTAAACCAAATACCTGATGCAATTTCATTAGGAGTAGGGGAACCAGATTTTGTTACTCCTTATCACATTCGCAAAACGGTTACTGATTCATTGGAGCATGGACCAACCAGTTACACCTCCAATCAAGGGCTGCCTGAACTATTAAAAGCTATCTCAGTCTATTTGGAAAACCAATTTTCGCTGCACTACAACCCAGAAACAGAACTTTTAACAACTTTTGGCGGAAGTGAAGCGATTGATCTCGCATTACGTGCAATCATATCTCCTGGCGATGAAGTATTAGTCGTAGAGCCATCTTATGTTTCCTATGAACCATGTGTCGTTCTGGCAGGCGGTATTCCTGTACCTGTTGCTACACATGCAAAAGAAGGCTTTAAACTTCGTGTGGAAGATTTGGAACGCAGAGTAACCTCAAAAACCAAAGCACTTATCATTTGTTTTCCTAATAACCCTACAGGTGCGATCATGACAGCAGAAGATTATGCACCAATCGTCGAATTTGTCAAAAAACATGAACTAATTGTCATTACGGATGAAATTTATGCTGAATTAACTTATGCAGGCAAAAAACATGTCTCCATTGCATCCTTTGAGGGCATGAAAGATCATACTATTTTGATCAATGGCTTTTCCAAAGCATTTGCGATGACAGGATGGCGGATTGGTTTTATCGCTGCTCCAGAAGTGCTTTGGCGCGGTATGCTGAAAATTCATCAGTACACAGCACTTTGTGCACCGCGTATGAGCCAGATTGCCGCATTAGAAGCTTTGGAAAATGGACTGCAAGAATGCAAAAATATGATGCAGCAATACGATCGAAGACGCCGTTTTGTCGTGCACTCCTTATCAGAAATGGGATTGACTTGTATGAATCCAGAAGGAGCATTTTATGTATTCCCCTCAATCGCTTCTACAGGTCTTGATGCGGAAACATTTGCCGAACAACTTCTGCTGGAAGAAGGGGTGGCAGTCGTTCCAGGCGGAGTGTTTGGACCAAGCGGAACGGAGCATATTCGCTGTTCCTATGCGACATCATTGGATCGATTAGGCGAAGCGATGAAACGAATGAATCGCTTTATGAAACGCAAAAGAAAAGAAAAACCAAAAGCTCACTTGCAGTTAGGATAAAAAAAGACCCTCTCAGGTCTTTTTTTATATAATAAGGAGGTAAACAGAAACCGAGCTACTCTTAGGAGAGTCATGTCGAATTGGAACATCCTCAATAAAGCTGAGCGCCCTATCTCCAGTGATAACCTCTATATGTTCTCGGGTTCACATGGTTCAGTGAATATCACCATTGAGGTTCCTATCGATAAACGTAACAATGTACAGTGGACTGATAAAAAGGTTAATGTAAAGGGCGGAACGATTTTCATCGACTATAAAAAGAAAACATTGGAGATCAACCTCTCGGATGATCAGACCTTTTCGATCGAAAACGGACAGGAAACCTTCAGCGTTGAAGATGAAAACTTTGAGTACTATGATGACAAAAAGTTCATTCCTGATATGGATCGCCTGAAGCAGATTGCAATCGCTCAAGTACGTGATAACTAAGAGATAACTCAAAAAGACTAGGCAAATTATGCCTAGTCTCACGCTTTTTTAATCCATTCAAATTCGATATAATAGAAAAGTCTTATTGTTCCCTTTGGAGGAAACATGCCTAATAGTTGGAAACTGAGTGAGCCAGTAAAGAGCCGCTATCTCCCAGAACGAGGGCGTAGTGGCGAGCGCTATACTTTTTCGTATGGCCCAATCAGCATTTCAATCGAACCTACAAAAAATAATTCTCCCAGTTGGTCAAATAGAGAAATCAGCTGTACTGGAGGATATGTAGCAATCGATTATGAAGATGAATTTGTCTCTTTCAATCTTAGGAGCAATCAGACTCTTTCGGTAACAACAGGAGAGAAAAATTTCAAAATCGGGAAAAAGACGTTTAAACTTCTGGAAAGAGGTAAGTTTATCCCAGAGCTTGACCTTCTTGCTTCTACTGTCAAAATTGACACGAAAAATATTTAGCACAATAAAGAAGACCGGACTCCATGAGTCCGGTCACCTAATTTATATAAGCAAAGAGATATACTTGACAACTCCATACGGCTAAAGCCGTTGGATTCTTGGGACCATAGCCTCATGACTATTTCATTACCAAGCTAACCCCGTGCGCCCCACGGTTTATATTTGTTGATTTCTTCTTTGCCGCGAGCAAACTTGGTTTTCGTCTGTCACGACTATACATATATTACCATGGGAATGTTTGTTTGCAAACTTGCTTTTTTCCAAAGGTTGAACTAGTGAAGGAAAATTCCTTACCCTCGTTCAACGCTCGCTTTCATCCCACGATTGAAACCGTGGGTTTTCTCGCTCGCAATGTTATAATTTGCGGGGCAATACTATAGTACTGCCCCTATCCCCTAAGGGATCAGCGGATCACTCCGAACCGCTGAGAACTTCTTCTGCCTGCTTGAGCAGCGGCATCAGCTTGTTGTAGTACTCCATGTAACGGTCGCCGATCGGATCTGAATTCAAAGCACGCTCGATCATGAGAGCCTGAAACGCGATGGAACTCCTCAGGCGAGCTGTCACTGCTGCCTCATCGATGCGATCTGCATCAATCAAGGCATCCGCCTGCATCCGCAACGAATGGCAAGTGGAATCTGCCTTACTGAGAGCTTCCTGCGCCTTTGCCCGCTGGGCTGTTCGCTTCTTTCCGATCTCCTTCAGCTGCTGTTCTGCTTCTGCTGCATGCTGCTCGAAAGTGCTGGCCATGATGCCCTCCAACGGACCTTAGGGATGATGTATGCTTATTTTATCAAATGAAACAATCATTTGGAAACATTACTCCTTTCTCCACATATGTCTGTTAAAATAAAATCATCCTCCCATATAGACAAAAAGGAGAAAAAATGGCAAAGTCCACAAATGCAGTGGAAATTACCGTTGATTTTTGGGTGAAAAAGATAAAAAACCTCCACCCTACAAAGGCACAACTCACCGTTTTCCGCAGTAAACTTACAGAGTATGTTACCACAATGCTTACTCGCGGCGGAAAGAACAATTACTGCATTCTGCATTGGTTGAATCGTCCTAACGGAGAGATCGACTGGCTCTTGAATGAGAGCAATATCAAATCTAAACCGAACGTTGGCGGAAACATTTCTACTTTCTCTACCGATGTAAAAGTCACAGCGATCAAAAATAATGTGAACCATGTCATCTGGGAAAAAGAATAGATGACAAATTGGGTCTAGCAAATTTGCTAGACCCAAACGATCGAACATCTATCTGACTAGATCACTCATCTGATCCATAACCGGATAAATCTTCATTTCCTCTAATTTTTCCCACAGTGATTTCAATGCCGCTTCAGGATCACGATAAAAACTGCTCCCTCGAACGCGCCAAAACTTCCAACCTACTCGTTCCAAGATACGTTGTCGTTCTTGATCGGCTTCCCAACGATCCAAACCATGCCACTGCTCTCCATCGCATTCAACCGCTAAGCGATTGTGGATACCTTCCACTACCAAATCAATTCTTTTGCCAACACTCCCAACCTGTACTTGCGGAGTTACTCGATATCCGCGGGCTGTGATCAATTGATAAACTTCTTTTTCAAAAACAGAATCAAATAAATGCTCTACTTCCCTTACTGCTCTTTGGGTTCTCTTAGGATTTTGACAGTACTGTAAAAGCTGGTATCGTATACATTGCGGATTCAAATCATCCAAATGAACAGAATGGAATAAAATCATTTGATCTCTTGCTCTGCTCGCAGCAACATTAAAACGGCGTCGATCCGATTCTTTTGTCAAAGATGCAAAACGCATATTATTGGCAGCAACCATCGATAAAAAGATAATATCCCTTTCATCGCCTTGAAAACGATAGGCATCACCACAGACTAACTTTCTTTTGATCATTTCTGCTTCTCCTAGTTTTTCGCGGAGTAAATTTTCAATCAGTTGTGCTTGATCATAGCCTTGCAGTGATATAACTCCCATTGTTTTTCCAGTGTACTTTTCATCTTTACAGCATTTTACAATATGATCTACGATCTCTTCCGCTTCTGGTTCATTCAGTGCTTTGGCAGATTCTTTGCGGTAACCTTCTGTCACGTGAATTGCAGAAACAGCTGGATCAAAAATTTCATTTGCATGCGGCAAACGCAATGGGTCCATTTTTCCGCCATATAACAAATCATTACTGAAATGTATGATTTCCGGGACACACCGAAAATGTTCTTTTAAGATAACCTTGCTATTGGTAAAAACTCGACTTGCTAAATCATACAAGCTTGTAGACAACTCCAATTGATCCGCTTGAGGGATATCTTTTAAATGCTGCCTGATCAATTCATGATTTCGAGATTTGTCTAAACCCACTGTTTCTGGGCTTATCTGGTTATCATCCCCTACAATTACCGCTTTTTTGCCACGCAGCAAAGCATTCAAGGAAAATAAGTTACTTTGACTGCTCTCATCAATGATCACTACATCAAATAATTGTGCAGAGAGTTCAATATTTTCAATTACTCGTTGTATGGGCATGATCCAAACCGGAATAGCATCCCGACACTGCATCATCTCTTGCGCTGCACTTTTACGGTATTTAGCAGCGTACTTGCCAGTTCCTTTGCCAATTTTTTTGATCAACTGCATCCATGTAATCAAACTTCTCTTTTGCGTTTCTGTCGTTCTTTCTATTTGTGCTTTCCATGTCCGTTCAGAAACTAACTTTTCAATTAACGATTTTTCCTTTTGTTGCAGTAATTGGAGTTCTTCTTCTAACTTTTCGATTGATTTTTGCTGGTTTAAAGCCTCTAACCAATGGTTCAATTGACTCCATATCCACGCTTTTTGCAAATCATTTGGAAATAATCGTTTGGGATCGTAGTCTTCCGTAAAGAGTTGATTACACCATTTCGGACATACTTCTTCCAAACGGTTTTTGTAATTTTTCAAACGTAAAAATTCCGGATAAACTTTTTCCAGTCGTTCTAACTGTTTGCATGTATCTATCCACAAGGAAATATTTTTTTGTCGACAAGCTTCATACAACTTACCCCAAGATTCATGTGTATCTTCTTGATCTTTTTCCATTTGAAAAGCGGCAGCTAATTCTTTAAAATACAGATCCATTTCTTTCCATTGGTAATACATTTTTAATACGAGTAGACCTTGATGCAATTGAGAAAGGCATTTTGCATCTGTCCAATTCACTTCTTGAATACCTAATTCTTCGACATAAGGAGTGAGTGGAACAATGACATTTGCATTCCATTGGATGAGGCTTTCCACTTCGGATAAGATTTTGGCAATATCCCTCATCCATTTTTGATCATCTTTGTGAATAGTAGGACCGTTGATTTTTTCCATCACTCGGTTCCATTTTAATAAAAATTTCCGTTTTAAATGGTTACATCCTAGATATTTTTGAATCAGACGAAAGTGTTCTTTTTTCTCCAATGGCATTTGATCAATCGAACATTGTTGAAAAAGATACGCATATTTTCTTCCAAGTACCTTCTGAAACAGCCAGCCGTTATTTTTATTTTGATCGATTCGTTTCAAAATAAAATCAATATCCTCTAACATTTTTGCCTCAGGATATTTGGCAATTTGAATATCAAAGGAAATCCATTCGTTTTCTATCTCTTTTATTTGCGCTAACTGTTCTTTGCACTCTGCAAAAAATCTGCTCCATTCTTTTTCATGAATTTCTTCTACTAGTATCGTAGTTTTCCAAGCATCTTCTGCTATTTTGCTTAAATGAGAGGCACTTTTATTCGTCAGCAGAATCATCGGCTCTAGAGGGAGCTGCATACTATCCGGTATATTCCAATCTTTCACATACCGTTTATTTTCCGCTAACTTAAGTTCAAGTTTCTTGAACATTTCGGTTTTCTCTTGAAAAGTTTTTGTATCAATGAGAGTTTGGATATCAGGTCGTCTTTGATGCAACACAGCAAAATCTGCTTTGTGAATGGTAGAGACAAGTCGATAAAACTCTACCAAATCATTTTTAGAAAGTGGAAAACCGGTCCCGGTTTGAATATCATCTGGAAACCAAGCATGTCGATGGTGATCTGTCAGCCATTTTGCCGCATTCAGTGGTGTAAAAAGAACACCACCAATGCGTTTTTCTTCGTTATCCAATTGAGCCGCTCGATTGATATCTGATTTTAATTGAGTAATCTGTCTTCTAGTAAAATCAAGATCTTGTTGATACTGTTGAATTTTTTTTTGCAGTGTAGAAACATTTTTCCGTTCCAGATTTTCTGCAATCGTCCGAATAGAGGTTTCCATTTCACGAACAGATTTGCTGTCAGCCCCTAAAACACTTACACATAAATCACGAATTTCTGCTGGGATTTTATTTTTTAATACTTCTAGTGCCCGTTCTTTCTCACTTGTAACAAGAACCCTTTTTCCATTCGCAAGCAAATGGCTGATCAAGTTAGCAATGGAATGGCTTTTCCCTGTTCCCGGTGGGCCTTGAACGACTACCCCAGGGTTCTTTGTTAATTTGAAGACTATCTCTTTTTGTTCTGCATTTGCTTCTAATGGGAATAACAATTCTTCCTCTTTCGCATGGTGATCTGCATCATCTTTTGAGGTAACTTCTATTGTATGATCGGAATCCAAGGAAACAATCTTCTTTAACCCGTCAGGGATTGGGTAATCATTTTCCAATTGGTTTAAAACCTTTTGATACTCCTGATCCCAAACTCTCCCTCCTGTCTTTCGCAAAAAAATAGCAGGACTGGTGGATAGTTTCATCCTAGAAGTCATCGCAGTAACTGGAGTTTCTTCCGCACAAAATTCACTGTTCGGATCAAATAAATTCGCCATCTGCATGAGCATATGGGAGAGAAGTATCTTATTTTTGGGATTTACTTCTGTTAAATCAAAAGATTGCACCGTATTTACATTTGGTACATCCAAACCCAGCATCATATCTGTTTCTAGGTGTGTTCCTTTGCTTGTCGACTGAAGAATAAACTGCCCTTTTTCAGCGTTAAATTGGAGTTCTAATGGGGTAATAAACAAATGACGTTGAATCTTGATGTCTTCTTTATTCCAAGTCAATAAACCTTGTCCTAAAGCTATTTCCCATGTATCTCCTTCATCTTGCAGAAGATTATGCAGGGAAAACAACTCATCATAAAATACTTTTGCCCTCTGCTTCTCTTTCGCTTCTTCTGACCACGGTTTCCAGTCTTCTGCAAGCCAGCGCTTATACTCCTCTACTCTTCTGCTATCTTCGTCAAATGTTATGGTAATATCGGACTCATCTGCGCCTTTTTTCATCATTTGCGTTGTTGGTATTGGCATCAGATCAGGATTTTCCCATGTATGTATCCAATCTCGTAAGGAATTCGGTATTGGAGGGGCAGTAGGGTATGATATACGATTGACGATAATCCATTGATGCTCCTCCAATTGTTCGCTTTGTAATTGTGTACTAGGTAAATTTGCTAAATCACTCAGCCACCAATGTTTTTCAAAATCCGTAATCGCACGGTGAATATGGTTATTGTGCCTCTTTAATTCTCGTAAATAACGAAACACTTGGCTTACTTTTGTTTGTACGGCTTTCATGCTGATCCCCCAAGCAAATAGAAATAATCGAATGTCACGGTATGATTAAGTATATAAATCTAATTATACAGAAATATCTGGGAAAAACTAAACTACAAAATATTTTTATATATAAAAGTAGATAAACAAAAAAAGACAGAATTCAATCCTGTCTCTTGACAACCGCATACGGCTAAAGTCGTTAGATTCTTGGGACATCTGCCTCATGATTATATCATTCCCAAGCTAATCTTGTGCTCCCCACGGTGACTATACATATATTGACATGAGAAATTTGTAATTTTACTATCTCCAAAGATTGAACGGCTGAAGGAAGATTCCATTCTCTTGTTCTCATCCTACGATTTAAACCGTCAATTTTCTCGCTCACAATGTTATAATATTTTTTTCTCCGGATAATGGTACTGGTAAAAGTCTTTATTATCAAAGTAATTTCCAGCATGTTCCCAAGTTGGATCACAAGGAATGCTTTTTTGTTCATCTTTTAAATACACAACATTCCACGCATGTGGTCCACCAGATCCATCTGGTAAAACCCCTTCTCCAAGCTCTTGCTTAACATCTAGACCTACTGCTCTACCCATCGCGACCATCAAAGCAGAGTAATCCGAGCAAATCCCCTTTTTTGTCTGGTAAGTCGGAATTGCTCCATAAGTAAGGGAGCGGTAATTCCCCGATTGGATAGAATATGCTTTTCTATCATCATAGGTGATATTCTCTCCAATCCATTTATACAAACGATAAGCTTTTTCGCGGTCTGTTTTCGCACCTTTGACGATTTCTCTCGCTTTTTGATCAATCTGTTCATTGGAATCAAAACGTGTCTGCCATGTCCAAAAACTTTTACTGTCTTTTGGTCCGTATTTGGCTGCATCTTGGCTTATTTGATGAAACCAATCACCTGTCTGTTTTCCTAACACGGGTAATTGCTTACTCCATGCGCTTGTAAGCAATGGATTGATCACCTGTTTATCTGACCATTGATAAACTGAGCTGCTTTCTACCATTTTTGAAACATTCGATGTCGGTAAAAAGGCAAGACCAACATGAGCAATCAATAAAAAAAACAATGTCTGTAATGCTGCTTTTGGAATATTAAACAAAACAGCCAATATTCGATTCAAGATAGTGGGAAAATATTCCGTCCATTGGGCGATATTCGCGATACCTCCGGTCAATAGGCGAATGAATGGATGGAATAACAAGCGAAGCAAAAAAGTACATAGCATTGCAATGACCGGTAATGCTATTACCCAAGCAAAAATACTAGCTTTTAGTTCTTGTTGCAGCCATCCAAGAAAGGAAATATTCCAATTGCTCTGCATCATCACATAACGTATGAACCAAAAAGCAGCCCCATAGGAAATGAGCCAGATGACAGAGGTATATATCGAATAAATTGTATCTGATAATTTATCTATTTCATTTGGCAGTCCTCGAATCAACCCAATCAGCAAGGGACTAACCAATAAAACGAGAGCGATGATAGTTACCCAATTCCATTGCATAGTAGTCCTCCAGCTTTTTTCATATGTCTATCATAATAGTGTAATCTGGAAAATACAAAAGGTCTACTCATTCATTTCTTCTTCCATTAGTCATAATAACTAAGAGACAACGGACGACACAAGGATTCTCCTTATCGGGTGCAATTTTATCCAAATAATGGTTTATTCTTAAGTTTATATATAAATATAGTATAAAAACATTCATCAAACAACGCAAAGAATGCTATGCTGTTATTCAACCATTCCATTATTTCAGGAGCAATAACTTATGAGAAAAATATTGGGTTCGATTGTTATTGTTTTAATCATTTATTCTATTGTTACCTCTATATTTTCAGATCAACCTTCTAGTGATGCGAAATTCTCAAAACAAAACCTAGTGAAAAAAGAAGAGTTGCCTACTTTTTATACAAATTCTGATAAATTTAAGGATCGTTCTATCGTGATATATGGACAAATCTCTGATATCTTATCTGGAGAACTACAAATATTTACAGACCCAGATTTAAACAACGATGTATTTATAAAAGGAAAAACCAATCATTGGAAAGAAGACGATTTTGTCAAAGTAAGCGGTGTAGTCGCAGGAGATTATGAGTACAAAAATACACAAGATCGAACCCGGCACTCTCCTATGATCATTGCCACAAAAATTGAAAAATCCGATTATATAACATCTTATTACCCTGCCATTCATACTACCCAAGTCCAGAAAGAGATAAATCAATTTGGAAACAAGATCAAAGTAGAGAGAGTAGAATTTGCAGAGAAACAAACAAGAGTCTACTTGAAAATTACAAATGATTCCAAAGATAAGTTCATTTTTCAAGCAACGAACATGCACTTGGTCCAGAATGGAAAACAATATGAAATAACAGATCCTCCAGATACGGATTATTACAAAGGGATACAATCAGAAATTCTCCCTAGTGCGTATTCAAACGGTGTTGCTGTGTTTCCTGCTATCCAATTTAACCAAGCCTTTACCATATATATGGAAGGGTACAGCAATAATACCGACATCACCCTGCAACCTTTTGTAGTAGATATAAAAAAATAAGTTCATTTATGCTGTTTTACTCTCTCCAAACACACCAAAGAGCATCTGTCTTCACTAGTCAGATGCTCTTCCCAATCTCTTTCATTCTTCATAAACTATGAAAAAACCGACAGGCTGGTGAAAGAAATGCAGAAGGAGATTAGTAAACTAGATAACGCAAAATTGCTATCTCGTAATGCATATGTTGCTCCTCATATTCCCGAATATCATCTTCTCTCCAAAAACAGTCTACGTACCATGATAGATAGATACAAAACGGTATATGTAAAACCAAATAATTCTTGCCAAGGGAAAGGCGTCATTCGTATTGACCAAGCAAATCATTTCTTTCTCGTCAAACCAAGAGATCATCAAAAAACATACCAGATTCGCACGATTGACGGTCTTTTTGCCTGTATTCAACGGGAAAAAAGGAAACGGCCATATATCATCCAACAAGGAATCGCTAGTTTTACTAAGGGTCATCGCCTATTTGATATTCGTACTCATCTGTTGCGAATCGATGGCGAATGGGAAATGGGAGCCATTATTGGGCGGGTTGCTACAAAACGAGGCGTTGCCACCAACGCATACAGCGGAGGAACTCCTGTACCGATTAGGCAATTATTATCTGACCATTTATGGTTAAATGAAGCACAACAACAAGACTATATTAATCAATTGACCGTTCTATCCACCCATGCGACAGAAACGTTTTCTCAAGCATTTCCAAAGTGGAAGGAATTTGGACTGGATATCGGTATCGATGAACGGGGCAAACTTTGGATATATGAGATCAATATCAAACCTGGTATGCTGGTATTCCGCAAAGACCGCCCTTCTTATGAGCGGATCATGCGAATGAAAAAGTTAAAGGCCTAGCAAAGTGCAGCGGCGGTACCATTTGGTACCGCCGCTGGGAGTTATTACTTCAGCTCAGATTTCAGACTTTCGAGGAACCGCTTGAACTGTTCTTCTGTCCTATACTTTCCATTTTTGTAAACATTCGGTCCGCCTGCATCCAGCATTTTCTTTGCCTCTCCTCGCTCGAGGAGTACAGCAGTTCCTTCGTGATCCCTTGCATATGCTAAAAAAGTGTGGAGTGCAAGGTAGGGTTCACGACAAGTACGGAGTGTTTCTCGAATGGAGTAATCGAGATGTTCCTTTGCAGTTCGCTCTTTCTTTGCCATAACAACTCCCTTGGTAAACTCATTGATCCGATTAATCCATGGGTTACCCCATGCTGCTAGTGTTTGGTAATCCACCAGCAAATGAGTTTCGTAGCTCTATTGTACATCCAAGAAGGAATATATACCATTATAATTCCACACGACAACGTCAATTGCCCTTCCATTTTTGCATTCACGCCTTTTGCATTTATATATTCCACCAATATCCATGCCCATCTCGTTCACTCATAATTTTCTACTTTGGTTGTCAGTTGTAAATTTTTACATGGGCCACTGATAATCATACTGTTCAATAAAAAATTTTTTTTGGATAAGTATTGACAATACAAATAATCGTTGTTAATATTAACTCAACGAACGTTAAGTAAATGAAAATGTACTGAAGGAGGGAATATGCTGTATGTCTCCTAGAACAGATAAGAAAACAAATCGAGATCTGCTAGCCGAAAAAAGGAAACAGCAAATACTTGATATCGCAAAAAGGCTGTTTGCAGCGAATGGGTATCATGCTACTTCCATGAGACAGTTGAATAAAGAGATAGGGATGGCAGAGGCTCTAACCTATCATTATTTTCCTGGCGGTAAACGTGAGATTTTATGGGCTGTTCTTCAAGAATCACAAGAGAAAAGAATGAAGGAAATCGATGCAACCTCAGAGATATTTCATGAAAAAATACCGCTTAGAGAGTTTCTTTTCGAAGCTGCTCGAAGAATAAACAGACGTCTGTTGCAAGACGAAGAGTATTTCCAAATTTTACTCAGGGAAAAAAACTTGTTGGAAAAAGAGCAACTAGACATGCTTAATGATATGGCTCAGAAGCCTATCGAAATATTAACGAATTATTTAACCACCCATTCCGATCAAGGCCGTATTCGGAAAATGGATTTCCCAATAGCTGCATCCCAGTTTATTTTTCATATTGCCAATATTACTTTTCAGAAGATTTTATTGGGTATAGAAATGGATCAAGCATATCTGGAGCGATTGGTTGATTATTATGTGGAAATATGGTCTCAATAGTTGCAAATTTTTTTTCCTATTTTACTCAACGAACGTTCAATTAATCATTGTGCAAAAATAAATAAAAAGACATTTTGAGGAGGAAATAACATGCAAGTACCTGTTTTTATTGTTGGCGGAGGACTAGTCGGATTGGCAACAGCTCTCTTTCTTGATCATCATCAAGTACCTTATTTATTAATTGAGCGTCATCCTGGAACTTCTATTCATCCAAAAGCACGAGGAATTAATTCTCGAACAATGGAGCTTTTTCGGCCTTTTCATTTAGAAGATGAAATACGAACAGTCGGATCTTCCTTAAACAAAAGCAAAGGAAATCTAATCCAAGGCCATACCTTAATAGAAGCTGACTTTTCGCAAATAAATGATCTAACAAAAAAACAGCAAGCCTATGCTGATCAATTTAGTCCTTCTTTGGGACAATTCATTACACAAGATCATATGGAGCCGATTTTATTAAAAGCCATTCGGAGAACTCAAAATGGTGAAGTTCGCTTTCATACTGAATTATGTTCTTTTACCCAAGATGAGAAAGGAGTAACTGCGATCATTAAAAATCGGGAGACAGGAGAGCAGGAAACGGTTAATACAGAATATATGATAGCGGCGGATGGTGCTAACAGCCGAATTCGTGATGCATTGGATATTCAAATGAGTGGCCGTGGAACATTAGCATATAACATGAACATGTATTTTCGCGCAGATTTAAAAAAGTGGGTGTCAGGACGTGAGTTTTCCATCTGCAATATCCATCACCCGGATGCTGCGGGAACTCTGGTATCGATCAATAATGATGACTTATGGACCTTTCATGTAAATTTCAATCCTAATAATGGAGAAAGTCTGCTTGATTTCCCAAATGAAGTTTGTGAGAAACTCATTCGTACCGCGATTGGTATACCTAACTTAGAAATCGAGATCATAAGTGTTTTACCTTGGGAAGCTGCTGTAAAAGTAGCTGATCGATTCCAAGTGAACCGAATTTTTTTAGTCGGAGATGCAGCACATTTGATGCCTCCCACAGGGGGATTCGGTGGAAATTCCGGCATTCAAGACGGACATAATTTAGCTTGGAAATTAGCAGCAGTATTGAAAAAAAAGGCCGGGTTGGATCTGCTTGCTACTTACGAAACAGAACGCAAACGTGTTGCCCAGTTTACTACTGAACAAGCCGGTTTAATCGCTGATACAGGTCAATTAAACATGGTAGGTAAAACAAAGAGCCAAGAACCTGTTGATAAAAATAAGGTAATTTTCCAATATCGGTATGATTCGCCTGCTGTTTTTAATGAAAAAACAGAGCCAAATCAGCTTCCTTATGTAGAAAAACTTAACGGTTTACCCGGAACACGCGCCCCCCACCTTTGGTTCGAAAAAGATGGAAAAAAAGTAAGCACCATTGATCTTTTTAATAAAGAATTTGTATTGTTATGTGATGAACATAATCATAACTGGGCAGAAGCAGTTCAGCAGGTTTCTAAAACATTGCATCTTTCTATACACCTTGTTACCATTGGGGATGCCGGAGAGGTGCAAACACAAAACAATTGGCGCCAAGTTTATCATTTACCTGAAGAAGGAGCAGTTCTTGTTCGTCCTGATGGGTTTATTGCTTGGTGCTCGGAAAAAGAAGAAAAACCGACGGAAAAACTTTTGTATGTGATGAAACAATTACTGCAAAAATAAAAATATAAAATGACTTGGGATTTCTCGTCTCAAGTCATTTCTATATGTACTCTTCAATTATTCGATTGCAGACTCTGACCCACGGTCAAAGGCAATTGGCGTTTCCATTTTTGTTTTCACATCTTCTGCTTTTGTGTATCTCCCCAAAGTCCACATCAATTTCGCTACGATCGCTTCTGTGTTCATATTACGAGTATGGATAATATTTTTCTCAACTATCTTCCGCCCTACTTCATACAAATGAAGGTCTTCCCCCTCTTCTAGACATTGGGTAGTGATCACCACAGCAATGCCGCGATTGATCAATTCTTCAATTTTCGGAAGCAAATTCCGTCCAATGATGGGAATCCCGCCACTGCCAAAACTTTCGACGATTACTCCCCGATACTGCTCTTTTATATAATCAAATAACTCTGGTTTGATTCCGGGATATAGCTTTACGACAATGACATCTGTACATAAAGATGTATCACAAACAAGCAACTGATTGTTGTGCTGTGGCGTTCCAAACGGATAAATCACTTCTTTTCCCTCTACATATCCAATATACGGATGATTGATACTTTCAAAAGCATCGTAACTCTTCGTTTTCACCTTTACTGCCCTTGTCCCTTGAATTACTTTGCCGTCAAAGACAACATAGACCCCGCTGATATTTTCACAGGCAAATCTAATCGCATCTTGCAAGTTTCTTTTTGCATCTGTTCGTTCAAAGCTCATCGGGACTTGTGAACCAGTGATCACAATCGGTTTATTTCCTCCCTGTAACATATATGACAGAGCGGAAGCTGTATATCCCATTGTATCTGTTCCATGTGTGATAACAAATCCATCGTAAGATGCATAATGATCTCGAATCGCCTCAGCAATTGTCACCCAAGATTCTGGCTGCATATTGGTACTATCGATATTCATCAAAACTTTACTGTCGAGATGATACAAAGGAGGTACTTTATCAACAAATTGAAGTAAATCATCTGGTGTCATTCCTGGGGTTAAACCTTTATCTCCCTTAACAGAAGCGATTGTCCCACCTGTTGCGAGTAATAATAACTTTTTCTCCATGGTGCATCTCCTTATCTTTCTGCAAATGATAGTTTTTCTTTTTGTAGGATAGATATACGATGTTTTGCAATCTTTCATCTCAATCTGATACTTTTGACACTTAGTTGCCCTTATCCAAATAACTTTTTAAAATATATATAAATATATTATATTTTCCTTAAATATAGGAGGAATTCAATGCAATTTAGTACAAAAAATACGGTAAAAGCACCGATTGAATTTGTATATGAGGACTTCTACAACAATAAAATTTTAAGTAATGGTTCTACTTTTGAAAATGGTTTCGATGCTGGGAGCACATGGATTTTTGAATACGAATTCAGATCTTCCTTGTTTACTCAAATAAGGAAAATGGTAATTCACTTAGAAGATGCAGCAGCTCTAAAATGAAAAAATAGATAATTTGATTATATTCCCACAAACATTACTTTCAAACCGCACAAAATAAACTGGATAAATAACAAGCGTCCAGAATGAATCTACACTGGACGCATATAACAACTAATATAGTTTTGATAACACGTTTTTACAAATGGTAAAAACTAGTGAATATCACGTTTCTTAAAGCTTTCCCCGCGCACTTCATGGATGTTGCCAATCGCTAAAAATGCAGCAGGATCGATATCCTCCACAATTGCTTTCATTTTAGCTTCCTCTAAACGTGTAACCACACAGAAGATGACTTTCTTCCCTTCACCTGTATAAGCACCTTCTCCGTTTAAATATGTCACGCCGCGTCCCAAACGGTCAAGGATGGTCTGTCCCAATTCTTCTGCTTTATCACTAATGATCCAGACCGATTTTGTTTCTTCAAATCCTTCCATTGTAATATCAATCATTTTAAAAGCGATAAAGTATGCAATCAATGAATACATCGCCCGATCCCAGCCAAATACAAAACCTGCACTGCCGAGAATAAATAGGTTAAAAAACATTACTGTCTGCCCTACAGAAAAAGGGATTTTTTTGTTAAACATAATAGCGAGAATTTCTGTACCATCCAATGATCCTCCATATCGAATCACCAGCCCAACACCAACTCCCAAAATAATCCCGCCAAATACCGCTGCAAGCAATGGATCTTGGGTCAGCGGAGGAACTGGATGTAACCATGCTGTCCCAATCGACATAACAATGACACCAAACAATGTAGAGATTGCAAAGGTCTTCCCGATTTGCTTATAACCTAAGAAAAAGAACGGTAAGTTTAGTAAAAACAAAAAGATACCCAAACTCCAACCAGTAAGGTGTGACAACATAATCGAGATACCTACAATCCCGCCATCGATAACTTGATTTGGTACTAAAAATATTTCCAGACCAATCGCAACGAGCAATGCACCAATAAAAATCAGCGTTCCTCTCTTCAATAAACCCGTTAACGTCAGCTTTTTATGATTTACCTTCTCCATGTTGGATACAACTGCTTCTCCCATTTGTATGCCCTCCTTTTTTTTGTCTCTGGAGTATAATTTTCTACTTTTAAATCGTGAAATCACATCTATTTAATTGTTTCAGCCTTTCTTTCATTTGTTCTCTACTTGTGTGAGTAGAGCGAATGATTTCTAAGACAGGTGGTCCTTGTTTGGAACTGTATCCCAAGTAGTGCGTAATTTCCTCCAAACTCCAACCTGCCTTCTTGGCTCGATAAGCAAAGTCTTGACGCAACTCATGAAAAGTAATGTCATGAATGCTTTCCCATTCTTCTTTTGTGGCTTTCTTTTTCAAACTAGCAAACCATCGATGAATCCCATTTTCCGTCAGGTGTTCTGATTTTTGCGAGAGAAACACATAAGAACTTTCTTTTTTCTGTCGTTCCTCGCTGTTTAAATAAAGAAACAAAGGTTTTCGTACATGATTGAGCAGATCAATCTCCCGTTTCTTCCCATCACGATGACCGATTGCAATCCAACCTGCCTTTGGATTGAGATGGCAATCCTCTACCAAGAGCGAAGATACCTCACAAACTCGGCATCCCGCCCAATACCCAAGGGCAAAAATTGCTTTTCCTCTTAAGCTGGTCTGTCTGTCTACCAAATTTTGTAATACGGAACGTTGTTCATTGGTTAACTCGCGAGGGATAAGTGGAATTTGGGGAGGGACATGTGTGTCCTGAACAGGATTGCTCATCAATACCTGCTTCTCATCGATCAGCCATTTGGCAAAACTGTTAATTGCGGCCCGCACTTTATTTTGATGAGCGCTGCTATACGCTTTTTTATTTAAAACAAAAAGAAAAGATTCTACCGTCTGGCGAGAGAGTTGACCGTTATCTGGATTTTCCTGCATCCATTCCATAAACTGCCGTAAAATTCTTCGATAAGCATCAACTGTTTGCTCGCTTTTGTTCGATTGAAGCAAATATTGCTCATATTCCTCCAATAAGCGCAAACAAAGTCCTAAAGGTACTGCTTGCATGATACAATCCTCCTCAATTATTTCCGTTGCATTCTTTGAAGGATGATTTTATTTCCATAAATATTTATATGATGCATTTTTATCTGCTTCTTTGACATTATTATAACATAAAAACGCAAGGAAAAGATATTTCCGTTGCGTTTTTATATAAATAATATTTTTTATCTCTTTAAAAAGGATTGTCCCAGCAAATTTTAAAAGATACCTTAGAAACTAGCTGCTGTCTTCTTCGCTTTCTCTAACCCTGATTGAATAATTTCTAAAGCGCGATCCGGCTCTTGGTTATGACCCTCAATTACCACTTCTTCTACCGATGCTCCCATTAATCCGGCGAAAACTGACTTTGTTGGTTTGACAGCAAACTCCATCAATTTTGTGGATTCTAGAGAATAATTACCTCCGCGGGCGTTAAGCAGCATAATCTTTTTGTTGGTAACTAGCCCAACAGGGCCTTCTGCTGTGAACTTAAACGTTTTTCCAGATTGAGCAAGATAAGAAATATACGTCATTAACGGAGCAGGTACAGTAAGATTCCATGTAGGAAATGCGATGACGATTTTATCCGCGGCTAGAAACTGATCCATATATTTATTAATAATCTTCACGATTTGCTCTTCTGCTTCTGTTAATGGTACTTGTTGGGAGGCTTTATGCAGACCCGTTATAGCATCATTTCCATAATAAGGGATATTTTCTTTAAACAAATCAATCTCTATCAGCGTATCTTTGGGATTTGCTTCCTGATATGCCTCTAAAAATGCTGTGTACATTTGGACACTTACTGCTTGTTCCGCAGGGCGATCATTTACTTTTATGAACAGTACATTAGACATCTGCTTCCACTCCTATTCATGATAAAAACAAGGCTACTTATTTATCTTTCTAATTTCGTTTTCTTTTTGATCCGATTTTTCCTTATGCTAGTTTTGCTGCTGCAAAAATCTCATCTCGATTTTCAGAACCAGGCGGATATATTGCTTGATTAACTCCACTTTTTACCCGTTTCGCTTCTTCTTTCTTTTGAATAACCGGTACTCTGTCCCATCCTCGAGTTATCAATGCCCCCCCCCACGAACCTAAATCTAATTCCGTATTATATGCTTCCTGTCTATATGGGATTTTTTCGTCTATTCCCAATACATTACAAACCGCATTATGACCGGCAAATTTGCCTTGAGGAATGGCATGCTGACAAGACATGAGTGAAAAATGATGATCATCCGTTTTAGCTTTAACTGCATCTCCAGCAGCAAAAACTCTCATCTGAACTTATATATAGACGGTTCAATTGTCTAGCAGCACTCAATGCGCTCCAAGTACCAGCAAATCCACTGCCAACAATAACAATGCTTTTCATGATATGTCCTCCAATTGGGGCACAAAATAAATGCTCTTTCTAATAACACTGTCAAATTTCAAAGTCTCAAATTATATCGTATATAACATTTCGCGTGAAAATTATGATTGATAATCACCTCGATTGGGCATGATAGTTTCTCCTAAAAATGAATAATGACATTTTTTTCAAAAGCGTTATAGGCGATCGAATATATCGGATCCTCCTCAATCCATATTTCACGTCTGTTTTGTCTTTCATAAACTAAGACGGGGGATGGTGTAGTTTTGTGACACTATTTACAAAAATCTATATAGCTCGGAAACAACTGATATAAATAGGTGTAAACAACTTATGAATGAATAAGTTCATTCATTTAAAACACATGGGTCAATTTATCTGGATTTATAACGAAATACAAATGATCAATGTGGCTACCTAAAATATTAAATGAAAGAACGGTCAACGTTTTTCCATCCATATACACGACGATTCCAGGCAGGCCATTGACCATCGTGAGACGATAAGTTAAATTCCCAGCCAATCTTTTCAAAAAATTCGCCGTCAAATAGGCAATTTGTATATGTCCATGAAGAGGTTGCGTCTGTGCCTTTACTCTGCCACCTCCGTCTGTGATGAGTATCGCGTCATCCGATAGGAATTTCATGATTTGAACCGCGTCACCAGAAGTAAGAGCTTTCAGAAATTGTTCCACCAAATTAGTGGTTTGTTCTTGGTCTAAATGAAGCAAATGATTGGTATCATCGTTCACACTAAGACTGCGTTTTGCACGATGAAATATTTGCCGACAGTTCGTACTGCTCTTGCCAACGACATCAGCAATTTCTTCATAGTCATACTGCATCACCTCACGCAGCAAGAAAACCGCTCGCTCCACATGGGATAATTGTTGCAACAACAGCAAGTACGCGGTTGATATTGATTCCTTCTGTAAATAAGATTGCATTGGATCTGTTTCCTCAGTTGCTGTTGTCAGGAGCGGTTCAGGCAGCCATGTCCCAATATATTCCTCCCGCTGTTTGCTTGTAGAACGAAGCAGATCAAGACAGCGGTTCGTTACAATTTTGCATAGATATGCTTTCATATTTTGAATGTGGCTGGAATCTGATTTATATAAAGTTAAAAAGGCTTCCTGAACAATATCTTCTGCATCTACGACACTGCCCAACATACGGTAAGCAAGGGAGAACACTAGTGGTTTGTATGAAATATAAAATTGTTCTGTTTTTATGTTTTCCAAGATATTAGCCACCTGCTTTCTACATGTTACTCACACTACAATGGTTTTCCGATCATCCTTACTGCCTGTCTCCATATCCTTTAACACACATCGCGACGCACGTCTTCCACTTGCCACTGCAGCATCTGCCAAATTTTCTCCATGAGTGGCCCACTCTCCCGCCACATACAGCCCTGCAATTTCGGGTACAGCTGGACCGGGAAATCGATCTTCTCTGGCTAAATGCATAAAGTCGTAGGCTACGACAATATTGGGAAGATACTGCCTGGCAACCACTTCTTTTTCCCAGCCCGGTTGAATCAAATCCAATGTCTGCTCAAGGAATTGTTCATCAGCTTTTGGATCCGTTCCGCCAGTGCCATTGCATTTTGTAATGTTCATGACGGAATTGCCATCTTCGCTTAATCGAGTAAATTTCGATTGATTGATAAAGTAAACAGGTTGATCAATGCCCAAAACCGCAAAATGACTGGGTGCGGAAAGCCGCTTCAAACTAAGAGTCAGGCTTGCCGCCTTAATGACACGAGCCTGCTCTTTCCAGCGTAAAACCGACTTGCTTTCCTTACCACCCAAAAGCCGGGCGGTCACTGCGGGTGGAGCAGCAGAAATCACATGTGTGATATTCATCTCCTGCCCGTCGGCAAATTTCAATTTCCGAACAGCCCCATCATGCTCGATTTCTGTTACGTTTTTCCCCGTCATCATGGAAACTCCTGACCGAACTGCTTTCTCGTAAAGCTGATCAACTAAGGTCTGCCAGCCATCCTGCACGTAGATAATACTATTCTTTCTTGTTGTGCGCGCTACCGATCGTAATGCTGGGCCAGCCAATTGATGATCCGGAGCTTGTGAGTATGAGTTTGTTCTTAACATTGCGTAAGCGATATGACGAGCCATCGGATCACGAAGTTCTTGTTCCATCCAGGTTCGCAGATTGATAGCCGGCAGGGCATCCGCATCGATTGTTGTCAACTTTTTATAAAACTTAAAAAAGTCCATCTTACCTGACCAACTTAGGTTTCGAGAGATTAAAAATTTATACATATGTGTTACCTTATTGTTCCAAAGAAACGATACATTTGTCGTGGGAGATCCCCCTTCTACTCTTATACCTAAGTCTTGAAAGATTTCATCTACTGCCCCACCTTTGATTATTGCGTGGGATCCAAGATCGAATATAGCTCCGTTTTTCTTGACAGATATTGCCCGGCCTCCAAATTGGTTTGCCTTCTCCAGCAGGACAACTGATTTACCTGCTTGGGCCAAATCAATTGCTGCCACCAAACCTGCAAAACCGCCACCAATGACTGCCACTTCAAATCGTTTCATTATCCTTACTCCCCTTCCTTGTTCAGTCCTGTCATAAACTAAGACGAAGAAAGGTGTGGATTTGTGACATTATTTAATAACTTTTTTCTAATATCTGTTCACTTAAGGAAAAACGATACTTTTCTGAAAGGATGGTGTTTATACAATATTCCGTCCCTTTATTTGACTTCATCTGAGTACCCCCACAAGAAAAAGAGATGAACTTATTTGAACAATATTTAAACCGCCAATAAGATTAATCTCATTGGCGGTTATGTATGAAAACGAGAGAAAATCATCTCTTGTATCTTCGATTTACAAAATGCATTTTTAAAATGGGACAGACCACTAGAAGAAGCATCGCTTTTTCCAGTGGTCCTTTTTTATCCAGAGAAGAAATTGCACTATATTGATCTCCTACTTCAAAAACCAAGCAAAAGGCTTTTCCAAAACCTCTGCCAAAATGACGAGTTCATCGACGGAAATGCGCAGCAGCTTGCTGATCCGGTCTGGCTTGCTCATGTGTTTTGCCAAGAAAGCAATGTGCCTGACACCCCAGTTCAATCCCCTCTCCGACAGCTTCTCAGAGAGTATCTCCATTTCCCATTCCAGCTCATCCATCCGCTGAATCATGCGCTGAATGACAAGCCAAGAAACAAAATTCGTGGAGATTGGAAAGCTCACAGCATGCCACAAATAAGTCTCCTGCTCCCCACATTTGCCGGTTAGCAGCATCTCAATCGACATTTCAGTAATTCGATGAAGTGCTACGAAGAAGTCCACGCTCATTCCGGTTTCGGATTCACCGCGCTCGATGACATCCAGCTTCTTTTGACGAATCTGAGCACCAAGAATGGAACGCATTTCTTTGGCGAACGCTTTTGGACTGATCCCGCACCATTCCAGTGAACATTCCATCATCTCACCAGCGACGAGGGAAGGCGGTTTTGCTTCCGAAATGGATACCACTTTTTCTCCTCTTGATAAGGTTTCTTTTCGTCATTATAGCAAAAAAAATATACTGTTTTGAAACCTAGCCGCTAAAAATATCATAATGATAACCGATCACCATTTGTTTCCCTTCTTCCAACTCAAGATGATGGCAGTTGGACAAATCAAAGGAAATAACTTCGCCTGTTTTGGTTGTCAGTCCAATCCGAAAAATATTTGCTTGCTCTGCTTTCATTTGCACATAACAGACAATATTTTTCTCATGAGAGTTCGGGTTAATCATTTCGGTTTTATCCCAAATATGTAAGTCTAAATTTTTGTGTATCTTCCCCCATAACTCATCCACCTGTTCCTTCTCTCCTTCTATACTCATACGCAGCATCTGGATCTTCCTTTCCTCTTCGAATCTAGCTAAAATGATAAAAGGAATACTAAATATTTTCAATAATTATATTTTTCTATCATTTCCATGGAAAACGTTGTTTTCAAAAAGGATTTAGCCCCTATTCCATCGAAATCTTGGAATATACAGGAAATATTCTAGGATGTGATAATCTTGCAGTTACCAATGGAAAAAATCGGGCCGATCTTACGAAAAAAGCGAATGGAACTCGGATTAACAATTATGGATTTGGCAGACGAACAAATCTCCAAATCTACTATCAGCAATGCCGAACGAGGCTTACCCAATGTTACAGAGGCGATGTATCAATATTTAGCAAAAAAACTAGAGCTGCAGCACACCCTGCAACCCTTAATCGATCAGAGCGAAAAACAAGAAGAAGCCGTAATGGAGCAATTGTTGGCTTTAGAAAGCATGATCTCTACTGATCCATTTGATTCATCGAAAAAACTAACGAAGATAAAAAAAGCATATAGCCTTCCAAAACAAAGCCATCTATCTGCTTTGTACACCTTTTTAACAGGCAGATGTGCTTTTGAGCAGAAGAAATGGAAGCAAGCAAAGACTTTGTTTTGGGAAGTAGTGGAGATTGCAAAAAGAAGCGATTTAGAAAATTCTAATCTACTTAGTGCATCTATGAATGAGCTTGGACGTATCGCTTACTATGAAGATAAGTTAGAGGATGCTATTCAATATACCATCCATGGTTTGACCTATTTAAATAGAGAGGGCGCTCGAAGCCATTACCTATTTCATTTGTTATTAAACAAAGGAATTTATTTATTACAGATACATGCAACAGAGAGAGCTTTAGAGGCTGTTATGGACTTAGATCATGAAGTAAACCAAATATCAAGTATCGGTGATGTACTGTGCAACGTGCACGTAGATATTATCATCAATATGTATAACATGTATGGATTAATTTATAATGATCTACAAATGCATAAAAAGGCACTAGACTATGCCAGTAAAGGGGCAATAATTGCACAAAAGAACAAATATTTCGATAGTCTGTTGATGTTGCGTACAACACTTGGTATTATTCTATGTAATCTTGGTAAAAACCAAGAGGCAGAGAATTGTTTTCTCTCAATTTTAGAACTAGAGAAAAACGTCAAAGATGAATATAACTTTGTTTTCGCTTATATAGAACTTGCAAAATTATATTTAAAACAAACAAATTGGGTAAAAGCAGAAAAAACGCTAAAAAAGGCTAGTTATATTAGTTTACAAAATAATGCTTTTATCCATGTAATGGAATGCTCTATGTTATTGGGTGATTGTTATGTAGAACGGCAGTTATATAAAGAAGAAATACAACATTATCAGAAAGCTGAACTATATATAAAAACAAGTAAAAATCTAAAAAAAGAAAGAGAGCTCATTACTAATTTAGGCTATTGTTATTCTAAAATCGGTGACATTATTAATTTAGAAAAATTTCAGAAACAAGCACTCCAAATAAATTATAAAATCAGATGGGGGGATTAAAAATATGGTCTGTTATGGGAGTAGACCATCTGGTGATTAAAAATAAGAAAACACTAAAAAAGCCAATAGAACTGTTTTGGCTTTTTTTATTACCTTTCTATTTGAGAAGTTGTGATCAAAGCCTTCACCATCAAACTCATTGCTTTGATTCTTTTGTGATTAACCAGTTTTCTTCTTTTTAATAGACTTAGTTTGTACGAGTTTATATACCAAGATATAGTACAGATAAATACTCTGGTCAAACATATTCTTAGAGGTAATATGCGTATGAAATCCGATTGACTTCTTCAAAATTCGGAACCTCATGAAAGACAAAAAGCGAGTGGGGCGAACTGCTCAAGAAGGCTGTTAAGCGGCGTTAATAGGTGTGTTACCTAAGAATGTGGTTGGATGATGGTTTTCTTTCATCCAACCAAAAATGTATATCAGATTTAATTTTGCCATTACCACGAATAATCGCTACAACTTGGGATAATCCCCTCATACCCTTCTTCAAATGCGATCGTTTCCGCTTCCAAACAAGCATTATATATACTCTCCTGTACTGCTTTTGCTGCAGCATTGCCAATCTGATCGACGACGATATTCGGCCAAGTAGCCCCGCTCATTTGCCCGACTTTCATTTCTTCATTGGAAAATACAAAGATAACATCGCCATCGATCTGTGTATGTATCGGATAAATTGCACGAACATGTCCATGTGAGGCGAGATGGGCGACACGTTCGTAGTTTTCTTTTGATTGCAAATCGACATTTGTCCCTACGATGGAGATCGTTGTATTCATCGAGTCTATGGTTTGCAGCTCGTTTACCTCTTCAAAAGAAAGAATCGGTTCCTTCTCTCCGCGATTGCCTGCTAATACTTTACCAGCTGGCAGCACAACATTTCCTACCGGATTGGCAACTGTGAGCGCACAAACCATTGCACCATCAGCCAAATCAACCTTGGCAGAACCGACACCTGCTTTCATCGCAGGGAATTTCGTCCCATTTTGCAAATAATAAAATTTGCCAGCTGTCGTTCCGGTCCCTGCACCAACATTGCCATTTTCTACTGGCGCATCGCTTATCGCATCATAAGCTTCGCCTCCAAAATTAGCATCAAATTGGGCGATTCTCGTCCCTAAATCATACACAATCGCTCCACTGATGCTTGGATTAATAATATTTGCACAGCGATCTCCAATTCCTTTGGCGATCATTCGTTCCATGATCGCAGCAGCACTCATCAAACCGGGCAGACATCCTCCTGCTACAAATAATCCATGTCGATGATAGTACGATTTTCCTTGATGCAGCGTATCCGTGTTAAAGGTACTTGATGCACCTCCATAAGCAGTATATGCAACCGGATATGCTCGATCAAATGCGACGACGGTACAGCCAGTCAGTTTATCCAAATGTGTCGCATGCCCTACTTTTACTCCTGCTAATGCTGTGAGTGTATTGTTTTGCATATTTTTTGCTCCTTTTTAAGATTCGGACCATAATATTATCAAAGAATAACTTCCTCAACGTATGAACCTGAATATACTTAGTATATTCAGGTTCGCTTTGTTACTGTTCTTTTACAGTAACAGTAGTATTTTTAATTCGTCTCTGCGGAGATGGATCCGATTTTGGTTGTGGTGTAAATGTTTCTTCAGAGTCAATTCGTCCAGTAATCAGATTCCTATTCCGATAGACCACCTTTTCCTTCATCAATTGGAGAGTATGTTCATACTGGTCTTTATCTGCTATTCTCTCACCCCAAAAAAGGAACATACATCCAGACTCTTCATCCATCTTTCGTTCATATGAATCCGGAAGACCATTAATGGTAACATTCGGGAATTTTTTCTCCAAAAGAAACTCCCCATTTCATCTCCTAAAGATCACTAATTCTCTTTTTTCTGCAAAATTATCCTATCATTATAGTAAGCCCAATTCAAACTTATCAAAAAGAACAAAAACTACTTATTTAAAAGAAAATCATTTGAATAATCCAATAGAAAATGACATAAAAATATTAAATTTTATGATCATTTGTCTTTCCTTTTCTAGAACTAGCCATATTATAAGAAGAAAACACAATCTATTAATTTTTTATTTATATAAATATATATCTATCGATTTTCTTTTAATATTTATTATAATAGAAGCAATCTCTAAAAGAAGGAGGAACGTAGTCAGGAAGGTGGAATGACTTTCTGAAAAATAGTGAGGAGATAGTACAGTAAATAGAAAGAACGCAATCAATTTTCCTAACATTTACAGTGTGCTGTTTATTCACTCAATGGCAATTATGCCCAATTCACAAAATACTTAGTAAGGATGGTACAGATGAAACTTAGAACGACCCGCAAAAAGTATCTTTCTGTATTCACAAAAGGTTTCACTGCTGTTGCTACTGCTGTCCTCTTGTTGACTTCTGTTGGAGCACCAGCGGAAGCTGCACTCTCCCTAAAAACAGAAGTCTTTGCCAAAGTGCCTTCCCCTGGTTTTCCAGAGGGCATCACTGTGTCTACTGATGATACAATCTATGTAGGAACACATCAAAAAGCTTCAGATCCTGCCGATACCCCTTCTCATGTATTTGCTTATGATAAAAAAGGGAATCTCAAACGTGATTATGTCATTCAAGGTCAAAATCCAAATGGACAAGGCATACTAGGCATGGCTTTAGATAAAAGTGGAAATCTTTACATTTTGGATCGCCATCCTGCACGAGTGATTAAACTAAACCCAAAGACTGGAGAGCAGTCAACCTATGCTACCTTCCATGAAGTCAAACCATGTTCTGCAGGGGGTGCCGCTGGTGATTGCTCGGCAGAATCCGAAGATCGTGCTGCATATGTAGATGATTTGGTATTTGCACCTGATGGTACCCTTTATGCTACTGATATCCAACAATCTTTGATCTGGAAAATACCTAATGGCGGCGGTGAAGCAAAGGTTTGGTATACTGATCCCGACCTAGATTCTGTCTTTGGAGCAAACGGCATTCGCTTTGCTGACAATGGAAAAACGCTTATTTTGGCTGTATCGTTGTACAAAGTAACAGACCCCACACAAATATTCAATGGCAGAGGGCGTATTTACAAGCTCCCTATTGACAAAAATGGAAACCCAGGACAAAAATCCTTACTATGGGAAGCCAAATCTGATGGAGAAGGCCCAGATGGTTTCGCTATAGGCGACTCCGGAAAACTATATGTTGCCTTAGCACTGCCAGGTCGTCTGTTGGTACTGTCTCCAGATGGTAAAGAAATAACTCGTACACCAGCTACAGAAGAAGAAAACCAACAACAAGAAGTTCCCTATTCACTCCCAGCTAATGTGGCATTTTTAGGGACAAATGTATTAATCACCAATCAAGATTTCTT
Organism: Shimazuella sp. NTD247; assembly: GCF_059510415.1. Taxonomy (NCBI): domain Bacteria; kingdom Bacillati; phylum Bacillota; class Bacilli; order Caryophanales; family Thermoactinomycetaceae; genus Shimazuella; species Shimazuella sp. NTD247. The sequence goes on along the minus strand of NZ_JCAJZU010000007.1, from coordinate 134,039 downwards.
CGCTGGAGATCCCAATAAACATGTCGTATTTAAAGTAGATGTACATGAAAACGGGAAACCTCTATTCTTGCCATTTATCAAAAACTAAAAGCAAAGGACAGAAGATTACTTCTGTCCTTTGCTTTAGTCTTCTAATAACCGCTTGGCAATACTCCGTTTGAGTCCTACTTCATTAATTGGCTTCACCCGGCTGTATCTGCGTAATATGGATAGATGTGTGGTGAGTTCATCACCGGAAAAGATTGCTGCAAGTGCATGTTTGGCTGCATATTCGATCCTATCTTTCGTATAAAATGCAAATGCTAGTGTGAGCTCTTCCCTGTTTTCATCTGGTGTTTTTTTGGTGCGCAAAAACGCACTTTCCAAGGCAAAGATAAGTGTGACGATATCTGCTAAATCACGTAAAATTTCTTGTTCCTTATCAATTTTGTCTCTGTATTTATCCACTGCCGTCCCCGCAGTGAGCAAAAAGATCTTTTTGCTGTTGTGAACGATCTTTTCAATCACAGCAAGTCTTGTGTTTTCTTGTTCTAGGCTCGGAACATAATTCATAATTTCTTTATGCAGATCGCTGACAGCAGCCATCAAAGGCAATTGTCCAGATAATGCTTTCTTTAACAACGTCCCTAGAATAAGCAAACGATTGATCTCATTTGTACCCTCAAAGATGCGATTGATACGAGAGTCGCGATACATGTTTTCAATTTCATATTCTTGCATAAATCCATATCCACCATGAATTTGCACGCCTTCATCGACAACTTCATCCAATGTCTCCGAGCCAAATACTTTAGCTAAGGAACATTCAATTGCCCATTCATGTATGGACTTCGCCACTTCTGCTCCATCCGATTGCTCAATCGACGATAAACCTTGTTCAAACAAACCTGCGATCCGGTAAACCATACTTTCCAAAGCATACGTTTGAATCAGCATATTTGCTAACTTCTCACGAATAAGGGCAAAACTAGCAATCGGCACGCCAAATTGTTTGCGGTCAGAGGCATACTGCTTAGCTATTTCAATAACGCGCTTGGCTGAACCCAGGGTACCAGCGGCCAGTTTAAAACGTCCTAAGTTCAATATATTAAATGCGATCCGATGTCCTTTTCCGATTTCTCCTAATACATTTTCGATCGGTACTTCCGCATCTTGCAAAATAAGTGTTCGAGTGGACGAACCTTTGATACCCATTTTCTTTTCTTCTGCCCCTGTGGATACACCCGAAAAATCCCGTTCAACAATAAATGCTGTAAATTTATCTCCATCCACTTTTGCATAAACAATAAAAAGATCAGCAAAAGCAGAGTTCGTTATCCACTGTTTTTCACCATTTAAGATGTAGTGGGTTCCCGCCTTATTTAAAACTGCTGTCGTCTTTGCTCCAAGTGCATCAGACCCCGAACTCGGTTCTGTTAAGGCATAAGCGGCCAATTTTTTTCCACTCGCTAAATCTGGCAAATACATTTGCTTTTGTGCTGGTGTCCCAAAAAAGACAATCGGCAATGTACCTATACCAACATGCGCCCCGTGTGATAGAGCAAAAGATCGAGCCAGAGCCATCTTTTCTGTAATTAAGGTGGAACTTACTTTGTCTAATCCCAATCCATCGTATGCTTCTGGAACATCTGCACCGAGCAGACCTAGTTCCCCCGCTTCTTTTAATAGCCGTATCGTATGGGAAAATTGGTGTGCTTCAATTTCGGGGAGTACAGGCCATACCTGTTCTTTGACAAACTCTTCCGTCATTTTTGCCACCATATGTTGCTCTTCCGTCAAATCTTCAGGTGTAAAAACTTCATCGGCTGACGTCTCGGTAATGAGAAAAGAGCCTCCTTTTACCATCCTTCTCCCCCCTATACACGTTCAAATAATCCAGCAGCACCCATTCCTCCGCCAATACACATGGTAACTAGCCCATATTTTTTGTTTTCACGAATACATTCGTGTAGAATGGAGACCGTCAATTTTGTTCCTGTGCAGCCCAGCGGATGACCCAGCGCGATTGCTCCACCATTCACGTTTACTCTGGATTCATCTAACTCCAATTCGCGAATGATTGCTACGGACTGAGAGGCAAAAGCCTCATTTAACTCGATCCGATCCACTTGATCTAAAGTCACATTGGTCTGCTTTAGAAGTTTTGGAATCGCACGAAGTGGACCAATGCCCATAACCTCTGGTTCTACGCCAGCAACGGTAAAACCGCGATATATAGCAAGCGGTTTCAAACCCAATTGTTCTGCTTTCTGACGGCTCATCACGATTACTGCAGCTGCTCCGTCACTTGTTTGCGAAGCATTACCAGCAGTCACTGTTCCATTTTTGAGAAAGGCTGGACGTAATTTTGCAAGTACTTCCAAAGATGTATCAGATCTAACGCCTTCATCCACGTCAAATACTCTTCTGCTGGGCTGTGGTTTTTCTGTCTCCGATTCTGTTTCTATCCATTCTGTTACTTCCAATGGGACAATTTCATCTTTAAACTTTTGCAGTTCCAACGCTTTCGCTGCCTTTTGATGACTTTGAACAGCGAATTGATCTTGCATTTCTCGTGAAATTTTATACCGTTTTGCTACTTCTTCTGCTGTATGACCCATTGCTAAATACGATTTTGGATAATGATTCATCAAGTATGGATTAGGAGAAGGACGTGATCCGCCCATAGGCACCATACTCATACTCTCCACTCCGCCAGCAATGATAAGATCTGCAGAACCACACATGATTCGTTCTGCTGCCAAAGCGATTGACTGTAACCCAGATGAACAATATCGATTTATCGTCATCGCAGGAATTTCTACAGGCAAACCGGCACGTAAACTGATCGTTCTGGCAAAGTTCATTCCTTGTTCGCCTTCTGGAAATGCACAACCAATAATAAGATCATCAATCTCTTTTGGATCAATCTGCGGATAAGCTTTCAGCAGGCCCTCTAATACAGCCGCCCCAAAATCATCCGGACGGGTATGTCGCAGGGCTCCTTTCTTTGCTTTTGCTACCGCAGAACGTTTTGCTGCTACAATCACTGCCTCACGCATGCAACTCCCTCCTCAATTGCGAAGCGGTTTTCCAGTACGTAACATATGCGCCATACGAGCTTGTGTTTTTGGTTCACCAATAAGGCTTAAAAACGCTTCTCGCTCTAAATCAAGCAAATAACTCGGAGTCACTTTTGTATCTTCTGGAACCTCCCCGCCTGCTAATACATATGCAAGCTTAGAAGCAATTTTATAATCGTGTTCGGAAATATACCCAGATTGATATAGTTGATAAGCACCTAATTTCATCGTATTCGCCCCATTACTGCCTAAAACAGAAATCTTCTCAGATTTTGGAGTTTGGTAATTGTTTTGATCCATCGATAAAACAGCTTGCTTGGCATCATGCAGAAGAAAATCCCGATTCATCGTAATTTTATCTTGTTGACGCAAATACGAATAATTTTTTGCATCCAACCCACTTGTCGAAACTTTTGCTTGACCGATTATTTGAAAAGCATGATGAACAAAAGGCTCAATAACCCTTGCGCTCGCTCCATTTGTTTGCTCATGAATACGAAGTAAAATTTCCTTGCAGCCGCCGCCAGCTGGAATGAGCCCCACACCAACCTCTACCAATCCCATATATGTTTCTGCAGAAGCCTGGATATGATCAGCAGGTAAACACATTTCCACTCCGCCGCCTAACGTTAGACCAAATGGAGCAGCAGCAACTGGGCGAGGGCAGGAACGCAATGATCCAAGCGTCGTTTGAAAACGCTGAATCATTAAATCAATTGCATCATAATCTTCTTCTTCAAGGAGCATTAGCATCATCATAAGATTGGCTCCAACGGAAAAGTTAGTCCCCAATCCAGTGATGACCAGTCCTCTGTAATCTTTTGCAACTTTTGAAACCGCATAATCAAGCATCTCTAAAGCATCATTGCCGATTGCCTGTTTTGGAGAATGAAATAAGAAACAAGCGACCTCATCCCCGATATCAACGAGGCTAGCTCCTTGATTGCCATGAATTTTTCCATTAGACCCTAGATGAAGGGCTACGATTTTTGGATGTGTGTGAAGAGGCTGAAAATCTCCATGAAACGACAGAACTTCGTTTCCTTGGTAAAAAGATGTATGACCTGCTGCCAAATGGTGTTCAATCCAATCTGGGATGATCTCTCCTTCTTTTTTCATGCGCGAAACGGTTTTTGTTAACCCCAATTGATCCCATAACTCAAACGGACCAACTTCCCAGTTAAAACCCCATTTCATCGCTTGATCGATATCGACAATATTATGAGCAATTTTAAAAGCATGAGAAGCACTGTACAATAATGTTTTCTTGGTAATGAACCATAGAAATCTTCCTATATCATGATCCAAATCAAATAAGGCGTGCAGACGCTTGGTTAGATTTTTCTCCCTTTTTATTTGGACCAATTGAGGAAAAGAGGATTTTTGTTTATCTTTATACTCCCATGTCTGCAGATCGAGTGATTGGATAACGTTCTTATTTTTGCGATAAAAACCCTTTTTCGTTTTTTCTCCCAATGAACCTTCAGCAATTAGTCTTTGAATAACATCTGGTGTGTGAAAATATTTGATTTCTTCTTCATCCTGGGAATGCTCACTGACATTTTTCACTACATGTCTGTACGTATCTAAACCTACTAGATCAAGGGTGCGAAACGTGGCACTTTTTGGTCTTCCTAATAATGGTCCAGTCAATTCATCAATTGTTTCAACTGACAATGGCCATTTTTCCATTGCTTGAAAAATAACCTGTATACCATAAGTTCCAATTCGATTTGCAATAAAATTGGGTGTATCACGTCCAATGACAACACCTTTTCCTAGTCTTTCTTCTGCAAATTGCTGTACTTCTGCAGTGATTTCAGGGAGAGTATGCTTGGTTGGAATTAACTCAAGTAATTTCATATATCGGGGTGGATTAAAAAAGTGAGTTCCGAGAAAATGTTGTTGAAAAGAAACAGTCCGATCGTATATGATTTTATGGACGGATATACCAGAAGTATTTGAACTTATAATAGAATCTCCATTCCAAACTTTCTCAACTTCTGCTAAGAGCTGTGTTTTAATCAATTCGTCCTCAACTACTGCTTCAATAATCCAATCTACTTCTGTAAGTCTGTGAAAATCATCTTCAAAATTTCCGGTGCGAATAGACGAAGCTAAAGAAGAAGAAAAAAGGGGAAGCGGCTTGTCTCGAAGAAGTAATTCCTTGGCATTTTCTGCCAAAATATTTCGATTTGCCTCGTTTGGTGGCACTCGATCGAGCAAATATGTGACAAAACCTGCATTTGCAAAATGAGCAGCAATTGCACGACCCATCACACCTGCACCAAGTACTGCGACTTGCTTGATCTCTAGCATTTTCATAGCTCCTTCCGTTTATCCGAAATGAACTTGTCGGCATAGGAAAAAATAGCTACATCACTTTATTATTTCTTTACATTTGCAAATAGTCAATATTTTTTTAAATGTTATCTATTAACATTCGGCTATTGAATGTTAATCTTTAATGGAGGCTTCACACACTCACCTCCAAATCGTTTTTCCTATTCTTATTCAATATTGTACACATGGAATCATTATGCTTAAGGGGAATGTAAGATGGGAAAGTGGACATTACGTTTTTTTCTGCTTGCGTCGTTTTTTCTGGCTTGTTACGTTATTTACAGTTTTTTTGAAATGGGTTACAGCGTAAACGCTACAAGTGTCTCAGATGGAAAACTTCACAAAGTCAAAGATCCTCGAGCATTTGGACTTACCAAACTTCGGATTTCTGAAGAATCGCTAAAAAACAAACCTATTTCCGTTTATTATGTACCACACCCAGACGATGAAGTATTAACTTTTGGAGTACCTATTCGTAACGATCTAGATGCTGGAAAAGTGGTTTACCTGATCTTATTTACCCATGGTGAAGGTTCAGCGATAATAACCAAATTAAATAAAATGATTTCGCCAAAAAAGATGACTCCGCGAGAAATTGGAGTTTCCCGCGTCAGAGAATTTTTATATTCAGCAGATGCACTAGGAATCGACAGCGAACATCGCGACATATATGATCCTGGTAAAAAGAACTTTAAAGAAAGCTTAATAAGACAAATTGCCCTGTATTTTGAGAGCTTATCCAATGATGTAACCCATAATGGAATGAGTCAAATGGATGTATTACAGGAACATTCCATGACAGGTAAAGTCATCAATGAACTGTACAAAGAAGGCAAGATTAAAAAGAAAAACACGTATGCTTCTATTTATATGTCTCGATTTGCCAAAAAACAGGTAAAAGGAAAACATATCAAATTAATAAATCCAAATGATGCAAAATACATCGAATCATCGATTATGACTTATAATCGATGGGATCCTAACAATGGATGGTATGCTTGCGGCTACAACAGTGTAAGCGAACAATTTCAATCTTTGGATGCAAATAAGTATTCCGTATTGACGCCCAAATAAAAATAACCAGAGAACAAATTCTCTGGTTATTTTTTATTAAACACAAATGCAAATAATAATCCGCCAACAGCTAATACTAGTATTCCTGTAGACTTCAAGCCATTTTCCGCAATAAATGATTTAATGGATGAAACACCATTACTTTTTGAAATATCTGATTGCAGTGAACCACTTTGGTATAGCCAGTAGACAGCAAATATAATTGCTGCAAAAAAGAGAATCCCAATAATAAATCCTGCTATTTGCTTTCCACTAACTCCGCTTGTAAATCTACTTTTTCCCTTTTTGATCGGTTTTGCCATTTTCATCCCTCGCTTCGCACCATAGTCAGCTAAAAAAAGTTTATTCGATGCAAGCGATCTATTCAATAAGAAATAAAATCTATTTTATTATCCCATTAATCCCTCAGAATGTTTTACGATAAAAGTACGAATGGTTTCCATCGCTTTCTCAACAGATGCCAGATCAGTAGCATAAAAGGTATAATGCCCTTTTCTCTCATCCAAATCTAACTCATCTGCAATGGCTCCCATCAGCCCATGTGTCTTTTTATCTAATTCAAACCAACCTGTTACCTGTGTTTCAGCAAGTTGTGTCGCATAGGAAAAGACAATTTCATCATATTGTCCACGTAACCATGTGGTCGGATGAAACTGAATAATCTGCATTGCCTGATTATACTTGCCTGTATATCCTTCTGCATACTGCCGAAATCCGAGAGCAGCAAAAGCATCAAAAAAGTTCCGAAGCATTCCTGAGGGTAATACCTGCACCAAATCACGGTCTTTTGCATCTACTCCTTGATCGATATCGAGGTCAGTTTCAAAATAATAATGAGTCCATACGGAACTAATCGGCAAACCTTCTGGACATACAAAAGAAAAAGGATATTCAAAGCGGGAACCAGGTCCGACAATTAACTTTTCATTTGTAATTGGAATGGTAACGATTTTTTCGGAAACATGATGCTGGTGATCTCCTGATGTATAGCGAGAGGACAAATTAAACGTTACTTTTAGCCCTTCGGTAACTTGTTCTGTTTCTCCCCCAACGATAAAAATCTTACCTGTGATCGGTTGTCCCATTGTCACAACATCTTGATCAAGTTGTAAATTTACCTTCGCTGAACCAAATCCAATCGATGCTAAAAACTTTTTCAACATGTAGGCATCCTCCTCTTTGATACTATTGTATCAAAGAAAAGATCCAATGAGTTCGATAAAATGATAGGTTGTATAAACATTTCCATCTTTGGTGCGAAATCCTTGATTATATGCTTTCATCCAATTATGCAACATATGATTCCCATCACTAGATAATGCTTTTTCCATCGATCGAAAATATCCAAGTGTTGCTGCCATCTGAAAAACAGCGTGGGAATTATGATATGTTTTTCGAAATTGTACTTCTTGGCAAGCTTCTATATGATATCCAGCTTGTTGAAGATTCATCTCCCAGTAATTTTTTTCTGTAAAGTAAGAATCAAGATGTTCATTACTTGGGCTATCAATCCAATTTAAACAAGTATGTAATTCCAAAAAAGTGTCTGGCCCAAAAAAAGTTGATGCTGCCAACCCTGTATTTTGCAGCAAACGCTTACTTAAAGTAAAAAGAGATTTTATTTCTTTTTGAAATTGACAGCTCGGAGAAATGATAATTATATCAAACTGATCAGGTATACCATACCGATGCTTTGATACGATTTGCACAATTGCTTGTTTATTCCATGACACAAAAATGTCTGCTTCCATCTTTAATAGAAAAAGATCAGAATCAGGATACATATCTTTTAGCAAATCCGAAAACATTGGCTCTGTTACATATATTTCTAATATAGATGTGGCAAACGGCCTTTTTTGTTTCACTGTATGTACCAATCGAAAAGCTACCTTTTGACAAATTTCAGTCTCTTGAAAAGAGGAGGGAGCTGATAGAAAAGATGATACTCCGTACTCATGTTCTTGATTCACATCTGCACCTTTCTTTCTTTTCATCGTTTATCAACTTGCTTCTCTTTTTAGATGGGAAAGTCCTTCTAATTGATGCAAATAATCCTGTTTTTTGGAACAAAAAAACTCCTATAAATAGGAGTTTTACTTGATTGCTTGTAGATTGGGATAAATGGTTTGATATTTTGTAACAAGATAATTCAAGTATGGATCAATGGTTAGTTCTTTTCCAGTAGCACTTTCGATTATTTCATTCGTAGTGAATTTCTTTCCATGCTGGTATATATTTGTTGTCAGCCAGTTACGTAAAGTGTCAAATTGACCTTGTGTCATCTCGTGTACAATAGACGGATGTGCAGATTTTGCCGCATCAAAAAATTGACAACTTAATATATTACCAATGCTGTATCCTTGGAACTGCCCGCCAACAAAATCAGTAAACCAATGAACGTCTTGTAATACGCCATTCTTTTCTTCTTTAACTTCTACCCCTAGATCTTCTTTGTATCTTTGTCTCCAGACATCAGGAAGATCATTGACATCCAATTTTCCTGTAAGTAACTCCAATTCCAAATCGAAACGAATAATCACATGCAAATTATAAGTAATTTCATCAGCTTCTGTTCTTATTTCAGAAGTGGACACATGATGCATCGCACGATAAAACGTTTCCATTGGTACAGACCCTAGTTGACTTGGAAATACAGATTGTAGTTTCGGATAAAAATATTCCCAAAATGCGCGACTTCTGCCAACAAGGTTTTCCCAAAGGCGTGACTGACTTTCATGAAGACCTGAAGACACACCTTCCATCAATGTGGTTCCAAATAAATCTCTAGACATTCCTAACTCGTACAAAGCATGACCGGATTCGTGCATACTGCTGAATAATCCATCTGTCATTTCCCATTCTCTAATTCGCGTAGTGAAACGGACATCATCTCCAGCTAATCGAATCATGAAAGGATGAGGGGAGAAATTTTGGATCGTTCTTGCACGATCAATACCAATATGATCCAAAACAACCTCAATGAATTGAAGCTGTTTTTGTTTGGGAAAATGTTGAAATAAACATTTTTGATCCACTTGTTCGGAATCTTTGATCTGCTCGATGATTGGCACCAATTGTTGACGAAGATTTTGGAAGAGCGGTTGCAAAACTGATACATGCATGCCTTCATCTGTGCGATCAATTAGTGCATCTGCAACATGATCATATTCCGGAAAATAAGATGCATATTCTTTGCTGTACTCTACGGATTCCCTAAGTAATGGAGAAACAAGAGCAAAATCATTCTGTTCTCTTGCTTTGACCCAAGTCTGGTAGACACGAGCAGTGTGTGCAAAAAATTTCTCCATAAAAGAGGAAGGTACTTTAACCGATTTTTCATACTGCCTCGCCACTTCTTTTATCAGACGAGCCTCTAAAGAATCCACAGGCAATGTATCTGTCCATGGCACTAGTTTGTCAAGCATCTCACCCATTTTGGGATCGATCAATTTCTCATGAACCAGTTTACTTATAAATCCTAGTTGTTCACCTCGGTAATCTGCATTGGCTGAAGGCATACCTGTAGACTGATCCCATACGAGTAGATGAATAAACGATTGTAAATTGGTATAATCTTGTAAATAACTCCGAAATGATTGATAGACTTCCACTACTAAGACCCCTTTCCTACCCATAGCATACAATGAACGTATTTATTTTTCCTGCTTACTTGGAAAACTTACTCTCCTATCATCGCAAAAAAAAGCGGCGATTTCTACTGTAATAGTAGAAAAACCACCGCTTTAAAAATACATCCCTTAAAAAGAAATGACTTTTTTTGTACGCTCTATTGTAGGCTGTTCTAGATCAACAATTGGTCCATCGCCACGTTTTAAGACTTTTGCAAAAGCCTGCGATGGTTGAAGATATCCAACCATATAGTCAATGGCGATCTGTGGGTCAACCGTATGACCACAAGTATAACAGTCCAGCGCAGCGAATCCTTTTTCAGGATAAGTATGGATCGAGAGATGACTCTCCGATAACATAACAAGAACTGTAACACCTTGAGGGTCAAATTTTTGGGCCTGTACCGACAGAACAGATGCACCACAAGACTCAGCAGCCTGTAGCATATACTTCTTTAGTTCTTCTGCATTGTTTAATAGGTCAAACGGCACACCCCAGGCATCCATAGCCACATGCCTTCCGAAAGTAGAATATTCTTCCATCTTTCGGCCCCCCTTCCTAGCAAAAAATTGGTGTGAGCCAAATTCCGCTAGGATCGTATTGGATCACTTATGGGGGAAGGTTAGTCCAATGAGGTCCCAACCCTTTGAGTGAATCACTGATCCTAATAGCTCAAGTTGGTTTTTTTGATTTTGTTTGGTTGCAACATTCTGTACCTTATCATATTATGTGGAGAAATTCAATTGCTTTTAGAAAAATAATCTTCTTGAAAAGAATATTATACACTCCAAAAAAACACTCCTTTGTTACCTTACAAAAATCGGCTCATTATGTCAATTCTTATTGCTTTTTGGAGATAATAAATGAAACAAATCATTTAGGAGGTTATTATGATCTATCTTAATGAACAAGAAGTAGCAATTGTAATCCTCGCCCTGACAAAAGTAATTGAAGAAGAACAAACTTACATAAGAGTAGATGAATACAAAAAGGTACTGGACCGCTTAAAAACCGAAAAAAATTATGATTATGCCCAACCAGTCCATCTTCTTCACGAGCATGACGAATTTTAATTTTTACCATCCCGCGACTGGATGACGGATTAATGTAATATTTTCAATGAGCAAAACAGATTGAGAAGAACTTACTTCCTGCAAAGGTCGATTCATTATCATCATGGAAAACTTACCTTTTGCTTGTTCATCCCGCAATAATAATCCGGCATGATCAGATATAAAGGCAATCGCTTTTTCAGAACCATCCTTGAGCTGAAAACAAAATAAATAAGCATCTTGTTCACGATCATACATCCACGTATACGCTTTTACATGTTCTGGATTTGTCTCTAATTTTTCCCATGTAGGGATAGACAGTAAGAGTATAGGACTCTCTTCACTATCCACCCAGCCCCCATCCTCTGGAATAGCGGCTTCATGTATCTTTGGAACATATCGTTCTTTCATCCTATCACCTTTTCTTATTGTAATGTATGATGACTATTATACAGAAGGAGGAGATACAAGTGAAACGATACAGCCAAATGTCACCAGAGGAACTAAAAAAAACCATCAAAGAACTAGAAGTGCAACTTATAGAGGCTGAAAAAAATAAACTCGAAAGCAATGCCGCAATCATCAGACAAAAAATAGATATTGCGAAATCTTATCAAATAGACCCAGATACTATTTCTATTGGTGCAATGTACAAAGTGCAAGGATTTAAAAATACATTTCAAGTAGACTATCTCAATGGAATCTATGCATGGGGAACATTTGAAGGAAAATCGAAAAAAGAAGCTTTCCCGATTTCATTGTTAATACATACAAACTAAATAAAGCCAAATCTCTTCTATAAAGAGCTTTGGCTTTATTATCATCTATTTTAAAAGCACTTATTTCCTCACTCTATCCAGACAAAGCATCATCTAGATAGAGTTTATACCTCATTCTAATAGAAGAAATGAGGTATTCTTGTTGGAATTAGAGGTTGGTGTAGTTGGTTTTCTTCTCCAACTTACCATCCTCAGAGCAGATCGACAGATCGCCGTCGTCCATGCACAGCCATCCGGTCTCGCGAACCTGATAAGATCCTTGACTGCTCTGAAGCTCGTAGTGGAGATCCATCTCCTCTGCAGCAGCCTTCGCGGACATCATCTTTTCGACGAACATCCGCTTCCCATCACGGGCAATGGTGACATTGTAGAACCTGTTGTCGAAGCAGAACCAGATATCCGTACCCTTGACTCCGATGATCGTCACATGGTCTTGCTTCCTGCGCACCACCAGATCCTGTATCATTTCAATCTCCTGAATGAGAAGAATTCTGTCTCCGGCTTGACTATACATAGCTTAACACTATTGCAAATTATTCTGCAATTTATTTAGTTATTAAATCGAAAAATAATAGTCCGAACCATATGGTTAATTATTCCTTTTTTTGATCATAATACAACTAGGAGGTGCTCGGTTATGTATTATGTCATTCGAGATTCGGAAAAATTACCACCATCTATTATTCATGAGGATAATTATTTTGCTTGGTATAATCCAATGAAAAAGGATCATCGTATTGAATTTCGCGGAACAATGAACCAATGTTATGATTTTATGCACCGCGACCCAAAGCAATTAACTTTATCGAAAATATACTGAAATTTCTAGCGACCATCGGTCGCTATTGTTATGTACAATTCAAATCCTGTAATATGTAACAAAATTATACTTCATATATTATTCTTCAATAATTTCAATCACTCTGCCAACTTGTCCATCTTCCAATCTCACTTTTATCCCATGCGGATGGGTTGGAGAATTTGTTAATAAATTCTTGATAATTCCTCTTGTACGATTTCCTGTCCGCTGATCTTTTTTCAAAATAATATCGACTAACATTCCTGGTGATAAGTTACTTCTTATTTTTCCGTCCATAATATACCCCCAAAGTTTACATTTCCTTTATTGTATGACTTTTTTCGAATTTAAGACAGCTAAATCAATAAAAAAAGCCATCTTCCTTCTCAAAAGAAAATAGAATTCGATGGCTCTTAAAAATTTATTCCATTTCAGCTTTGATTTTAAGAATTTCTTCTTCTGTCATTCCTGTAGCTTCAGCTAATATGGAGACAGCAACCCCGATCTTTAACATGTTTTTAATCGTCTCTTCGATTCCTTTTTCAATTCCTTCTTTTAAACCCTTCTCCATTCCGCGTTTTTCTGCTGTGCCCAGGGCTGAACGTTCATCCATTAATGCTTTCATCCTCATTTCATACAACATGCGTGCTTCTTTATCCTGACTTAAAAACTCCAATGTAGTCATTGCTTTTTTTAATTCAGGCATATCTTCTGACAACTCCTTCCATTTGCTATGATCTACTCCCTTTAAAAAGGTCAGCCATCGAACAAGGTGATCTGTCAAACGATAAGGTTTTACCAATTTTGGGAGTTCTAAAAAATGAATCTCTATATCCTCCGTTAATATATGCTGAGTATGATCTTCGCGCAGATGAAAAATACTATGGTAGCGATTATTTGGTATTACCGAAAAATTTAAGATGTTAATCGTTATCGTCTTTTTTAAATCACCATACTGTTGTCCTTTTTCCAATTGCCCACTATACATTTTAGACCAATAAAATAAAGTGCGTTTTTGTATGTCGTACTTATTGAAAAGTTGTATTTCTAAGTTGATTTGCTTCCCATCTGCTGTCTCTGCTCTCACATCTAAAATGGACAACTTATCCTTCAACAAAGTTTTATCAAGATGAGGGTTCATCAAAGTGATGTGGGTAAGAGGATATTGTTCTGTTTCTTTTAAGGTATGATTTAGAAAAGACAGAAGCACATCCTTGTTTTCTTCGCTGCCAAAAATTTTTTTAAATACAAAATCAACCTTCGGATCTAATACATCCATTCTTTCATCGTCCTTTTATTATGATCATTATATCACCTAAAAAACCCAAACCTATTATTATTTCACGATTGAAATGAATGGGAATTTTTAGGCGGATAAATTTCAGTAATTTTAGCACGACGAATGTACGTTTGTAAATACATAAATTAGGAAAATTCTTATAATAGAAACGAAAAAAAGCCCATAAAGGCTTATTTTTTTGCTGTTTCTGTCTTCTTTTTCCGCACAGGCGGCAAGATTTTTTTTGTATTAACAGTACGTTTTCTTTCCCATGTCAACTCATCTTCAGGGTCATACTGCTCTAAATACTGTATTACTTCTCTTGTGATTGGGGTTGGCGTAGAAGCACCGGCAGTAACGCCAACAAGTTTTGCTCCTTTCAACCATTCCAATTGAATCTCACTTACATCTCCAATTCGATATGCTGGTACACCTGCAATATCTTGTGACACTTGGGCAAGTCGATTTGAGTTATTACTCATTGGATCTCCTACTACAATTACCAAATCTGTACCTACTGCTTGCTCTGCAACTGCTTCTTGGCGTTCTTGTGTAGCAAGGCAAATTTCATTGTGAATTTCTACTTTTGGATACTTTGCCAAAACCATATTCATCAAATGTTTGGTATCCCATTGACTCATTGTGGTTTGATTGGTCACTAGTAGTTTATCATTTTCATCAAATGATAAATTATCTATGTCCTCTTTGTTTTCTACCAAAAAGACATGGTCAGGAGCTACTCCTTGTGCACCTTCTGGTTCCGGATGACCTTGTTTACCAATATAAATAATTTGGTATCCTTCACTTACTTTTTCTCGGATTAGATCATGCGTTTTTGTTACATCTGGGCACGTTGCATCCACTATCGTTAGACCGCGTTCTCTCGCCCTCCTGCGAACTTCCGGAGAAACACCATGCGCAGTAAAAATAACTGTTCCTTTATCAATTTTCTCTAGTATTTCTAAACGATTCGGTCCATCCAATGTAATAATTTCTTCTTCTGTAAAAGCATCTACTACATGTTTATTATGAACGATCATACCTAAAATATAGATAGGTCGTGGTAAATCCAGATTACTAGCTGCTTGTCGCGCGAGTACCATTGCATCAACTACTCCATAACAGTAACCGCGTGGAGTAATTCTTTTGACTTCCATCTGTAAAACCTCCCATATGTCAAAACCATTATATCGCATTCAACCATGCTTGCAAATAAACGTCAATACCGATATCCCTACAATAACCCAAAGTTGGGCGAATTGAACAGGTACATTTGCTTTGGGTCATACATACGATATCGTGTCATCAAAACAGAAGGGATTGTGATTATAAATGGAACAAAGACCACCTGTTAAACCTGTTTTGCCACCAATGCCACCTTTGAAACCAGTTCCAAGACCACAACCACAACCATATCCACCATATCAACCACCTTACCATCCACCACATAAACATCATCATCATTGTGCAGTACCATGCGATCCAAAAATGTTACATCACATGTACCGTCACATGAAAATGTGTCATCGTTATGAAACACAAATGCTCAGAATGTATATGAAATGGTGCAAAGAGCAATGGAGACATCGTCATCATCGTTATGATCCTTGTGAATCCTCTTCTTATCGTCGAGAGTCTTCCTCAACTCATCACCATCGTGATCCAGGCTGTGGATGTTAGTATAAATGGCGGGAACCCCGCCTTTTTTTTATTCATGAAATGATTAAAAACCTTGCCCTACAGGCAAGGTTTTTATTTATGATTTAGATGAATTTTTAATTCGCTCACGGATATACAATGTTGCAAGCACAAATGAAATCCCCATAGAAAATATAAGTAGAGCAGATGAGTCCAGAAAAGATTCATTCATTTTTGACCATAGCCTCCTTATCCTTAGGTGATTATTCTCACTCCATACTATAATATTTTTTTAATGAAGAATGGTGATCTATTGCAAAATCGTCATAAAATCTTGATACTTCTGTTGCACAATTCTCACCTTATTATACACAAAAATCCCTTTTCAACCCATTAATAACCAATGCCTTATAAAAAATTAAGTATAAAATCGCTTCCCGTCCCTTGATACAAGGGTAATCCCCTGATTTCTATGGTAAAATAAATACATAGTGTACGAACAAGGATGTGGATTCACCATGTTTAAAAAAATGATGGCTATACTAGGAAAAGGATCAGCACAAATAGACTTAGTTTTATACCAAGCAGAAATCCCTCTTGGCAGTCAGGTAAAAGGGGAACTTGTACTCAAGGGAGGCTCAGTGGAGCAAATAATTAACAAAATCGAAGTGGAATTATATTTTGAATTAAAAACAAAAGACGATAAAAGTATCTCCCATCTTATCGCAGTCATTCCCTATCAAGCATCCTTTCACATTCAACCTGGACAACAGCGTGTCGTACCATTTGAACTTCCAATACCAGAAGATCTCTTAGTTTCTAGTCCATCTGCTTCGTATTACTTATCTACCCATTTAGACATACAAGGCGGGATTGATTCAACTGATCGCGACGAGATTATTGTTACACCATCCTTTGATTTAAAACAAACTTTGTTAGCTTTGGAACAATTAGGATTCCAAGAACACTCTGATTCTCGGCTTTTCAACGGCGTTACACAAGAATTTATTTTTTCTCCTACTACATTTTTATTAGGAAAATTAGAGCGTTTATCATTCATTGTAGCACTAGATCCACATCAAATTCGATTATTGGTCGATTTAACCATTCATTCCTTTTTTGGAAGCAGAGACAAGCAGCATGAAATTGTTCTGCCTTTGGACTTAGTAGAAGACTTGGGAGATTTAAAATCATACTTACAACATACACTTTCCGACCTAGTGGAAGGCAAGGAACAAGATGCAGCTCCAAGATCATCCTTTGTCGGTGCCATGGGTAAATTTGTTAATGATCTTGTTCGCGAGTTCGACCGCCGTAAAAAATAAGCTACAAATTCCCGTAGCTTATTTTTATTTCTATTCAAACGACAACTCATTTTTATTTATCCAAAAGCAGCAACCAATACGGATTGCCAGCATCCCCAGCAACAATCAGCGTATAAGCACGTTGTGCTGTGGTGTCAAACGCAATGGAAGCTATTTGATCTTGCGTTCCTGTTGTGCGCACCATGATATTTGTTCTTCCTGAGGTAGTGGTCGTATAGGGAGTATTTTCTTTATAACTGGCATCGGTAAAAGATACATGGCGGTTCTCATCTCTCAAATCCAGGGATGAAGCAGCAGATGACAGGTGGATAAAGCGGAGTTTTATTTTATTTGCTGGTATCGTTTCTGCTTCCTCATATGAAATAAGTTGGACACCGTCTTCTGGATTCTTACTTTTATTTGCCACTGCCAGCAAGTACCTTTTCCCGCTGTCTACTATTATTTCTTGTTTCCAAATAGGGTTAGATGTTTGTCTTGCAGGATAAAGAGCAATTGAATGCTTTCCGGTTGTTAATGGAACATGTGGATTAACAGTAACATAGGTAATGGTGGTGATTAATTTCCCATCAATATGTACATCGATTGGTTGTCTAGCAGCTACTTCTGCAGCGTGTAAGAAGCGAACCTTTGACATACTCGCCTGAATAGGAATGGTTTGATGCCCAACACTGTTTTTTTCATATTTATTCACGTATTTTTTGAGATGATGCTGGTATGCTGATATGTACTTTTGATATCGATTAGAATCAATATCTTTATAGTAGTGTGCCAAAAAGTAGTATTGTGTAACCTTTTCTAACTCATCTCTCCACATATAAACCTCCAGTTAACTTTCTTTAAAAATTAACAAATGAAAACGGGAATTAGATCCAATTACAAAAAATGTATATGCTTCTCCCTCATGTAAATGAACACTTGGTACTTGATATGTCACTGGATTTGTATTTTTCATATGTAGAGAAATTGCTGATTTGTATTCAGGTAGTGTTAGAAACCGACTCTCTCCGACTTTTACATTCGAAAATAATACATAATCAACACTAGAAACATTTAAAGGTTGGATGGGCGAGGCTAATTGAATGAAACGAAGTTTCACTCTATTTTTAACAGGAGTGGAATCATCACGGAACAGCGAAATACCAGTTTTTTTCTTTTTATCAAACAGAGCGAGTGTGTACCCTCCTTTTGACTTGGGGCTTACCGCAGTTTCCAATATTTCTTTTCGGGAAGCAGAATCAACTATTGTTAGAAGTAATTCGTTATTACTTGGAGAGAAAGGAACAGTGATCTGTCCAAATCTTAATCGAGTAAACCATTTTTTGTTATTAATATAAATATCAACCTCAACTGGCAGTTGAAGGGAAGCATGCAAAACACGCAAAGATATCGGCGAATAGAATGTTTGGCTTATTTCCTCTGACATTTCCTTTCATCACCACCATCTACTCTTTTTTATAATTTGGATTTTCTCGATCAGGTACGATTAATACACGCACATCAGATGAGGCTGACTCCCCTAGTACATAGACCGAAAAAACACGACTAGATTCCAAACGATATAAAGGTGTATGAAGTAGTATATTTTTTGTACCTGAGACCCGTAAAGAAAGATTTGTTATTTGTGGAGGTATCGCACGATATCTACTCACGCCCATAAATCCATTATTAGAAAACAAGCATGTACCACTAACATTAACCAAATCCATATTTGGTCCGCTAGTCAATAAATGAATAAAACGAAGATATGGTCCTGTCATCTGGTTTTGTATAAACAACCCATCTTCTACAATAAATATTTTTTTCGGCTGTAGGCAAACTGTATAACATCTATCAGACCGAACCGAGATCATCCTTCGATAAATTGCTTTCTGATCATCTGAACGAAACACTTCAACCCAGTTATCTCCAGCAGGGAGTTGCATGTACTGGGTAATAGCGGTGAATGGAAATCGTTCTGTACATAAACGATCATTAATATAAATATCAAATTCACCTTTTTGTATACTCGCATGTAGAATTCTAACTCCTGCTATCACCCGACTCCCTCCTTTCGGAACACTATTCTTACTAATACTATGCATATGATCATCAACCCATGTTTGAAAAAGTAAAAAGAGAGGCTGATTGCCTCTCTTAAGAATCCATTCATTCTGGAGTGTATTTAACGATATTCACACCAATATTCACTTGTGGACCTGCTTTCATATACAAATCATTTTCAACACGAACGAGACGATATAGATTTGTTGTATAAGGTATTCTCCAGACCCTCCAAGCTCTCGGATCGACTTTATACAAACCTCCGTCTGTTGTGACATACACATAACCATTAGGATGAAATACGATAGATGCACCTGTGGAACTTCCACCTTTAGCAAGCACCATTTGTTTTATTGATTTTTTCTGCACTGGATCAAATTGAAACAATATACCATCGGAAACTCCCCATAATTTCCCATTTGGTCCTATTGTCATTCCACTAATTCGAAAAGGTGTACCTTTCACTAGTGGGTTATAAGTTCCTAGTCTTTTATTCGTTTTGGTATCGAATTCAAACAATACAGCTTCAGATGCTTTTGGTGTAGTTGCATCTCCACCCTCAATACTCGAACCTACCCATAAAGAATTATTTTTTAATGCAAGCGAAGAAATCGTCTGATCTTGAACAATATGCCGCAGGACGATCGGCTTCCCTTTCTTTACTAGGTCATAAATGGAAAGTGCTCCACCCCATGTTCCATACTCTGATCTAGAGGCAACATAGAGCTTTTTATTGTGAATAGCAATCGAAAGAGGGCGAATTTGTTCATGATCTTTTAAATGAAATAAAACCATGGGGTTTTGCTTCACTTTCCATGTTCGCCTTGGATCATACAGCAAGATCTTTCCTTCTGGATACGTTCCTGCATACAATTTATTGTCGTGCCAAATCCAGCTTTCGACTTGCCCTAATCCAGGGAACTGTGTATGTTTTCCTGTTTCAGTATCATAAATACCAAGTGAACCATTGATATAAGCACTGGAATAAATTTTTTTATCGGGACTAGCAATCACATGATACAAATCCAACGGCTGTGAAGGAAAGGGCAATATGAACTCTTCATGAGCACCAGTTATAGGATTATAACGAAACGCCCTTCCATCATAATTGCCAACCATGCCAATGAGTGTCTTTCCTGGAAAGCTCGGCTCATCAAATTCTTCCCATCCCCAACTTATCACGTTACTCGCTAAAGAAGCACCTGGGACTGGATGATAAATTTTGGTATACATATCATACCGATATAATTGATATTTATAGGAGAAATAGACAGACCTACCATCTGGAGCTAGTGGTGACACTCCACGAGAACCTATTGGGAAATATTCTTGTTTTATTTTCGTAACACCATCTGTTACAATATCTGGCTTCCCTGAAACCGGATCTAAAACGAGTTCTCGAAAGGAAGGCTCCAATTTTACAAATAATTTATTAGCTACAAAATCCAAATCATAAGCAAACGAATCAGTTTGGTACTCAACTGGTAGAATAGGAGTTTTTACTCCTGAAGTTAAATCATATCGAACTACATTTGCTCTAACTGCTCCTACACCAGCATAAAGAACATTATTTGCTGAATCTAATGCTAAATCACGTGCATACACATCTGGATAAACAGATCCTAGATCATGCGATTTTCCTGTAGAACCATAAGCGAATATTTTCGCTGAACCAAATGAGCCGCCGTATACAGAACCATCTTTTCCTGGCATTAAACCATAGAGAACATTACTGCCTGTTGGCGAACGGCCCATATCCATTAATATTTCCGTAACTGGATCATAACGATATACATGACCATTACTATAGGTACCGATCCAAACCTTCCCATCTGTTGCGACAGTAATAGTCCAAGCACCCTTGGCTCCAGGAATGGGAATAATCTTTTTTACTTTTCTTGTCTGCAAATCAGCAATAACTAGCTTACTTGGATTACCTACAATAGGGGCATACACAACAGGGTTGCCTTTGGAATCTTTTCCAAAAGTGGATTTATATAGCGTTAAATCATAGACTTGAGGTCCTAGATCTACCATTTCATCTGCATAAACGGTTCCATGTAACCATACACCAAATCCGAGACCAACAAAAAAGATAAGAGAGTGATAGAGATGTCGTCTTTTCCGCTTTTTTTTAGAGTAAGAGTATGTCATACTCCTATTCTGGCTTACATGCTATATCTTATTCTTAGAAAACAATTTATCAAAAAGTATATATAATCGATCTGGGCAGAGAACATATGCTTCCTGCCCAGTAGACGGCTTAGGGATTGAGCTCATCCCAAAGACGTTCAACACCCAAACGAATTAGCTTGGACATCCAATCGGGGAGATCACTCCGGCAATCCAGCTCTTTGACCTTCACCCACTCAAAACATTCATGACGATTAGTAACAACAGTTTTCTTATTCACCGGCATAGCTGCCCAAAAAATATAGCCTGGCCGCAATGGCAGAGGCTGTTGATCAATAAAGTAAGTTTGATAAGCAGGTACAATCAGCCCTGTATCCTCTCGTGTCTTCTTTAGCAGCCTCGTCATGCTCAATGAAGATGGAATGTCTTTATTCGTACTTACCACACCACCTGCGAGATCTTGTCCATCAGGTGCTTCCGGCCTACGATCACCTGTGTAGCGATAGAGAATAAGGGCCCTCCACTCTCCTGGATCCATAATTGGATAAACAAGACTGTCACCAACATAGACAGGAACAGCCTTTGCCACTACTTTCATTGCTTTTTGCGGACGAACACCAGTTACTTCTGCTGCTACGGTAAGCATCAGATACCTTTCTGTAGATACCTATTACTATCCTACCGTTAGTGCAAATGAAACTCAATGATTATTGTAAATATTATATTAACTGCAATACAAAAGGCCATACCAATATGGCATGACCTTGATTTATGAATAGATTAAAGATAATTGCCGTTGGACAGCAGACGCCTTTGTCTACTGCCCAGTATTGATTCGCTAGTTAATTCGCTCCGATTCAAGCGTCTTCACTCCCCCACGAATCAGCCTCATCATCCATTTTGGAGGATAAGGTTCAACCTTGCGCAATTGACTGACAGGAATCGAGAAATACATATCATGCTCTTTAGGTTCTAGAATAACCTGTCCACCAGGGTATGCTGCTACATACCAGCGAATGATGGTTATTCCGTTACCTGTCTGAGATGAAAATTCTCGACTTTTGAGAAAATGAAGCGATTCCATTGGGACACGGAGCTGAGATTCTTCGCGTACTTCGCGGATAGCTCCATGTTCAAAAGACTCACTCCGCCGTACCGTTCCTCCAAACAAATCCAAACCTTGACTAGATTCAGGCCTACGATCCCCAACAATTCGACGGGGAATGATGACCTTCCACTGGTCACTGTCCAAAATTGGATTGGCAGGATCACCGATATCGATGAGAACAACCTTTGCTATCCTTCGCGGTTCTATCTGCGGAGTCAAATAAAACATGCTTCACCTTTCTTTATTAGCCTATTACTATGTTACTTGTAAGCGCTTGAATATGCAAGGTATTTTTAAAATTTTGGAATATATGATCTAGATTTCATAAATGTTTTCAACTGAATTGGAAGATAATCCTTAATAATCCTTTGTTTCTTTAGCACGTTGATTTGCTAATCTGTAGAAAACTGAATAACAAGATATTATTTTGAAACAAATCAACCAACCATTAGCGATTGGTTTGTTCCACTTTCTCTAGTTCCACAGGATCAAGTGGTTGTTCCGCTGGTCCTTCTATTACTTCCCCATCTGTCGAATAACGAGAACCATGACAAGGGCAATCCCATGTTCGATCCCCATGATTCCATTCAACTTCACAACCTAAGTGCTTACAAGTAGCATCTACAACATGTAGTTTTCCATCTGCGTCACGATAAGCACCACATTTTCTTCCTTTAACCATGACGATCGCACCTTCATCGTCTTTCAATTCATCTGGTTCTTTAAATGTTATTCCTATTTTTCCTGATAATAAAGAACCAGCTACATCCAAGTTTTCAACTATAAGATTACGTAAACTTGGATCTGTTTGAAATCTGGAAGGAGTATACAAACCTTCATAAGGATTATCCCTGCCAACAATCATATCTGTTATCAGCTGAGCAGCAACGGTGCTTTGTGACATACCCCATTTTCGGAATCCAGTAGCAACAAATATATTTTTATGATCAGCGGTCAATCTGCCAATATACGGAACTTTGTCCAAAGTGATTAGATCTTGTGCAGACCATCGGTATGGATACGCTTTAATTCCTAATGTTTCTTCTGCAAATTTCTCAAGTATTTCATAATGTTGCATCGTACAAATTCCATGACCAGTTTTATGGGATTGTCCACCTACTAAAACATACGATTCTCCATGGATAGTTACTTCTCGTAGAGACCGAGTAGCTGGACTATCAATGGATAAATACATTCCACCTGAAAAGTTTTTTTGAGGCTTTATTGCTAAAACATAGGATCGATCAGCATGGAGACGTGTGAAATAAAATCCGCCATTATCGTAGAAAGGAAAATGGGAACACATTACTACTTGTTGACAATTAATTCTTTTTTTGTTTCGAGTTACTACTGTAAGTGTTTCCTTTTCCTCGATATCGATTACCGTTGTGTTTTCAAATACCTGACCTCCCGCTGAAATAAACTTATCTAACAATCCACGAAGATATCGTAGAGGGTGAAACTGTGCTTGTTCACGCATCACAAGAGCAGCTTTTTCTCCCAAAGCAAATGGTAACTTATCTACCATATCCCCATTGATTCCTAAAGTTTGATAAGCTTTTGCTTCCTTCTCTAGTTTCTGCACATTTTCCGCTTCAATGGTATAAAGATAAGCATCTTCATGCTTAAAATCACAGTCAATCTTTAATTGTTGAATAGTATCTTCAATAAATTTTTTGGCACCCATATTAGCTTGATAATAGTCTTGTGCTTTCGCTGAACCGAAATGTTGAATCAATTCATCATAGATCACATCATGTTGGGCGGTTATTTTTGCTGTAGTATGTCCAGTCGTTCCATTTGCAAGTTTTCCTGCATCAACCAAAACAACTTCTTTTCCTTCTTTTGCAAGTAAGTAGGCAGTAGTAATTCCAGAAATTCCTCCACCTATTACTACTACCTCTGTTTTTTTGTCTTCTTGCAAAGCAGAAAATGACAAAAGAGGATTTGGGTCTCTCCAATATGGTTCTGGGAACGTTGGCATTCGTCTATTCACCGTGAAATTCCTCCATTAATTACATAAGTAGCTTCACGATTGTAAACTTCTCGAAAAAGTCCCATCTTATACATGTGAATTAATGAATACTTTTTTTATTTCAAACACATCTTAGTAATCAACATGTTTGAAAACGAGGGAAAAAATGGATCAAACAAAATCAATTAATTCATTGCAGTTTTTCTTTCTATGTCTGGCATATATAGGGATAACCTGTCATGTCATAACATTGCCTGCAATTTTAGGAGTATCCAAAAGAGATTCGTGGCTGGCTGTCATTATCGGTGCATGTATTTTCTTTATCGTTTTAATAGGTATTCATTTTATTATGAAGCAAACAAACCAAGCACCGCTATATTTTTGGTTTCAAAAAAATACGCATCCGATTTTTTTTTGGTTGATCAGTTTCCTGTTTATCATTCATCTATGTATTGGCATTTTTATCAGTTACTACGACACCATCCGCTGGACAAACACAGCATATTTACCAGGGACACCAACATGGATTATTGCCATTCTCGCCATTATCGCATGTGCGATTGCCGCCTTACTTGGATTAGAAACAATCGCAATTGCAAACGGTATTTTACTACCAATTGTTATTTTATTAGGAGTGTTTGTGATGTTTGGAAACATTCCTATGAAAGACCACAGTTTATTATTTCCATTATTACAAAATGGCTGGAAACCCATTTGGTTAGGAATCATGTACGCTTCATCTGGATGGATGGATATTATTGCAGTCTTCTTTTTTCAACAAAATCTGAAAACAAAAATGCGTTTCTCGACACTATGGATATCGGGGTTTTTCCTTGTATTCATAACACTTGGACCAATTATTGGATCATTAACAGAATTTGGAGCTGTCACTTCAAGCCAACTTCGCTACCCAGCATATGAACAATGGAGATTACTCACTCTCGGTCTATTAGTAGAACATGTAGATTTTTTTTCCATCTACCAATGGTGGATAGGTTCATTTATGCGGATCTCTTTACAACTGTATTTATTGGCACATTTATTTCCCTTAAAATCGAAAACAAAAACATGGTTAATTGTGATTAGTTCTATCTTTTTCTTCTTAGTGACAAGAATTTCGATTGGCGATGTTTCTTTCTGGAATATTACTACAAGTTATATCCTGCCTCTTCATTTAGCCATCACAACAGTCATATTTTTTTTATTACTCATGGTAAGCACTTACAAATACTTTCGAAATAAATCATCTGGGAATGATACCTATGCAGAGCAAAAAAACACCTCAAATTCGTAATATGGTCTCCAAACCAACCAAACTTGTTAAGCAGCTTAGTGAAAATATAAAAATTATTGAAAAGCAAATAAAAGACTGCGGTGATGTATCATCAGACACCAAAAAAGTAGTGACAAATGCTACTAATCGGGCTTTTGCCTATTTTTATAGTTTAGGTTTAATCGATTCCAAGCGCTTGAACGACGAAATAATCGCAGAAATATACAAATGGATAGAAGAGGAGAAGTTTGATCAAGCAAGCATTCCCTTTTCAACGATGCAAATTAGTAAAGATGATCTGTCTACCATCGATTACTTATTCGAAGGTTTTTTCATTTGTCTTATCGATGGGATTGACCATGCTTTTTGTTTTGACATCGCAAATTTCCCACAGAGGCAGCCCGAAGATACACCCTCTGAAACTTCTGTTCGTGGCTCAAGAGATGGTTTTACAGAAAGCATTACAACGAATATCGCTTTGGTTCGCAAACGGATGAAAACAGGGTCACTAAAGTGCAAAATATATGATGTTGGAACAAGGAGCAAGACAAAAGTAGCACTATTGTATGTGGAAGATATTATTCAATCAGAAATTATTCAGGATGTTCAGAAACGTATCTCCAATATTGAAATTGAAACACTGGACAGCAGCCAGCAGCTGCAAGAACTAATCGGAGGGAAAAATTTTCGGTTACTCCCTTTATTTGACTATACAAGTCGACCTGATTATATTGCTTCTATTCTAAACCATGGCCGATTTTGTTTAATCGTCGATGGAAATCCAACTGTTCCTATTGCACCAGCAAATATAACGCTGCTTTTGAAAAGCAGTGAAGATATACACAATATGTTTATTGTCAATAGTGCACAATTTATCCTGCGTTTAACTGGACTTTTGATTTCTTTGTTGCTTCCTGCTTTTTGGACAGCAATCACATTTTTTCATCCCAATCAAATTCCGTTTAGTTTATTAGCTACTTTAGTCATGTCCAAAAGAGGAATACCTTTTCCTATACCGATAGAGACGATTATTATGCTGCTTATTTTTGAGATTTTCCGTGAAGCTGGATTACGGTTACCGCTTCAAGTCGGGCAAACCCTGTCTGTTGTCGGTGGGTTAATTGTTGGAGATGCGGCAATACGCTCAGGTTTGACTAGTCCAAGTACCGTTGTAATCATTGCCCTGTCTTTTGTTGCCAGCTCTACTCTAGTGAATCAATCGGTGATAGGGATTGTCAGTTTTTTTCGGTTTTTTATCTTGTTTTTTTCCGCATTTTTAGGCATTTTTGGGTTCGTCTTGGCTCTTTTTCTCATCATTCTTTATTTATCTCAATTAAAAAGTTTTGGTGTTCCATATATGGCACCAATTTCTCCTTTGTATCCACAAGATTTTATACGCACTGTTTTTCGTCCAACCTGGGGAAACATTAAAAATCGACCTTCGATGTTGAAAACAAAAGATACAACGCTGCAAGGGGACGATACACCATGAAAAAAACAATCCTTCTCATCTTGTCGATCTGTTTACTCTGTTGTGCTTGTGATGGCCGCAGACTTCAAGATATGCTCTTTATATTTGCTCTTGGAATAGACTATAAAGAGGGAAAATATGAAGTATCCGGGCAAATTATAAACTTCTCCACCATTGCCGGCGGAGATAAGATTGGTCCACCTCAAGAAACAAATAATTTATGGATCGGGAAAGCATCTGATCCTATTTTGGAGAATGCTTTTTATAAGTTACGATCATCTTCGAACACACTCAGTTCATCACATCTGACCGCTTTTATTTTTGGTCCGGGAATTTTAAAGGAAAAGAAACAAGCAATTTTGGATCAAATTTTTCGATCTCGTTTAACCAGACTAACTCCTTGGTTTTTTGCTTCAGACGAACCAATGGATAAATTATTATCAATCACTCCATTCCTGACAAAAACACCTTATTTCTCTATTTATAGTCAACCGATGGAAACATTTAAGCAAGATTCCTTTGTACCGCCTATTCGACTAAACCAATTTACAAGCCAGATCAATGAACCTGATAATGTAACCATCATACCAACACTAGCAATCACAAAAAACACATGGAAAAATGAACAAAAAGATTTACCTCAATTAAAAATATCAGGGGCTTATGTTCTTAGTAAATCTAAGCCAACATACTCGTATCCATTAAAAGCACTCTTAGGTCTAAGATGGGTAAGCAAACAAACTCTTGATACTCCTGTTTTTCTTACAATAAAAAAGAATGAAAGTGTAACTGTTACCGCACAAAATCCGAGTGTAGATATTCATACGTCTTTAGGCAAAAACGGTCAAGCGCATTATCAATTAAACATACACGCCAAAGCAGAATTAATTCACACCAATACCAACATCCCTATTAGAAAATTGGAACGAATACTGGAAGAGAAAATAGCACAAGAAGTAATTTCCACCTATCAAATGGCGGCAAAAAATGAACTAGACATATTTCGATTACGATTTCAGACATACCAAAAAAATCCACAGTTGTGGAAGCGAATAACAAATAAACCTTTCTCTCACGATACAATCTCTGTTCAAGTAAAAGCGCATATCATCAATACAGGTTTTTTAAAAAATGAAACACTAGTTGATTAAATTATTTATCAGACAGTGGAACTAAAGTCACCAATGTTATCAGAATTTGATAGTGTCAAGACAAAAGGCTATTTGCTATAATAAATATGACCATGGAACGAGAAAATTGGAGAAAAACATGGCGCTTCCTGGTGACTACAAGAAGAGTAAGCAGAGCACCTTTACACTGAAACATGGGCAGGGGTACATCCGCTGTACAGATCCAAAAGCAGATTGGCAGTACAATTCAAATACTGAGGATCTTATTATCTTCATGGATGAAAATACTGCAGATCCCACTGCTCCTATTGCCAAGTACTCAATTACCCATAAGGGCAAGAAGTATGAAGGTGACGCTTACGAGGTAGGTATTGACCTTTCCAATTCGCATCATTTGCCGAAGGATGATCCGAGATACAGGGCTTTCCATATGAGTATCAAAACTTGCTCTGGAAAGCGTCTCATGATTGGTTTTGGTGATGATAAGAAAATCATTGAAATCCAGGAACTGAGTATCCGGCGATAAGTTTTCCTAGCGGTTATTGTCCCAGATGTTGTTTAGGCGATATCTGGGGCGCAATCATTAAAACATAATATACATTTTTTTCAGCTATAAATGGAAACAGCATCAGTTGATATGATTAAAAACCACATTCAATAAACGAATGTGGTTTTGTTTTATATGTGCATAAATCAAACACACCTCTAAATTGGATTTCTATATGATTTTTATAAAAATACACATTAACACATGTAAATGTTTTTTCTTATATAATGATATACAAAATTGATATAAGGAGTGTTTCCTATCCGTTTCTTAAAACATATCGACAAATCTGATAAAGAATTTTGGCATACTTGTAATCTGGTGCGTAATGATGAACTAGCCAAACTAAAAGAGAGATTAAAAGAGTATTCAAACCATCTCCAGCAGGAAACCTCTAATAAGATTACACTTCTTTATTTTAGTAAATCAGAGGAAATGGCAGTTTTTTTGATAGAACAGGGATTATCTGTTCATCACAAGGACGAGTGGGGCAACACACCCTTACATTTGGCAGCATATGAAGGTTTTGTAGAAACCATTCCCATATACTTACGAAACAATGCGGATACAAAAGCGGAAAATCGATGGGGTCAAAAGCCTTATCAGCTTGCTTTAACTCCTGCTGCTTGTGACTTATTTGTCAATACAAGGCAAAATGCAGAGAAAAGGTTAGACGAAAATCTACAGCATATCACTTTCTATGAAGCTGCAAAACAAGGAAAAGAAGCAGCAATACGTTATATGCTGTCTTCTGGAGTAGATCCAAATTTACTCAATCATGAGGATTTTCAAGTTGATCACTGGGAAGACACTCCACTCCATAAAACTATTTACATCGGTTACCATCGCATTGTCGACTTGATGCTGCAATATGGAGCAAACCCAAACGTACATAAAAATGTGTCTCTTTACCGTTCTGCATACAACAGTTTCACTGCACGCGCTTTACATAAATACGGAGCCAAAGCTACACCTGAACAATTAGATCAAGCATGTTGGGAAGCTTGTGTCAATGTAGGAAACGATGCATTACTACAAGAATTTATCGCTTATGGTGCTCCTTTAGACAAATTGTATATTATTCACGATGCGATCCGCAGGCCAGATCAGACAACAGAAGAACACCCTAAAATCATAAAAACACTTGTCCAGCATCGACCGGAACTTTTGGAATTTATAAGCAGGATAGACGAAACTCCATTGATAAAAGCGATTGATATCGGAAATCAACCCATCATCGAATGCTTAATTGAATTGGGAGCAGATATCAATAAACCAAATAAAACCGGTGTAACTCCGCTTCAACAAGCGATTACTAGTAGAAACAAAAAACTTATTCATTGGTTAATTGAAAAAGGAGCAGATATTGCTTCTACCGATGAAACTGGGATATCTCCATATAAACGAGCAGTTTTCTCCCAACAAAGAGAGATCGTGCATCTATTAAACGAAGTTTTAACCGAAAGAGGAATACCCGCACCAGAGATTTCACTGCCGCCAACAGCAGAAGATATCTCTTTATCCGAAGAGCTGTCTCATTTTTTTCTTGATGATGACTGGAATGATGCGGTTTTCAGCCGTTGGAATCAAACAAAGTTTTTATCTGTCGCTCATAAACTCGGTTTTCCTCATATCTACAAATCTTTTTCTTCCACCAGCGCAGATAAAATCACCTACTTTTTTGCTCGTGAAACATTGCTTATGCAAAAAGTAGATCATGATGATGAGATGAATGTAACGCAATATTATGCCTTCCATCCTGATTATCCAGATGCTTGGATGATGTATATCAATTGGTGGAATGATGAACAAGGAATCGACTACACACAATTTCATTTTCGTTGTCCGGATGCTTTGGTTGAAAAGACGAAAGCAATTTTTTCAGAAAATGACCTCATTTCCCATTACTCGCTCACAGGGAAGGAAGATACTATTCAGCAGTTATATGATTGCAGTAATGCGTATTTGCAATCTGGATTAAAATCTTTATGGAACACACCCTTTTATCGGGATATGCAAAAAACAAAATAAGAGAGAAAAACAAATACACATCAAACAGATGTGTTTTTTATAGATATTTCATAGTATTCAGGTGCGTTGATTGGATAATCTTAGCAGATCTGGCAATCTACGCACACCTAGGAATAGAACCATTGTCTTTACATTTCTACATGAACAAGCCCCTGTGTCTCGTTTACTTTTGAAGTTTGCTGATCATTGACTTTGCTATTTTCCGTCACAACAATCTCCTGCTCTGCCTTCTTGCGATTCTGCTTTTTCCAAATTGCATAGCCCAAATAACTGAAGTAGATGAACCAGCAGATGAAGGAAGCACAAACTTGCAAAGCCAGACAATGTCTGCTGTAACCCAAATCATGGCCAAAAATAGACCTGTATCGCACAAAGAAAGTACTCGGTTGATCCAGAGTTTCTTCCTAGCTGGCCACTGCACATTCCATACAAACAGAAAAGCAGCGAAGAACAACAGGTAATCATGGGGACCAAGCTCACAAAACAGACGAATATTCTTCTTTACCTGTGCTGTTTTGTCAACCAAGATGATCTTAGAGACACAGAGCAAACAAAGAACAACAAACTTTGCTGTAGAAGTGTGGAACCGAATGGTACGTACAGACATAACTTTGTCCTTGTCCTAAGTGAAATGGTAACTTACTAAAATATTACCCCAATTGACAACTCCATACGGCTAAAGCCGTTGGATTCTTGGGACGATAGCCTCACGACTATTTCATTACCAAGCTAACCCCGTGCGCCCCACGGTTTATGTTTGTTGATTTCTTCCTTGCCGCGAGCAAACTTGGTTTTCGTCTGTCACGACTATACATCTATTACCATGGGAATGTTTGTTTGTAAACTCGCTTTTTCCAAAGGTTGAACCAGTGAAGGAAAATTCCTTACCCTCGTTCAACACTCGCTTTCATCCCACGATTTAAACCGTGGGTTTTCTCGCACGCAATGCTATAATCTTAAATCAACATACAATGCATGCTTTATTCATGTAATTTTATGTACTCCGACTCCTAAGAGCCGGAGGTAAACTTTACAATTTAATCGTTATCTCTTCTGCGACATGTTACTCTGATTCTTGTTCCTCTTTCAAGAACAATGGTTCTTGTAAAGCGAGGTGTTCCACATACAAAAACAAATCGACGGCGGCTCGAACGGCAAATAGCAACTAATACTTCTCCTCTGCGGAGCGTGCGAGTTATCGTTCTTCCCGAAAAGGTACCACAGGTACGAGTAGCTGTCTGACCTCGGCGTAAGAAAATAACCTCCGTGCGAAAACGGCGACGGCGGTTACGATCTCGATCTCCCTCATGAAATACTCTCAAACTATTACCTCCTTTCTGTTGTTTGCTATATCATATGAAGAAGATAATAATTTGAATAAGGTAGATAACTAGATTTTAAAAAAATAAGCAAATCCCCTTATTTGAAGGGGATTTGCTTATTGATCTTTCTTTTGCATGGAACGAAGTGCATTCCGGTAATCAGAATCAGAAATTTGTTTTTTCTTTTTTGCTAGTTCCGGTTTCTTCGCTTGAAACTTTTTCAAAGCCTCACGATAACTGCTGTCTTCTATTTTAAATGATTTTGTTTCTTTTTTCGGTTCTGTCTGGACTTCTTGTGCCGATGAAGCAATACCATCTTCTTCTTGTTGCTCTTGTCTTTCTTCGTGACCAGCTTCTAATCTTTCTTTTTCAAATTCGTCTTCTTCTGCAGTCACTTCTTCTGCTATTTTTTGAATGGTAGAATCAGCTGGTGACTGCTCTTCATTATTCAACTCTACTGTTGTATCTGCTATCTCTACAGCATTTTCTTCTTGTGCTTCCCGGCGGCTTGATTGTGCCCGAACATTAATAACTACGAGTAGTATCAATAAAATAGCAGCTATTGCAAAACATACTATTGGTATAACCATGGGGCTGACTCTCCCTTACCTATGCTCGATTTTCTACAAATTGCTTGGTTACCTCTGCTACTCTTTTTCCAAGGGCTCTACCAAGCGCAGTATCATTTGCAGTTAAAGTAGTGGATACGCCTGGTGTATCTTCAACAGGGCATGTGATACCTACGCCATAATAAGAACCGTAGAGTGCGTTTTCAGGTACATCAGCAGGTAAACCGACAACAATCATCCCTTGATGCAGCATTGGAGTGATCAAGTTAAGCATAGTAGCTTCTAAACCACCGTGATGAGTAGCTGTTGTACAAAAAACTCCTCCGATTTTATTGATAAGCTTTCCTTCTGCCCATAAATAACCCAATTTATCAATCCAAGTTTTTAATCCTGCACTAATTGTGCCAAAATGTCCAGGACATCCCCAAATAATAGCGTCCATATCTACCATTTGATATACATCCGCATCATTGACATGTTGAATATGTACTTCTGCACCTTCCACACCACTTGCCCCTTGTGCTACGGCCTTTGCTAAGGATTCTGTGTGCCCACCTTCACTATCATAAACAACATAAACTTTCATTATGCTTTCCTCCTGATACTGACTTTACATTAGGTTTTCTTCTTCTGTAATAGGGTGTCAATCCTAATGCTTTTCCATACGAATATTCTTCAAATCTAAACACAAACAAACTGATTCCCTGTATGATTATATCAAAAGAATCATTCATTTGGCGAAGGAAATTTGAACAACATGAAAATTTAAGTACATGAAATGAATAAAGGAGTTATAAACTAAGTGTCATATCCTGTTTTCCATTATTTTCTATCCTTTATTTGTTTCTTTAACAATCAATTCTCTTAATGCTATTGACCAAAGCAAACGCAAAAATCGCATCACTCGATGCGATAATCCATTGAAGCATCTATGAATACTTATATCTTTACACGGCTAGTCTTGTTTATCTACGTATTTACTTAAATCTAACATTGTTTGATTTACATTTTTGATGCGATTCTCTACTTTTTTTGCAGCAGCATCAAGCGTGTATCCATCCTCTAACAACTCTTGGATAAGGATAATTTTTTTGATATCCAAATAACTGTATTTCCTTGTTGTTCCTTCCCCGTCTTTTTTAGACTGAATAATTCCTTTTTCTTCCCAGTAACGTATTTTTCGTGTTGGTAA
The DNA here is from genome assembly GCF_059510415.1 of Shimazuella sp. NTD247. Classification (NCBI taxonomy): domain Bacteria; kingdom Bacillati; phylum Bacillota; class Bacilli; order Caryophanales; family Thermoactinomycetaceae; genus Shimazuella; species Shimazuella sp. NTD247. The sequence goes on along the minus strand of NZ_JCAJZU010000007.1, from coordinate 100,267 downwards.
TCCAGTTATCTCAGCAACTTCTCCTATACCAATGACTAGCTTACTCAACAATTGATAGTCGAAAAACAGATCTTCCTCCTTCATTTTTCTTCCCCCTTTTTTACAATGATTGTAAGTATTCTACATCAAATGAAATAAAAGCGCAAAACCTACAAGTAACGTATTGACTTTCGTTGTAAATAAACTACAATTAATGTAACTAATAAACAATCAAAGTTACTTATCTGCATTGATTTAAAATTTATTTCCATAGAACCATCTTGAGGAGGATCACTATGCAAAAAATTATGAGATCATCATCAACTTCTTTTGTAATGAAAAGAAACTATTCCCTTATTACGGCACTACTGTTTTGGTGTGGATTGGTTATAGTATCAAGTCTATATGTGACGATACCGTTGTTCCCTAATATCTCAACCGCATATCATATCTCATTAGCAGAAGCAGCATGGTCTGGAAGTGTTTTTTCGTTGTGTTATGCAATTGGGTTTTTGCTGTTTGGTTCCTTTGGAGAACGGTTTGGCAGCAAGAGAATGATTTTGATCTGCTTAGGATTATTGACCATTGTCTCTCCCTTCATTGGATTTATTCATCAATTTGAAGTTTTGCTTGTATTAAGGGGACTGCAAGGGCTAATAGCTGCAACGTTTTTCCCTGCTACTCTTACTTATATCGTAAACATATTTCCCATGAAAAGAAGAGGGACAGCGATCGGTTTCGTTAGCTTTGGTTTACTTACAGCAGGTGTGCTGGGACAACTATTTAGTAGTATAATTAGCCAAACATATGAATGGGAGTATGTTTTTTACTGGATCGGGATTATCTATTTTTCTACTTTTGTTATTTGTTTGTTTGTCATCAAGAAAGATCAACCGATTGATAGAAAAATAAATCTATTTCCTTCCTTACAAGATTTTGGTAATATTTGGATAAACAAAAATTTGCTGCTCTGTTACTTGATAGCGATCACGGTATTACTCGCATTTGTTGGTATGTATACAACACTTAGCAACTATCTTGTTCAATTATTTCAAGGAGTAAATGCCAATACATTAATCTCTATTCGAGCAGTCGGAATCATAGGGATGATAACTGCTTTGTTTACAGGAAAGCTTGCAGCGAAGTTCGGTGATGTGAAAGTACTTCGAATTGGTTTAGCTTTATCTGTAATCGGATTGGCATTACTAGGAGCAGCTACAAATCTTCCTTTTATGGTTGTAATGAGTGTAGTTTTTGTTGGAGGAATCGCGATGAATATCCCTAATCTCATTGGAATCGTCAATCGATTAGGCGGGGAATTGCGAAGCACAGCTGTTTCCGTTTATACATTTATTTTATTTTTAGGAGCAACGATTGGACCATCTCTTGTAATGAATCTTGTCCCGCTTGTTGGATATATGTTTACATTTGAAATCCTTGCAGCCCTTCTCGGTATCGCCTTGGGGATAGCATTCTTTATTAAAAGAGAAAATTAAACACGAAAAACCTAGTATATTCCCACTAGGTTTTTCGTGTTTTCAAATATGATCACGCAAATATTTCACACAACTGCATTAAACAAGCAAAGTCAAAGAACCATTTTCTCACCAAATCTCGTGACATAGTTTAACGAAATAAAAGGAAGGTTCCCTTAAAATATATTTGCTGGTTCTTTCAAAGATGTTGTTAACATTTTCTCCGCAAACTTTGTATCCGTTAATAACGGTCTGCCGATCGCAATAATATCTGCCAGCTGATCTAATAATATTGAATTTGCTAACTCTGGTGTATAAATCTTTCCGACAGCAATGACCGGTATTCTTATATATTGCTTAATAATAGAAGCATAGGGAACTTGATATGCATCATGCGTTGATAAAGGTATCGTAGGTATTAATCCACCTGCAGATACATCAACTGCATCCAAATAAGATTCTAAATATGTCAGCGCATGTCCTAAATCTGCTGGTTTTAATCCATTTGCATCGAACTCTGATGCAGAAACACGAATAATCACCGGATAATCTTTTCCTACTTCCTCGCGAATAGCTTCCAATACTTCACGCAACAAGCGAACGCGATTTTCAACGGAACCCCCATATTTATCGGTACGTATATTTGATAATGGAGAAAGAAATTCATGTAGCAAAAAGCCATGTGCTGCATGCAATTCAATTCCATCAAAACCTGCCTGTAGACTTCTTCTTGCTGCCAGACGGTATTGTTCAATAACATTCATAATGTCTTGATCATTCATTTCATTTGGCTCTGCAGATTCCTCATCGAAAGCGATTGAACTTGGTGCTAACAGATTTTGTGTAACTTGTGGTGAAGATTTCCGACCACCATGAGATAATTGAATAAATATCTTTGTTCCTTTATCATGAACGGCTTTAACAATGCCTTTTAGCGGTTGGATGTGTTCATCACTGAAAATACCGATATCGTCAGGAAATAATCTGCCATCTGCAGATACAGCAGTAGATTCAATAATCATCATCGAAATTCCATCTGCCCGATCAGCATAATGTTTGATATGATAATCAGTAGCAAATGACTGAATCGTACCTTTATTTGTCTGCATAGGAGCCATTATTAGGCGATTTTTGAGTTCTAGTTTCCCTAATTTAATAGGGCTTAAAATAGTTGTCATCTTGTTTCCCTCCTAGTTGGTATATCCAGTTTAGTAGATAGAATCATTTAATTACATGGGAAAGAAAAAGCATTTCAGACAAATTACTTATTATTTATAAGCATTGATTCGCTTTAGCTTTAAATTCAAAGCAATATAATAGAGGTGATACATGTATGGACACAACAGATACTAAAATCATTGCATTATTACAAGAAAATGCACGTATTACCATCTCCCAAATTGGAAGATTGATCAATATGACACAACCAGCAGTAGGAGAGCGCATTCGGAAATTGGAAGAAAAAGGTATAATAAAAGGATATCAAGTAATCCTTGATCCAGAAAAATTGGGTAAAAATATTACTGCTTTTTTACTTATTGAAACAAACGACTGTGGAAAATTAGTTGCGTTTTGTAATCAATCCGATGAAGTAGTTGAAACATATCAACTTAGTGGCCGGTACAATTACATGATTAAAGTGATGACACAGTCCATGCGAACATTGGAAGAATTTATCCATGCTTGTTCCCCATATGGATTCTCTACTACTATGACGGTAATATCTGAACCAACAAATATTAAACCAATGGTAATTCCGGCAGATTAATAATAATATTTACAAAAATGTAAATATATATAAAATCATTATAAAGAAATACGATATGAGGCCCTTTTATGTTTGAATTCATTTTTCCTTTTCGATAAAATAATTTTATGGTTCATATTATTCAAACAAAGGGAGTGGAACATGCAACTTATCGATTGTTTACAGCAGTTATATAATGAGTTGCAGGATGTTACCATTTATTACAAACCAAACAAAATTCCCGAAAATGATCATGAAGTCTTTTTTGGGAATGAATTGTTCTCTTATTATCAAAACAAACTCATCTGCCATTTCCAAAATGATGGGTTTGATTCTACTACGGAAATGTTATACCACTTGGAAGAACTTCATCTGCTGCATAACAAACCTTTTCAGCAATATTCCTTTTACTTCGAAGACTTATCTCTTGATGCTTGTCTAACTTTTATTATGTTCTACTGTCGACACCATGGCGTTGATCGAAAAGATTTTCCATTTGAGTGGATCGATTACACAATTCGATGGGAATTAGATGATTTTAAAACAACCGGGAAACCTTATGAATCTTGGGGATGTTTACACAACGCACTTGCACATTCGTATTTTCTAATCGAAGAACAAATCGATGAAAGCGGAAAAATGTTTACCATCATCGACGAATCTCAAGTTACAGAGGGATTGCAAGCGTGCATATATTTAGCGATTTCTCTCATGATGGATCATGTTCTGCCATACGAGATTCCTCATTCCAATCACATCGAGGAATATAACCGTGCCCTCCTTTATTTAAAAAAAGAACATCAAAAATATGAACTTACAATCAAACAAGCCACGATCACTCAATTGGAGTTACCCATAAAAGATTCAAATAAGACCGTTTTAATGGATGCCTTCATCACTACCGAAAACACTTATATTGGCTTATTAAAGTCATTTTTGACTCATGATAGTGAGCGTACTTGGCTCGAATCTGGTTTCCAGTTTTTTGCTATTTATCGGCCGGAGTTGATAGGGACTGGTCGTGATATTGTCATCCAAGTAACATCTGGGCAAAATGTGCATTTAAAAGATTTGTGGTTACGATTAGAAGAATTAGAAGAGAAACGATGGGACAATCACAGACCAATTGATTGTCATTGGCATAATCAAGAAGGAAAATATCAAACAATAGCAGCACCAAAATGCAAAAATCATCAAAAAGAACACACAAAAGTTCTCTGGTCAGATGTTATTAATATCATATGGGAACTATACAACCCAGCTAAATCTATCACTGTGAATCCATATTTATCTGATACGTTAGTTGGGAATGCTTGTCGAATATACGAATGCAAACCTATTTGGTCTGGTGCAAAATTTTTAACCGCGGCAAAGTGGAACTCACTCGGTCAACAACAGGTATTAGTTACTTCTCCTACTTTACAACGCTATCTAGCCATTTGTGCATCAAGAGTTCAAGAAGAGGAAATTCCACCCATCTATCCATTACCGCTGGAAAGTTCTTTTGATTTTATGGAAACTCCATTTGGCTATGCTATTGTGCATGAAAACGGCATTTTTTTACTGGATGATTGGAACACTGAACCGCTTGATCTAGTCTCCTACCAACAACAAGTACAAAATGTAGTGGAACAAGTAACCCTTTTCCAAGAAATTCACGAAGACTGTATCCAAATGATGTCCAAAGTTTTAGAGTGGTTAGCGAATAAACAAACACTGTCCAATTCGAAATTAATCGAAATCAATCATTGGATTAGCAGCAATAAGACGAGAATCCGCTATACTATTTTAACTACCATGTTTTCCTCCTCAGACTATCACCTCCGACAGTTTCGTGAAACGATCGAAAAACGATGGACATTGCATTCGCAGTTGCAGGAACTGTATGAATCTATTTCTGAATTGGAACAAATTATTGATAATCACACAAATTTGAAAACAAATCGCTTGATTGTGCTTATTACAATCTTCGGATTTCCTGTTGTTTTATTTAGTGGTTTGTTGGAGCTGATTTTTAAAAACGTTCCCACCTACAAATGGTTTGGTATTCATTGGACTGGTTTAGGTTTGTTTGTTATTCTTTCGCTCATCGGGATGGGAGGATTGATATCATATTTAAAATATAGTCCAAATCCGTCAAAACGTAAAAAGAAGCAGCATCCAAATCTTCCAATGAATCAAATAACACGTCACTTTTTTTGATGATACAACTCCATAAACCGTTTCTGTCTGCGGGACAGATAGAGAACTGGGCATTTCATAATAAAACTAGGCAGAGCAATCTTCCTGGTTTTTTATGTTTAGAATGACATGCAAAACCAAGAAATTGCTTAAAGATGAACCGATTAATCCAAATGATCTGCAAGTTACAAAGAAATAAAAATATATATCTTAAAAATCAAAAAAGAGAATAGTCAGGAGTGATATCGAATGAGTTCCTATATCCTCGATTTTCAGAAAGTGAAAAGTACACAGTTCTTGCTCGTTGGTGGGAAAGGGTTGAATTTAGGAGAACTGTCAAAGATTCAAGGGATACAAGTACCAGAAGGATTTTGTGTTACGACAGCAGCTTACCAAAAAGCACTCGAACATAATGAAGTATTTCAATCATTATTGGATCAACTAACACTGCTAAAAGTAGGGGATCAAGAGCAAATAGAGGAAATCAGCAAAAAGATTCGACAAACCATTATGGAGGTTGAAATCCCTTCCGATGTGGTGAAAACTGTTGCTTACTATCTAACCCAACATGGCGATAAACAAGCTTATGCCGTGCGCTCAAGTGCAACAGCAGAAGATTTACCGTATGCCTCTTTTGCTGGTCAGCAAGATACTTATTTAAATATTTTAGGAGAAGAATCCATCTTACACCATATTAACAAATGCTGGGCTTCTCTATTTACAGATCGTGCAGTAATCTACCGCATACAAAATGGATTTGACCATCGAAAAGTTTATCTATCTGTTGTCGTTCAACGGATGATTTTCCCACAATCATCTGGTATTTTATTTACTGCTGATCCAATTACTTCTAATCGAAAAGTAATATCGATCGATGCTAGTTTTGGACTAGGTGAGGCTCTTGTATCCGGCTTAGTATCTGCCGACTGCTACAAAGTACAAGAAGAGAAAATCATCGATAAGATGATTGCAACCAAAAAGCTAGCAATCTATGCTTCAAAAGAAGGCGGAACCGAAACACAGCAACTCAACTCTGATCAACAAAAAACGCAGACACTTACTGATCAACAAATTTTACAGCTTGCACGAATTGGAAAACAGATTGAAGCTCATTTTGCTTGTCCTCAAGATATTGAATGGTGTCTATCTGACGAGGCATTTTATATCGTACAAAGCCGTCCTATTACTACATTATATCCTGTCCCAGAATCCGATGACCGAGCAAATCGTGTCTATGTTTCGATTGGACATCAACAAATGATGACGGAACCAATCTTGCCCCTAGGTATGTCTTTCTTTCATTTATTAACAACGGATCAACCTTTGCGACACGCAGGCGGGAGACTATTTATTGATTTCACACATGATCTGGCTTCACCTATCAATAGGAAAATTTTGTTGAATATGATGGGACAATCAGATCCACTTATAAAAGATGCGATCATGAAATTAATAGAGCGAAAAAATTTTATAAAATCGTTACCAACTGGTAAAAAGATATTAAGTATTAGCAAAAGGAATGAAGGTATGTCCTGGGGGATTCTGGTACAAATGATGAAAGTCTATTTCCAAAATAATCCGACAATCGTTCCTAATTTGATAAAAAGCAGTGAACTATCCATAGCAGAGTTAAAACAAAACATCAAAACAAAATCAGGATTAGACTTAATTGATTTTATTCTAGAAGATTACAAGCAACTAAAAAAGGTTTTATATAATCCTCAAAGTTTAGGCGCGATAATGGTTGCTGTATATGCTTCCTCATGGATCAATAAAAAAATGAAGAAATGGCTGGGTGAAAAAAACGTTGCAGACACGCTTTCTCTATCAGTACCAAACAATGTTACTTCCGAAATGGGTCTTGCGCTATTGGATGTTGCTGATATAATTCGCCCTTATCCAGAAGTGATTAATTATTTGCAACATGTAAAAGAGAATTACAACTTTTTAGAAAAACTGGTTACATTAAAAGGTGGACAAAAGGCACAAGAAGCGATTATTGCTTATCTCAACAAATACGGAATGCGGTGTACTGGAGAAATTGATATTACAAAAACTCGATGGAATGAAAAGCCATCTACACTCATCCCAATGATACTCAGTAACATCAAAAATTTTGAACCGAATGCTAGCAGACATAAATTCGAACAAGGACGACAAGAAGCCTTAAAAAAAGAGCAAGAGTTATTAGAGCGATTGCAACAATTACCAAGTGGTAAACGAAAAGCTAAAAAAACAAAACGAATGATCAGCTTGATCCGGAATTTTATCGGTTATCGAGAATATCCAAAATACAGTATGATTAATCGCTATTTCATCTATAAGCAGGCATTACTGAAAGAGGCCGAACATCTTGCAGAAACCAAAGTTATTCAAGAAAAAGAAGACATATACTATCTCACTTTTGAAGAGCTTCGCGAAGTTATACACACAAACCAACTAGACTACCAAATCATTCGCAAACGAAAAGACAAGTACAAACAATATGAAAAACTAACTCCCCCGCGAGTTATTACATCTGATGGAGAAATCATTGCAGGTAAATACAAACGAGAAAATCTACCCAACGAAGCGATTATTGGTCTGCCAGTTTCTTCCGGGGTGATAGAAGGAAGAGCACGTGTAATATTAAATATGGAGAAGGCTGAACTAAAAGATGGAGATATTTTAGTTACTGCCTTTACAGACCCCAGCTGGACACCTTTGTTTGTATCCATCAAAGGTCTAGTCACTGAAGTGGGTGGTCTAATGACACACGGAGCAGTCATCGCACGCGAATATGGCTTACCAGCAGTTGTTGGAGTAGAAAATGCCACCAAACTGATAAAAGATGGACAACGTATTCGACTGAACGGCACAGAAGGTTATATCGAAATTTTGGACTGAGATCATCTTATAATAACATTGCGAGCGAGAAAACCCACGGTTTAAATCGTGGGATGAAAGCGAGCGTTGAACGAGGGTAAGGAATTTTCCTTCACTAGTTCAACCTTTGGAAAAAGCAATTTTACAAACAAACATTCCCATAATGTATATTCGTGACAGACGAAAACCAAGTTTGCTCGCTTTTTCAATAAAAGATTATCAGTTACTACCAACAAATAATATTGTTCCTGCCTAATCATCTGATAAAATGATTGAGTAGGAACTTTTTCAAAAGGAGTCTCTTCTTATCCATTGATCACACATAACCACCACGAAGTTCATCTAGGAGGACGATCAATATGACAAAAAGGACAGGCTTTATTTATGATGAGAGTTACTTTTGGCATGATACTGGTAATGGTGCATTATTTATGCGGCCAGGTGGTTGGATTGAAACAGATATTCACTCCGAGAATCCTGCGACCAAACGCCGGGTCAAAAATTTGTTAGACCGCACTGGATTTATTCGTGAACTAGTTTCCATCGAACCGCGAAGTGCAACCGAAAATGAAATCGCTTACTATCATACTCCTGATTATATTCAAAAGGTTAAATCACTGAGTGATGGAATGGGCGGAGATGCTGGAGAAGCAGCAATCGTTGGTACAGGTTCCTATGAAATTGCACTCTTATCTGCAGGTGGTGCACTAACAGGAGTAGACGCAGTAATGAATAATCAGGTTGATAATGTCTACGTTTTAACACGCCCTCCTGGTCATCATGCGGAAAAAAGTTTTGGGATGGGATTCTGTCTTTTTAACAATGTAGTAATTGCAGCTCACTATGCTCGAAAAAAATATGGACTAAAAAAAATACTGATTGTGGATTGGGATGTACATCATGGAAATGGTACTGAAAACGCATTTTTGCATGATCCCAATGTTCTCTTCTTCTCCATCCATCAAGAGTTTTCTTTTCCTCCGAACCGCGGTATAGCAGAAGTGGTAGGAGAAGGAGACGGGCAAGGATACAACATCAATATCCCATTACCTGCTGGTACAGGAAATGCTGGTTATTTATACGCAATTGATAAAGTGCTCACTCCTTTAGCAGAACAATTCCAACCTGATCTCGTATTAGTATCTGCAGGTCAAGACCCTAGTGTATTCGATCCACTAGCCCAAATGATGGTTACAGCGGAAGGTTTCTATCAAATTGCAACGAAAGTAAAACAAATAGCTGATAAACACTGTTCGTCTCGATTAGTGGTATGTCACGAAGGCGGTTATAGTTCTGCATATGTACCATTTTGCACCTTACGTGTGATTGAAGCGATTAGTGAGCGCCAAAGTAAAGTGATCGAAGATCCTTTTCAATTAGGAGTGGAATCGCTTCCAACCAATGTTTTACTTGATCACCAAAAGACCGTAGTGGAGTATGTCAAGCAACTTCATCGTGACTATTGGAAACTGGCATAAACATACCGAGTGGGTGTGTCTGATCTATCTTCGAAATAGATCAGATTTTTTTAGTTTCTATTTCTTTCTATCAAAAATCATTTCACCGCCTGTGCTACAGAGGAGATAACATAGGTATCATCAAAATAATATTCAAGAATCCACTCTTCTTTAAACATATCAACAATTGCCCCATTTTGAGGACAAATGCGATGCCAAGAGCGAACACTTCACGAATAGACAAATTTGCTTCAAATACATTTTGTCCAGTGGCAAATGCCACATGAAGACCTGCCTTTGCGAGGGAAATGACTGCCTTCCGATCATTGGGATGAATTCTCTTCTCTTATCCAGCAGCGTGCCATCGAGATCCATAGCCATCATGCTAATCATGTTTCAGCCTTTTGTTTTTATGACGGGTTGGAAACAATTTTATTGTATCACTCGCTTCATATGATTTTCGCGAACTATAAAATTATTTAATACAAAAAGGAAAAATAATTCGCAAAAACCTATTGCGAATTCCAAACCTACAGTTGTATAATCATCTCGTCTAAACGTGAGAATCATTATGTAAATGAGAGATATCCTCCATTTTGTGCACTTATATCATCCTTTACCATAGGATATCGCTCTATACGGGTTTAAACAGTCATTTTATCAGAAAAGAAGGATGCCTTATGTTCACCACTTTACTGCTCATTGTTGTTTTGCAGCTTGTTTATGTCTCTATGCTGACGGTTCGAACAATCTTGACGATCAAAGGCTATCAATTTATGGCGGCATTACTCAGTGCTGTAGATGTACTGGTTTATGTGATCGGTTTTAAAATTGTATTGGATAATTTAGATCAACCTATCAATTTAATTGTTTATTGTGTTAGTTATGGTGTCGGGTTATTTTTAGGAATGAAATTAGAAGAAAAGCTCGCACTTGGATATCTCAATATTTCTGTTATTACTAACAAAAACAATGTTCAACTCGTTCAGCAGCTTAGAGATGCAGGCTATGGAGTAACTGCATGGATAGGGGAAGGAATGGAAGGGGAACGCTTGATTTTATCCATCACTGCACATCGCAAACAACAAAACAGACTGTCCAAACAAATCGCAGAGTTAGACCCGCAAGCATTCATGGTTGCTTATGAACCAAAACACTTCCAAGGCGGGTTTTCCTTCCAGCCTTTTCGCAGAGCTTCTAATGCATGGACGATTTCTAAAAAGAAAAAAGCAGTTTCATTATAAATAAAGAACAGCTCATTCGAGCTGTTCTTTATTGTGACTGCTTCATATATTGTTCTATTAATTTTGCCGGATCATTGTTCTCCGCTTCTGTTACTACTTCTTTTGGAACAACCATTTTATTTGTTGCAGGATACGTAATCTGTACTTGTATGTTTAGCTTTTTGATTCCTTTCTGACCATTATCCAAATTCAGTGTTTGTCTTGTAAAATCAACATTATTTTCAATCGATGAGACTTTAAAGGTCTTTTTATCAATCAACATTTTAATATGATATTTTTGAAATTCAATTTCATTTGGATCAATCGCATCTGCATTGTTTTGAACATAATTATTCATCCATTTAAAATTGGACATGGTATCAGTACTGGTTAAATCCAATTCGTATGCGTCATTCGTTTCTTTCATTTGTACTTTTTCAGGAACAGATTGTAGGATGGAAAAATAAGTTTGCGCTTTGAGATCATCAATTTTCCCACCTAATGTTAAGGTGTGTATACTTAACTTTGCCATCTCCTGAAATGTTTTTCCATAAGGGACTTTTTCCCACATTTTTTTCTGGCCTTTTTCGTAAATATCTCGATAATACTGAAATTCTGGGAATTGATAGGTTTGGTCATCACTGTCATCTATTGCAAATTTAGTATGATATTCTTTATCTGAATAATAATCAACTTCTGTTTCTTCAGTTCCACTCATCATTGTTTCTTTATGGTTATATTTCGCTGGAACCAGCTTTGTTTGTTTCTTCAATTGCTGCGACACTTTTTCCATCACTTGTTCCTTGATCAGTGGTTTTATTGCTTTCTTTTCTGGTGATGCAGAGCATGCAGTAAGCAAAATGAAAATGCATGCAACTACAACGAGATGTTGCCAATAAGTTCTTCGTATCATGATGAACTCCCTGTCGCTTTATTTTTTTACTGACACACTAACGCTTCCATTATTCGTATCAATCACCAAATTCCCAGTTCCATTTCCGATCGTACCTTTTATATAACGTTTCTGATAATATTCCGCATCTTTATCGACTATCTTTTTGATCGGTAAATCGTTTTTTAATGTTCCAGTTTGGCTAGTTAGAGCCAAATAAAGATTAACTGGAACCTTTTGAAATTGAACCGTGACTTTTCCACTATCTGTCGAAATCTCATTGCTGCCGACTAAGGGAGCTGCTTGATTAACTGTGATGTTTCCAGCATCAGTATCTAATATCATCATGCCGTCAAAACGATGAATTTGAATATTTCCCGAAACGGTTTTCCCGTCAACCTGTCCTTTCGAATCTTGGACGAATATATCTCCATACATCGTATCGATTGTCATATATCCAGCATCAACATTTTTTAACTGAACAGCTCCGTTATTTGTTGCGAAATGAATCTGATCACCTGTTAAGCTGGATAAGGAAACATCTCCATTTTGCGAGTCTACTTGGACTTCACTTGCACCCAGTGGAACATCAGAAGTTATTTTTCCATCTCCGGAATTGATCTGGATTGCATCATAGGTCTGACTTGGAATCGATACATCTAACTGCAAATGATCCGGGAAACCTGCTGTTTCATCTTCATCATTTGCTTTTTTAGTGAAAACCTCATCTTTAATAATAGCTATGTAAATCTTTGTGCCGGATTTTTTTACTTGCAGCTGCACCTTATTATTTTTTGGAATCTTCCCAGTCAATTTCGCTTCTACCTTGCCATTATTGCTCTTATGAAGGATCAAATCAGCACCTTCACTATCAATTCCCATCTGTTGAACAACATTACTATCTACACTCTTCGTATCATTTACGATTTTCCGATCATCTTTTGGCGGGGAATGGAAGAAATCAGTAAAGAAATAAAAAATCCCCCAAATAATACCCAGTAAAATCAAAATTGAAATAACGATTGCTGCACTCTTTTTCAAGCCGCCACCCCTTGCTCTACACCTTATAAAATTCCAGTTTTTTTAATTAATACTATACATTTTGACATATTTTCATATTTTGGTCTACTTGATGAACTTATTTGGCATTACAAAAAACCTAATGATCTTCTATGATCATTAGGAAGCCTTAAAATGATAATTAAATATGAACCATATCCTGATTCATCCACTGCTTAACCAATTTACGGTTCTGCTCCTTAAAGATCTCATTATGAGAGGAAACAACAGCAAATTTTTCAGCCTTTGGTTCAATAAATCGTTTGGCTTTATTCACCGCATTTGCTGCATCTTGAAAACAGCCAGCAATTAAATTGAGTTTCCCTTCATACATCAAAATGTCTCCAGCAGCATACAAGCCCTCAATGGAAGATTCGCTATTACCTGTACCTTTAATATAGTAATTATCAATCAAATCTACATGAAATTTACTATTATTTATGAGAGACATGTCTTGATCAAATCCATGACTTACAATAACCTCATCTATATCTATATACTTAGTTGATCCTGTTACATGATTGGTTAACGCTACACTGCTGATTCTTTGCTGATCATAGGAGATCAATTTTGTTATGGTTGAATGGAAATGACTGCTTACACTACTCTTTTTAATTTGTATCGCTTGTGCCTCATGGCAAGTAAAAGCACTTCTTCTACAAACCAGATGAATTTTTTTCGCAATTGGCTCCAGTTCATTTGCCCAATCAATTGCCGAATCTCCACCTCCCGAAATAATAATTGTTTTATTTTTAAAGTAAGAGAGTGACTTTACGGTGTAGTGAAGATTGGAGACTTCAAATTTGTCTGCTCCCGTTATTTTTAATTTTTGCGGCTGCAAAATCCCACTGCCTATCGCTACAATAATTGTTTTTGAGAAGTGTGCTTGCCCAGAAGCAGTTTGCAGCTGAAAAACACCGTTTTTATCACGTTGGATGGACTCTACTTTTTCATTCAAAACTACCGTTGGATCAAAAGTTAAACCTTGTTCTATCAATTGTTTCATTAACTTTTCGCCTGTTATTGGAGGCTGACCGCCAACATCCCAGATCATTTTTTCTGGATACACATGTAATTTCCCGCCTAATTGGGCTTGAAACTCGATTATTTTCGTTTTCATTCCTCTTAGACCACTATAAAATGCAGAGTAAAGACCAGCAGGTCCTCCACCAATTATCGTTACATCATATATTTGTCCCATGTAAGTGCTGCCCCTTTATTTGAAAACGATTCTCATTATCATCAATGTACCTCTTTTTTATATATTCATCAATATTCATTTTTACATGGGCGTTTTTTAGTAGAGTACAACAAATCTTTACAGATTCGTTTATAGGCAATTCAATCTACAGCCCCTCCATGCATTTGGATTAAAAATCGCTCTAGTACATCAAGAAAACGATCATTTTGCTCTGGTGTTCCAATTGTCAAACGAACATGAGTAGGATATTTTAAACGATCTCGAATAATTATGCCTTCTTGCAGAAAAAAACAAAACACTTCCTGAGAAGGAACTCCTATATCAAATAACAAAAAATTTCCTTGTGAAGGATAATAATTTATATTCCATTCCTCCATTTTCCTCATGATCCGTACTCTCTCCCGAGCATTTATCATTTTCCAGTACTCCACAAACCTTTGATCATCCAATGCAGCGATTGCAGCCTGCTGCGCATAACGATTTGTATTAAAGGAAGGTTTCACACGATGTAATTCACTAATGACAGCAGGATTTGCTATTGCATAACCAATACGCAGCGCAGCCAATCCATAAATTTTCGAAAAAGTACGTAAAATAACCAACTGTGGGAATTTTGCCAACAGAGAAAGGCTATCTGCACGACTATCATCTGTCACATATTCTATGTAAGCCTCATCTACTACAACCAATATATTTTCGGGAATACGATGGAGAAAAGTCACCAATTGATCATGATAGATCAGCTCGCCAGTAGGATTATTTGGATTACAGAGCCAAATAATTTTTGTTTTTTCCGTAATAGCAGCCAACAACGCATCTAAATCGTACTTGCCATCGAATAAAGGTACCCGTACAGGAGTCGCACCTTCAATTTTTATTTCCGATTGATAGATAGAATAAGTGTAATCAACAAGAATAGACTCCTCACCATACTCTAAAAAAGTCCGACAGAGCAGTTGAATTATCTCACTTGATCCATTACCTATAATAAACTGTGCCGCATCTAATTGATAAAAGTGAGCTAATCGTTCTCGTAATAACGGAGCAGTTGGCTCGGGATAAAAATTCAAAAAATCTATTTGCTGTAATGCCTCTTTTACTTTCGGAGAACAGCCAAAAGGATTTTCATTGGAAACAAGCTTTATAGAGTCTTTTCTACCATACTCTCTCTCCATTTCTTCGATCGGTTTTCCTGGTTGATATACAATCAAATCTTGGATCGATTTTTTTGATTTAATCATATTGGTAGACTCCTTCTACTATTGATTGATAAATATTATCATCAATTATAGGGAAATAGTAAATAAATTTATAATATTAACTAATATTTTCTTATTTATATTAAAATAAAAAAATGCTATTTTTTCTATATCGCTCAATCAAAGAAAAATTTGAGCTTTACCATTAGAAAAAGCCGCAACTTGATTATTTATGTAAAAAAACAAATCAATAAATATAATTACATCATTCAACCCTTCATAAATTCTTCACCTATCTTGACGTACCTTAAGATAAAATGTATATTTTATCTACAACTATTAAATAGTTTTATATTTATTATCGATAATATTTTTAAAGAAGCTTTTGGAGGTGATGAAAAATCATACAGTTTTCGGAAGTTAATAAGTGGTATGGAGATTTCCAAGTTCTGAAAGATATTAACTTAGAAATCAACGCTGGAGAAGTTGTAGTTATTCTAGGTCCCAGTGGCTCAGGAAAAAGTACTTTGCTCCGTTGCATCAATCAATTGGAAACTGTTTCTGAAGGTGAGTTGATTGTAAACGGATACAAAGTAAACGATAAAAAAACGAATCTCAATAAATTACGGCAAGAAATTGGAATGGTCTTTCAACATTTTAATCTGTATCCTCACAAAACCGTGCTAGATAACATCACATTAGCTCCTACGCGTGTTCGCAAACTTAACAAAAAAGATGCTGAAGAAACAGCAATGCAATACCTCACGAAAGTCGGTATTCCTGATAAAGCAAAATCATATCCCTCTCAGCTATCAGGAGGACAACAACAACGAGTTGCAATCGCAAGAGGACTTGCCATGAAACCGAAAATCATGCTATTTGATGAACCAACTTCAGCGCTTGATCCAGAAATGATTGGCGAAGTATTAGACGTTATGCGTGATCTGGCAAAAGAGGGGATGACAATGGCTATCGTCACCCACGAGATGGGATTTGCCAGAGAAGTAGCTGACCGTATTATTTTTATGGATGAAGGAAGAATATTGGAAATGACGAAACCTGGCGAATTTTTTGAGAATCCAAAGAATGAACGCACCAAACAATTTTTAAGCCGAATTTTAAAGCACTAGTACTCTATATTATTAGCTATCAAGTAAGCGCTTACTAAATGAATTTGCACTTTTCTTACACATTGAGGAGGAGTTTCATGCGTTTTAATAAATGGGTTGTTGGTCTTCTCACGATTTTGATGGTATTTGTGGTAACAGCTTGTTCAAGTACTAACAATGACCAAGCTGGCAGTACAATCGATGCTATCAAAAAACGTGGAAAATTAGTTGCTGGTGTGAAATATGATACTTATTTATTCGGTTATAAAGATCCTAACGATAACCAAGTAAAAGGATTCGAAGTAGATTTGATGAAGGCGTTTGCTAAAAAACTTTTAGGTGATGAAAACAAAGTCGAATTCAAAGAAGTGACATCGAAAACTAGGATCAAATTACTTAATGCTGGCGATATTGACTTGATCGCTGCAACTATGACTGTTTCTGAAGAACGTAAAAAACAAGTTGATTTCTCTCATATTTATTTTTTAGCAGGTCAGTCTTTACTTGTAAAAAATGATAGCACCATCAAATCCATTAGCGATTTGAAAGGAAAAAAGGTTTCTACTTCTAAAGGGTCCACTAGTGCGAAAAACATAAAACAAATGGCACCTGATGCGGTAGTAGAAGAGTATGAAAACTACGCAGATGCATTAACTGCACTGAAATCTGGGAAAGTGGAAGCTGTCACCACAGATGATAGTATCTTGATGGGGATGCAGCAACAAAATCCAGATCTGAAACTGGTCGGTGGACAATTTACCAAAGAACCATATGGTATTGCAGTGAAAAAAGGAAATAGCGAACTACAAAAAGAACTAAACACCTTCATAAAAGAAATATGGGATAACGGACAATACGATACCCTCTATAAAAAATGGTTCAAAAAAGAACCACCAAAAGAACTACCAACGGATTCCGTCTTGCAAATGAACTAATTATCTTCTTCACCAAAAAGATGGGTATAGAATCGCCCATCTTTTTTAATAGAAAATAAGTCATTCCGAAAATAATTTTCTTAAGAAAGGAGTGTTTTGATGGATTTTAGTTTTTTGGATGTATACAAAGATAGTTTCATCGACGGATTTCTCACAACAATTGAAGTAAGCATCGTCGCTCTTGTACTGAGTTTGTGTCTCGGTGTCCTTATTGCAGTCTTTCGTATCTCCAAAGTAAAACCACTAGAGTGGTTTGGTACTGCTTATGTAGAATTTTTTCGTAACACTCCGCTCGTCATTCAAATATTTTTCTTTTATTTTGGTTTACCCAGCATCGGGATTGATCTATCAAAATTTATGGTAGCTTCGTTCGGGTTAGCGATCTATACAAGCTCATTTATTGCCGAAGCAGTGCGGGCTGGTATTCAATCTGTCAACATTGGACAAATGGAGGCAGCACGTTCTTCAGGGCTTAATTACGTGCAAACGATGTGGTATGTCATTTTGCCGCAAGCATTTAAAATCATTGTTCCTCCACTAGGAAATCAGTTTATTAACCTCGTAAAAAACTCTTCTGTTTTAGCACTTATTGCTGGTGGAGATATTATGTACGCAGCAGATGAAGCATCTACTGACTATGATGTGATTCCAATTTATATCCTTGTTGCTTGTTTGTACCTGCTACTGACTATCCCGCTGAGCTTAGTTGTAAACTATATGGAAAAACGCTGGGCAAAACAAGGTTCTAGATAGGAGGTGTGCCAATGGATTTTCAAGCTGTTTTTGTCAAATCTCATCTTTTATTTTTGTGGGATGGTCTTATTGTTACTTTAGAAGTTGCATTTCTAGCAATTGTGTTTAGTTTTGTATTTGGAACTATCCTAGGTATTTTACGTTATACCAAACTACCGTTCTTATCGCATTTGGCTATTTTGTATATTGAAACCATCCGTAACATTCCGTTTTTACTTGTGATCTTTTTTGGATACTTCGGTTTAAAAGAGTTGAATATCGATTTGCCAATTACAACCTCTGTTATTATCAGTATGACTATCTTTACATCTGCGTTAATCGCTGAAATTGTACGAAGTGGTATGAATTCCGTTGATAAAGGACAAACAGAAGCCGCCCGAGCCCAAGGATTAAGTTATATCCAAACACTTTGGCATGTCATTATGCCGCAAGGATTTAAGCGCACCATACCGCCGATGGTCAGCCAGTTTGTATCACTGTTAAAAGATACTTCCCTTGCTGTAGCAATCAGCCTGCCTGAACTAACACATAATGCGCAAATTATTTATAACAAAAGCTTTAATGCTACGATTCCGTTGCTGCTAACTGTAGCTGTGATCTACTTTTTGATTAATTACAGTTTATCGATGATAAGCAGAAAACTTGAAAAAGTTCTCTCCTATTAAAGAAAAGGATCCTTTCTTGTATAAAATCAAGTGAGGATCCTTTCTGTATGGAAAAATCATGAGGTGCCTTTGTGTATAAAAAACACTAGAACTGCAACCAATACACCGCCAATGATCGGCAAGCCTCCACTCAGGAAAAACCCGAGTATCACATAACCGATCCCTCCCCATATCACACTCAAAAGCGCAAAGATAACTATCCGTAAAAAAGGGATAACAAATAATATAGCAAGAACAATTACTGCACCAAAGAAAACAGGCCATGAGTGGAAATAGTAACCAATAATCGCGGATAAAATTAAAATTTCAACCATGACAAACTGTCGATTATCACGAACGTTTTCCATATCATCCATAATTTCTACAATATCTCTCGCCATCTTACGTCTATCGATGGTAATCCCTCCTCCCTAAATAAAAGCAATCTAGTGAATATTATTATATCATGCTAACTATAAAACCTACTGATTAAATTGATATTTGCAAATTATTGTGTTAACCCTTCACATAACAAAAGCAATCAAGCTCATACTAAAAATACCAAAATGAAAGGAAATTACGAATGAATGAACAAGACTGCCTCCTATTGAAATATTTACATGAAGAACACAATTTAACACGAACAGCGGAACGATTATATATTACTCAACCTGCGCTCACCTATCGTTTGCAACAAATTGAAAAGGAATTTGCAGTACCTATTATTACAAAAGAGAAAAAAGGAGTTCGATTTACACCAGAAGGTGAGTATTTGCTTGCCTATGCAGAAAGAACCTTAAAAAATTTACGCAGAACAAAAGATTTTGTACAAAATATGAGGGATCAAGAAAGTGGAATTTTGCGACTTGGTATTTCCAGTTATTTTGCATTATATCGATTGCCTCCATTACTAAAATTATTTCTAATTACTTCTCCGAAAGTCGAGATTCATGTTACAACAGGTATGAGTAATGAACTAATTGATGGTTTATTGGAAGATGAACTTCATGTGGGTATTATTCGAGGAGATTATCATTGGTATGGGCAAAAACATTTTTTGGAGGAAGAAAATATATGTATTATCTCAGAGAGTCCGATCAATCTTGCTGAACTCCCGAATATACCAAAAGTAAACTATCGTGAACCAAACAGCTCCATCCAAGCAAAATCGAGTTCTCATACTACATTCACTCACAGCATTGATCAATGGTGGAATGATCATTATGATCAGCCTCCTTATATTACAATGGAAGTAGATAGCTATGAAACTTGCAGAGAAATGGTGAGAAATGGACTGGGATATGCTATTGTTCCTAGAATTTTTATTCATAAACAAGATAATCTGTATACCTATGATCTAACAGGAAAAGATGGAAAACCACTAAAACGAACTACTTGGATGCTGCATAAAAAAGAGATGGAACAACTTAAAATCGTACGTCAATTTATATCATTTATGAAACAAAATTTCATTGATTAAAGCACCTATACAATCCTCTTGCTTCTCCAATCTCTTTTCATCATTTGAAGAGAAAAATTTAAATTTTTATTTCATTAGAGGAAGTACTTATTTTCTATAAGTACTTCTCTATCAGTTTCAGATATCTACTTTTTGAGACCAATCGCATACAAGGGACCATTAATATCTATCGTGGATAGAATTCGTGCCATTTCTTGAGGTGATTCTTTCCGACCACTATTCAACCATTGTTGAATAACTCCCATGCAAGCTGATGATATATAAGAAACCAAATATTTCCCCGGAACCAGAAAATCCTTCTCATTCACGAAGGATGGGTTTTTTTCAAATAATATTTTCCATATAAAATCTTTCAATTTGGTTTGAAAAGTTATATCTCCTTTTGGACCTAACACGGCTTTCATAAAACCGCTATTTTTATTTAAATATTCAAAGATAACGGCAACAGGTGTTAAGGTTGGTGAATTAGCACTCAGCTCTGAAATAACTTTTGGGAAGTTATGTTTTGCTATCTCGTCCAGTTCTGCCAAAATCTTTTCTTGAGATCTAGTCATTAAATCAAATTTGTCTTGGTAGTGTGCATAAAATGTGCCTCTATTAATTTTTGCTCTTGTTGTAATATCTTTCACTGTAATGGAATCAAAGCCCTTTTCCTCTATCAGCTCTACGAATGCCTCTCCAATAGCATCTTTTGTCCGAATGACACGCAAATCGGTATCCAATTTTCGCATACTACTTCTCCTCCTTAAAAATTAACGAACACAATGAAAGGTAGTGTTTGGTAAACGACACATCTTCGGTTTTTGATTATTGAACACAACTAGTTCCATATTTATAATTCAAAGTGTAAAGAACAACGTGTTGTTTATTATAACCTAAAAATCAAGGGGGTTGAAGAGGAATGATGAAGAACTTGACATGTATCATTATCGGGGGCGGGCATGCTGGAATTGGAGCGCTAAAAGCAATTAAGGAAAGAACGGAGAGTATGGCGAACGGACAGCGAATTCAGTTTGTTCTGTTGGATAAGCAGCCCGGTCATGTGCGTAAAATGCTGTTGTTCCGACCGGCTGTGAGCGAAGAAGATATTATGATTCCTTGGACGCATTATGAATTTTCAGAAGGAGTCGAATTCGTACAAGGTACGGTTACGGCTGTAGATAGTAGTGAAAAACAGATTCGATATGAGGATGCAGAAGGAAATAATATCCAAATTTGTTATGACCTTTTAGTAGTAACGGTTGGTAGCGTTATTCGGCAACCGAATCCGGATCAGGGAGGCATTTCTCTAACCGATATACAGAGCGCGAGAGTTATACAAGAGCAATGGCGTGCCAATCTAAAACAAGCTGTCAATGAGACCAATCCCAATGAACGAAAACGAATGATGACAGTTGCTATTGCGGGGGCGGGCATCAGTGGAATGGAGACATCCTCCGAGCTGGTACTTGAGATGCAGAAAGAAGCAGCGTCACTCGGACTGAACCCATCCGATATCTCTGTCTATTTGGTGAGTGGACAGAAGCGATTGTTTATGGAAGGACCTGAGAAAGTCGGACGAAAACTGGATCAGATACTCGAAGAATGTGGAGTGACCGTGCTTTATGATCGTAAGGTGATTCGGGAGGAAGAAGGAGTGATGACACTGAACAATGGCGATCAACTGCCGGTTGGTCTATGTATATGGACGATTGGTCTGATTCCAAATCCAGCTCTTCGTACGATGGGTTTACCTCTTACCTCTGATGGTCAAGTGATAGTAGATGAATCTTATCGGGTCCATGGGACAACGGGTGTATACAGCATTGGCGACTGTGCAAGAATCATCGATCCAAAAAACGGCAAGGCAGCTCTTATGAGGTGTGGAGAGATTGCACTGCAAGAAGATCGCCTGGGAAAAATCGTGGTGGCAGATTTGGAGGGCCACCCTGCACCAGTACACAAATCGGTGCCGTTGGACTTTTACTGTATCGGTCTAGGTGAAAATCGAGGATTGGTTTGGGGGCGCAAATGGGGACTAGATATAGTTGTAACTGGAAAGCCTGCGTGGAAATTCAGGAATGCTGCATGGGATTCAGGCAGTAAGCTTCCGATAGAAACACAATTAATATGATGAGGAGCATGATATTTTATACATTTTCGCTGGGTGAACCTAGATTTGATATTACTGGTGGGATTATCGGAGCAATCTTTATCGATTATAAGAATCGTAAACTGATAACCATGACATATATCCTCCTGAAAGCAGCGATTCGGTTTGTTATAGATGATATGAAAAAGAAATGGTTTGCAGCAAGAGGAAAAAAGAGAATTTTCCTTTTTACAAAGCTCATCTGAGTACAAAATATGAGAGGTAATGAGGATGAAGTATTAAAAAATCTAAAACTTGATCCTCCACTCATGTTGTACGCAACAATTAAATAAAAAGTAGTCCCACATAGAAGGATGCTGGTGTAGCGCACATGTTTTCTATGTGGGGACTGACCTTGTTACTCGACTCCCGCCTGACCAGCGAGAGCGATGGCGGTGACGAGGTTGGAACACATGTTGACGGATTCGGTGAGGCGCAAGCGCCGCTCCTCCTCGACTGCGTCCGGAAACTGCTTCTTCGCGAGAGTCATCGCCTCTTCGGCCATGGACTTTGCCTCATCCAGCAGCGCCCGAATTTCGTCCTTAGTGTCAGTAGACTGAATCAACGTCATAATTACTTCTCCCAATCAGAGGTCAGCATTGAACTTACAATCAGTATAATACAGATTACTCTTTATAGAAATGAATTTTATTTTATAGATAAGATGATTATTTAGACTTTAGAAAAACATAAATGTAAGCATAAAAAAGGAGAACTAACTATGTCCATTTCGAATCATCAAGCACCTCAACTCGATTTGTTTTCTTCTGAATTTAAAGGGAAAGCCTATTCTTTTTACGCAAAACTCAGGGAAAAGGAGCCCGTATATCGTTTCCTGCTTCCGAACGGTCAAATTGCTTGGCTTCTCACACGTTACGAAGATGCACTGGCAGCATTAAAAGACCATCGGTTTATTAAGAATCCCAAAAAAATGTTGAGCCAAGAACAACTGAATAAGATGATGCCCATGATGGAAAGGGATTTAATCATGAACAATATGGTGGCCGCTGATCCCCCAGATCATACCCGTTTACGTAGCTTGGTGCAAAAAGCATTCACACCAAAAATGATCGAGGAATTGCGCGGTCGAATTCAAGAGTTAACTGACTCTCTTTTAGATAAGGTTCAGAACAAAAGAGAAATGAATGTCATTGATGAATTTGCTTTCC
The DNA here is from genome assembly GCF_059510415.1 of Shimazuella sp. NTD247. NCBI lineage: Bacteria > Bacillati > Bacillota > Bacilli > Caryophanales > Thermoactinomycetaceae > Shimazuella > Shimazuella sp. NTD247. Next base: position 76,768 of record NZ_JCAJZU010000007.1, on the reverse strand, counting down.
CTTTACCTATCATTGTTATTTGTGAAATGCTGGGGATCCCTAGCGGAAATCGTGATCAGTTCCGAGAATGGTCTAATGCTATCATTGAGGCTGCCAACCTCCCCGAAAAAATGCAGGAGGCACTTCCTAAGATTCGTTCCTTTATTCAATATATGAATCTTCTAATTGAAGAGAGACGACAAAATCCAGCGGAAGACCTTGTGAGTGCCTTGATTCAAGCTGAGTCGGAAGGAGAAAAACTTACAGAAAATGAATTGTTTTCGATGGTTTTTTTGCTCATTATTGCTGGACATGAAACTACGGTTAATTTGATTGGTAATGGTGTATTCGCTCTGTTGCAGCATCCTGAACAATTAGAAAAGCTCAAGAGCAATCCTGAACTTATCACCTCTGCGATGGAAGAAATATTACGTTTCTACGGACCTGTAGAATTAGGGACTAGTCGATGGGCAGGTGAAGATGTTCTGTTACATGGGAAACTGATACGAAAGGGAGATATGATTGTAGTAGCTTTGGCTTCAGCTAACCGTGATGAAACACAGTTTAAAAATCCAGATCTATTTGATATTACTCGGGAGAACAATCGGCATCTCGCCTTTGGTATGGGAATTCATTACTGTATGGGTGCCCCACTAGCACGATTGGAAGGTCAGATTGCCCTTCGCACTTTACTGCACAGAATGCCTAAATTACAACTGAATGCAGATGCTGAAACATTGAAATGGCGTCCCATTTATTTGATGCGCGGATTAATAGAATTACCAGTTGTGTTTTAATGTTTGGAGTAAATTATCCTACTCAGACAGCCAAATCATTGATCCAATCTAAAATTTACGAATAACTACAACCTTATGCTGCGAGGGCGTATCTGAAGATACGCCCTCGCAGCATAAGATTCTGTTTGCACATGTTTTACTCCACTAATAATGATTCGAGAAAGATTTAGGCAAAATAAATGCTAGTCTGTTCATTCCAATCAATAATCATTTTCAACCAAAAAAATTTTAAGATTAGACCAAAAAACTCTTTAATTCCCATATTCTACGATAGAAAGTAAAATCTACTTAATGATAGCGCTATCATATTTTTTCTTTCAGGAAGGATATTTCTATCGTGGAAAACAAGAAAAAAAGCATTCAAAACGCCATAGATAATAGAAGCACGCAACTAAAAGAGTTAGCACTAAAGATTCATGCCAATCCCGAATTGAGTTTCGAAGAACATCGAGCACAAAAATGGCTGATAGAACCGCTTAAACAAGCTGGTTTTCAGATTGAGAGAGGATTATCAGGTCTGGAAACTTCCTTTCGTGCAACATGGGATAACGGCCCAGGACCTGTCATTGCTTTTTTAGCAGAATATGATGCTTTACCGAAAATTGGACATGCCTGTGGACACAACATCATCGGCACATCTGCTGTTGGTGCTGCACTTGCCTTAAAGGATGCTGTCCCAAATCTGCAAGGAAAAATACTTGTTATCGGAACTCCTGCCGAAGAAGAAGGAGGCGGGAAAATATTGATGGCTGATGATGGTGTTTTTGATGAGGTAGATGCTGTAATGCTCTGTCATCCACAAAAGAAAACATGGGTACTTCGTGGCGGATTAGCTTGTGTTGATGCTACCATCCAATTTTTCGGCAAACAATCCCATGCCTCTTCTGCACCAGAGAAGGGGATTAGCGCCTTAGAGGCTCTAATATCCGCATATAATGCAATCAATGCACTTCGTCAATTTTTCACCGATGATGTGCGAATCCACGGCATTATCACTCATGGAGGGGAAGCCACCAATGTTGTTCCTGATTTTACCGAAGCGAAATTTTTAATGCGGGCAGCGACCAAAAGAGGGCTCGAAGAAGTGAAACAAAAGGTTTACAACGCTATCGAACATGCTTCTGCCGCTGTTGGTGCGACATGTAAAATCACCGAAGGACTTATTTACGCAGAACGAAATAACAACCATGTTCTGGCTAATCTTTTCCGAGAAAACCTCGAATCAATGGGAATAGAAGTAAGTGAACCGCCCACCAATGGAGGATTAGGCTCATCAGACATCGGAAATGTAGGACAAGTAACCGCTACTATCCATCCATATATTCAAATTGGAGATGTAATAACACATACACCGGAATTTGCCGCACAGGCAGGATCAGAAGATGGAATGCAAGGGCTCATTCATGCATCCAAAGCGTTAGCGATGACTGCATATGACTTGATTGCAAACCCTGAATCATTCCGCCTAGTGCGACAAGAATTCCTAGCTTGGAAACAAAATCAATCATCTTAGAACAGGGGTAGATGCATGTGAACAAAGTCATGAGATTTTTTAAGTTTCCGCATACGTATGTGCTGCTGGTTTTACTAATTATCATTGCTTCCTTTTTCACTTATCTGATCCCATCCGGAGAATTCAAACGAATCGAAGATAAAAAAACAGATCAAACCGAGATAGTTCCTGGTTCCTATCACCATATCGAATCTAGTGCTGTCAGTCTTATCCAAGTCCCCAAAATGATTGTCAAAGGATTAAATGATTCGGCAGATATCATCATGTTTATTTTTATCGTTGGTGGAGCTTTTCAAATTATTACCGCATCCGGAACCATCAATGCGATCACTGGTCGAATTGCAAATCGGTTTCAAAACAAAGATAAATTGATCATCCCTATTTTCCTCACCTTATTTTCCGTCGGTGGATTTAGTATGGGAATGTCAACCGAGTGTATGGTGTTTGTCCCCATCGGAATAGCTGTAGCCCGGTCACTCGGTTATGATGCCATCGTCGGCACCGCAATGGTCTCCCTTGGAGCATCAATCGGATTTACGGCAGGATTATTAAATCCCTTTAATGTAGGAATTGCACAAACTATCGCACAAATCCCCATGTTTTCTGGACTTTGGCTGCGTGCTATCTTGCTGATTATCTTGCTTATCATCACAAGTTATTATTTGATCCGTTATGCACAGCGAGTAAAAAGAAACCCAGAAACATCTTATGTCGCTGATCTAGAAAAAGAAAAGGATACTGATTCCTCTCTCGATAAAGTGGACATCCCAAAAATGGAATGGAAACATTACTTCGTTCTACTCACATTGCTCGTAGGATTCAGCAGCTTAGTATGGGGAGTTTCTACCCAAGACTGGTGGATTGAAGAATTATCCGCACTCTTTTTAAGTATGGGAGTCATCTCCGGCTTTCTTTCCGGATTTGGTCCGAGTAAAGTCGCCAAAGAGTTTGTTATCGGAGCAAAGGCAATGACGTACGGTGCACTTATTATTGGTCTAGCCCGCGGTATTTTGATGGTGTTTGAAGAAGGACATATTATCGACTCCATCGTTTATTCGTTATCAGGGCTCATCGGTCATTTGCCAAGTTCCATTCAAGTATTAGGGATGTATTTCTTCCAAACAATCATGAACGTGTTTATCACATCTGGTACAGGACTCGCAGCTACCACCATGCCTATCATGGTTCCACTAGCCGATCTAATCCATGTCACCCGGCAGACAGCAGTACTCGCTTATCAAATGGGAGATGGATTTACTAATATTATTTTACCGACATCTTCGATGCTGATGGGAAGTTTATCGGTATCGGGTATCACCTATCAAAAATGGATCAAATTTATGTGGCCGCTTATGCTCATTTGGGTAATTATTGGAGCCGTTTTTGTGGTTATTGCTAACTTAATTAACTATACGTAAACAGGAGAACAAGATCATTCCATGGGATGATCTTGTTCATTTTCATATTGTTTGATTTTTTATGTTATATTTAAATTACATTCACCCGCAAGCGATCTCCCAGGAGAAAGAGATGCGTATCAACAAGACTGCTCTGCTCGTCACGGTGTGGTTGGCTGTCATGAGCGTATACTCGCTCAGCCAGATCTACTTCGACAGCCAGATCAAGGCCTACTACACCATTGTGGCGTCTGTCGACTCCGACTACCGCCATCTGATCGAGCAGATGCACTTTTCGGTCATCTTTGACTTGATCGGAGGTGTACTGTTCGGTACGGTCAGCCTCAAGCTGCTCCTGTCTGGTCGAAAGAATTCCAACGGCATCAAGGCGTTCGAATCCGCACGACCCGGTGATGCGAGCATCATCAACAGCATCGTGTTTGCGGTCATCGCATGGACGGGCACTTCCAACGGAAGCAACTACTGGGGTGCCGCATCGATGAACCTCGACACCTCGGACAACTACGACTACCTGGCAAGCCGTCAGGAGGGTCAGATCGTCGCAACGGCCTACCGCCAGCTGAGTGACTTGTTCGCGTACCAGCACGACATCGAGCTGGTGTACGGGCTGGTCGTGTTCGGGATCGGTCTGGTCTCGCTGTACCTGTTCATTCTGCAGGTGATCCGCTTCTTCCAGCTTCCGTTCGTCAAGGACATGCTGAGGGAGTACAAGAACCGCATGGACGACAAGACGATCGAGATCATGGAGGCGAACAAGCCCTACATGGACAAGATCGTCAAGCTGTTCGAGTCCGCCAAGGGGAAGCTCGCCGGCAGCAAGAAATAACTTCTCCTGTGCGGGGAACCTTGTGGGAGCTGCCTGTGAAGGCAGCAAGACTGGCTGGATCATGTGATCCAGCCAGTCCCCGTCTAAAATGAATATACAATTAAAATAAATAAAGTAATTATGTTTTGCATTGATCAATACCATATTTTACAATATAAAGTGAGGTGATTGAAAAATGCCAATATTTTCTCAGTGGGATGAAGCTTACCGCACGGGAGAATACCAAAAACTATGGGGAATGCCACATCCATCGCAGGAGTTAGTCGGTTTTGCTGCTAGTCTTGGTTCAAATGTTGGAAAAACTGCTATTGATGTAGGTTGTGGTGCGGGAACAGAAGCGATTTTTTTAGCACAATGTGGATTTACAACGTATGGATTTGATCAAAGTGTAGAAGCGCTCAAGATTGCTACACAGCGTGCAAAAGATTTGGGATTAGATATCACCTTTCAAGAAGCAAACATACTTCATGTCCCCCTTACTGAACAATCTGTTGATCTGATCAATGACCGCGGCTGTTTTCATGTAATACCTGATGATATTCGACCTAATTATGCAAAAGAAATGGCTCGTTTACTAAAACCCGGCGGCAAAATTTTTATGCGTGGTTGTAGAGAGACCAGTAATGAACGGTTCCAAGCCATTACTGATGAGGCAATACAATCATTTTTTGGTGATGCATTCGATACTACTTCTGTATATCCTCTAGAAATGCATGATGGAAGACCTTCTTTGTTACACGGTGGTCTTGTCATTTTGACTAAACGTAAATAACAAAAATGAAGAAAACAAAAACCATACTCGAAAGTATGGTTTGGTTTCTTTAATCACAGCAAAATTTCTTTCCTTTGCCTAGTGTAGAAATCAGTTGTGTTTCTCTTATAATGATTTGATTTAGTTTACGGTTCAGTAACTGGTTTACAGTTAGCAGGTCTTCTGGTTCTTTTGTGCCCATGAAGATGGAACGGATCGTATCTTGTATTTTTACTTTTTCAGCAACGATCTCCCCTGCTATCGCCAGTTCATCTTCTCCTATTTTCCCAAGGATCAGTTTTTGTGCCTCTTTGCAATTTGCGACTAATTTTGCTGTTACTTGGTTGGTCGTCACATCTTTCGTAAATACTACTCCACCAGGGATTAATTCATACTCATATGACACTTCTGCTGTATTGTCAACTTGGTCCGGCTCAGGACTATCGATCTCCACTTCAAACGTCACCAAAACTAATTTACCTGGTTCGACCGTTCCAATATTGACCCCAGTCGAAATATTCCCGCTTAGCGGTGTGCCGTCACGCTGCAAACTTCCGGGAACGTATTTGGTACCATCAGGAATGATATCTTCGACAACTACATTGGTTAAGTCAGTATCCCCTGTGTTACTAATCTCTACTGTATACAAAATGGTATTTCCAGCCTTGTTATAAACGGGAATATCTTCTCTTTTCACTATTTCTACTTGGACTTTACGAATCACAGTTGTCGCTTCATTACTTTCTGCTGAACCAGTTGAAGTTGGCAGTCCTGGACCGCTTTGGAAATCATACACGACATTTGCTTTGTTTACAGCTAGGTTATCGTCTGGTACAGCATTCACTTTTGCTTGGAAAGTAACTTCAATTGGACCTTCAATGGACACAGCTCCAATATTCACTCCCATTGTTGGATCATCGCTAGGATAAGTTATGCCATCAATCACGAGGCTTCCTGGAATAAAAGATAGTTCGGATGGCAGCGTATCTTTTAAAATAGTATGCTGTGCTTCTGTAAGTCCATTATTTGTAATGAAAATAGTATAGGTTAAAATCTCTCCAACAACTTCTGCTGATTTATCGACTGATTTGATAACCTCTATTTCTGGGCTGTTGACATCGATTTGCACACCAATTCCAGTGACAATATACCCGTCTGATTTTGAAGTGAACTGAAGTACTGCATCTGTCTGTGAATTTTCCATGGCATCGGAAACATCCACATTGGTTATATCCCAGCTGTAACGTACTGCCCCTGCAACACTTCCTGGTGTAACATTCAAAGAACCATCTGTTCCACTTGTATCAAGGTTTCCATCATCATCATTGATCTGAGAAGTAAAGAAGTTATCTACAGGATTGTTTGGTCCAGCAACCGGAGAAAGCGAAGTGAGATCTTTACCAAATAATAGTTGATCTCCGGGAATTCTAGAATCCCCTTCCATTGCTGTCACTAGTAACCTCGCCTTCACATCACCTGCATCTGGAGTGGCAAAACCAGTAATAGCTTGATTGATTGCCCCAGCCCGTTCAATAGAAGCAGCTCCTACATATACATTCATATTGCGCAATGGCAATGACGCATCTTGATAAACAACTTGCAGTGTCCAGCCTGCAACATTATTACTTTTGAATCGCTGTACGGTGGCAGGTACTCCGCTAACCATGTACGTACCAGCACCATCTGTGGCAACCAAACTGGTTACATTGGCAGAACGGACATAAAACGTTTGGTTCGCTTGGTTTACTTGTTGAGATGTAGTAGAATCCGGGGAGATCGTATAGGTATTTGCTGGTGAAGTGAACGTGATCGCTCGATCAATCTCACTGGTCACATCTTCTGTACTCGTCTTCGTAGACCCTGCCCATATCAGCTCTGCATACAACACGGTGGCACCTGTTGGGATTTGCAATCTTGCTGCAGAACCATTTTCCTGCCAATCCAACGTGGATCCTGGAGGATAACCAGTGACTTGTTTCGTTGTATCAAGGGTGATAAATGCCCCAATATCGGAATAAATCGTGTTGGTATTGCTCAAACCAAGCGTATTTCCGGTAAAAGTAACTGCACCATTTGTCGTCGTTGAATAACGCCTTTGAAAGCTCATGACATCTATCCTTTCCTTTTAGCTACAACCACAACAAATATCTTTGCTTTGATCTATCTTTTGAATCAACACATCTTCCAATTGAGAAATCGAGCGAACTGTATCTGTCGCACTTTGATTGATCTCCAACAGTTCCGCCACTGTAAGCAGTCCCGCACGGAATAACTGCGAAGCCGCCTGAATCTTTTCACCTTCGATATCGATCACACCGGCAATCGCCTTTTGTTCTTGTGCAACAGAGTGTAGAATCAAATCTCTTGCCCATTCACAAGCAGTCCGACCAGCTGGTACATTTGTTTCCACTTCGTTGCTTGTAGCAGAGTCTTTGATTGGTGGATCTCCCGGGTCGCCTTCATACTCATATGACGCATTCGCTGTATTATAAATAACTCCGCTTGGATCCGCTTTGACCACTTCAACTTCAAAGGTAACTACAATCGGACCTTCGATGGATATCGGGGAAAGAGGAAATCCAACTGTCGGATCAGCACTTGGATTAGGAACATCGTCAATCTTTACACTTCCTTCAACAAATGCTAATTCCTCGGGCAAATCATCTTTAAAAGTCACGTTTCCTGCTTCCGTCAAGCTGTCATTTGTCAAAAACACCGTATAAGTCAAAATATCTCCAACGACTGCATCGGTTTTATCTACTTCTTTTGCCAGCACCACTTCTGGTTTTTCAGCCATCTTTCACCACTCCTCTCTATTTGCATCCGCTGCATAAATCTGTAAGGCCAGCTCTTTTGGCATCGAGTGCTTGTTGTAAAATTTGAATGGCATCAGAGACACCACTTGCACTCTGGATAATTTGTGCCTGTTCAGCAGCAGTGATCACACCTGCGGCAAATGCTTGGTTCGCTGCCTCGACTTTGAGTAATTCTGCGTCCTTAAGCAACTGGATATTTTGTTCTTCTTGGCGGATAGAGTTCTCGATCAAATCTTTGTTCTGCTCACAGGGTGTAGGCGGACGAACGATCACTTTTGTTTCCGCAACTGTACTTGTAGCTTCTCCTTCCGCAATCGGCACCCCTGGAGCACTTTCGAATTTATAAGTGACAGATGCCTTGTTTTTAATTATTTCATCAGAAGGCACATTGACAATTTTTGCTTGAAACGTAATCTCTACTGGCTGGTTTAAGCTTACTGTACTAAGTGAAACACCAGTCACAGGATCACTGCTTGGCTGAGCAACGCCGTCCACTTGGATACTTCCAGGAACAAATTGCAATTCTGACGGTAAAATATCAGTCCAAACTGCATCCATTGCTTCCACATCTTTTGTGTTCACTAATAATACTTTGTAGGTGACTACATCTCGTACTTTTGCTTCTCCGAGATTTACTGTTTTTTGCATCTCGATTTTTGGACTGTCCACATCAATTTGTACCGCTACGCCAGATATGAGGTAAGCGTCACTATTTGAAGTAAAACGAGCAACTGCGCGATTTTGACTGTTGATCATTGCTGATGAAGCATCCACATTGGTGATATCCCAGCCATAACGCGATATTCCACTGGAGCCTCCAATGACAGGATTTAGATTTCCTGCTGTCCCGCTTGTATCCAAGTTTCCATTGTCATCATTGATCTGTGTAGCAAAGAAGTTGCTCGCGGGATTGTTTGGTCCACTCATGGGTTGCAAAGTCGAATCGGTAGGGCCAAACAATAACTGGTCACCGATGAGATTTGTGTCTCCTTGCATTGCTGTCACAAGTAAACGTGCATTCACAGAGCCAGAGACTGGAGTACCAAAATCAGTAATCTCAATCGATTGTGGTGAACCATTGTAAATAAATGTATCATTTACAAAGAAAGTGATATTTCGACTCGGCAATGCTGTATCTTTATAAGCAACTGCCAATGTCCAGCCAACCGCCCCTAAAGTTGCCGGAACTCTGCCTGTTATATACGTACCTGCTCCTGCTGCTTTTACCAAGTCAGTCACATCAGCAGAACGAACATAAAAATTGCCATTTTGCTGTGCTGTTGCTGGATCTGGTGTAATAGACACAGTTCCATTTGGAGTAGTAAAATCAATAGAGTTGTTTAATGCATCACTTACACTTGCATCTGTTGTACCACCCCAAATCAGCTCTGCATATTGTACTTCTGCACCGCTGGTCAATCGTAAGACAGCAGCCGAGTTGTTTTTATTCCAATCTGTTGTTGTCCCTGGTGGAAAACCTGATACCTGTTCGGAAGTGTCAGTAGTAAGAAAAGTATCGATATAAAACGTTCCCGTACTGAGATTTGCAAGACCCAATGTATTACCTGTAAAAGTAATCGCCCCATTAATCGTAGCTGCATAGCGGCGAATAAGTGCCATTGCACACCTTCCTCTCTATTTGAACATCTACTTTCCTAGCAATAATCACAGACACCTTTGACAGTTGATAACTTATCTATTAATTTTTTCTCTAATCCGATAACTGCATCTAGCATTTGTTCTACACTGTCATTTACTGCAATCAAATCACGAATGAGAACTGTATCAGTTTGAAAAGCATTGGATACAGCCTCAACTTTTTCTGCTTCTGCACGAATAATACGAGCGATACCCTTTTCTGCTTCGGCAACCGTTTTAATGATTTCATTTTTGCTCTCATCACATGGCGGCGGTTCAATAACATCAATTCCCGGTACATTGCTGATTACAGTTGCTGTAGAAATCGGCAGATCAGGTCTGCTCTGAAAATCAAAGGTCATTGATGCTTTGTTATGAACCACTTTACTCGGAGGTTCTTTGATAATTTTCGCTTGATACGTAATAATGATCGTCTCGCCAACAGCAATCGTACCAACATTTACCCCTGCTGCAATATCTTCACCTGGTAAAGGAACGCCGCGCACTCGCAAACTATCTGACAGATACTCCAGCTCTGGATCGAGAAAATCTTGAAAAATAATATTGGTAGCAGGCACAAAGCCCTCATTTTTGACTTCTAACGTGTAGGTGACAATCTCGTTTACCACAGCTTTTGTCTTATCTGCTGACTTATACATCTTTACTATTGGGCTATTGGCATCCAATTGGACCCCATAACCGCTCACTAAATACGTGTCTTGAGCAGTGGCGATGCGTACAATAGCCTCTCCTTGGCTATTTTGCAGCGTATGCGATACATCAACATTGGTAATATCCCAGCCTGATCGAACACCAAATCCATCAGAACCAATCGGTTTGTTTAATGTCCCTGCTGTTCCACTTGTATCCAAATTTCCATTATCATCATTAATCTGTGAAGCGAAGAAGTTATTCGCTGGATTATTTGGTCCAGAGATAACTTGCATGGAAGAGGTATTTGGACCAAATTCAAAGCGATCACCTGGAAGATTGGAGTTTCCTTCCATTGCTGTGAGCATTACTCGACCTTTGACTTCCCCTGCTTCTAATGTCATAAATCCATATAAGCGCTCATCAACTGGTGGATTAAATTGGGTAATTAATTGAGAACCTGCGTAAATATTCATATTCCGAATTTTCAAACTAGGATGCTTATAAGCTACCGCCAATGTCCATCCTGCTGTATCAGTTTCTGCAATTTTTGGCCGAACCGTTCCGGGAACCCCACCCGTTGTATATACTCCAGCACCCCCCGCCTGCACCAAACTTGTCACATTCGCCGAACGAGCATAAAACACTTGGCCATTTTGAGATGGTTCTTCTCTAGCTGTCAATGGATCAGGACTTATCGAATAAGTACCTACTGGTGTAGTAAAAGTAATTGCTGTATTAATGGAACCGATCACGTTTTCGGAATCTGAATTCGTTGATCCGCCCCACATCAGCTCCGCATAGAGTACTTCTGCATCATCAACCATCCGTAAAACAGCAGATGAAGAGTTCTCCCACCAATTCATTGTACTTCCCGCCGGATAGCCACTGACCTGTTTGGAAGTATCAACAGTGATGAATGCTCCAATATCAGTGCTGCCATCAGCATAGCCCAACGTATTACCAGTAAAAGTCAATTGCCCATTTGTCGTTTTCGTAAAGCGTTGATAAAATGGCATGCTTCTCCCCCTTTGCCTTGATTTACGAGCAACAAATTTTCTTGGCTAAATCTAATTTTTGTTTGAGAATACTTTCTAATTGTGCAATTTTTCGAGTGACTCGTTCAGCACTTTGATTGATTCGAACCAATTGATTAACCGTAATCCTTCCGTCGGTAAATGCTTCTACTGCCGTTTTTACTTTTGTGCTTTCAGCTTGTAATAATCGGGCAAGTGCCACTTCTTGCTGAGCTACCGATTCAAAAATTTGATTTTGCGCTTTTTGGCATTCTGTTAAAATAACTGCCGTGATAACGTTTGTTGTTTCACTTTCGGATACAACCTCACCATCTGGCTTTAACTGATAGTCATAGTTCACTTCTGCTTGATTATCTACTTGAGGCGGCAGCGGAGCGAGAACGGATACTTGAAACGTGACTTCCACACTTTGATCTGGAGAGAGTGATCCCACAGGTATACCTGTTGTCAAATCACCAGTTACAGCTGTTCCATTTACTTGAACACTACCAAGAATGAGTGCTGTACCAACAGGAATCGCATCTTTTACCAAAATGCTGTTCACATTCACATCACCATTATTGGATACCAGAACTGTGTAAGTGATTACTTCATTTTCCTTGTCGTAAACCGATTTATCTTCCATCTTCACGGCATCTACCTGAATACGTTTAACAATCGTCTCTACTTCGTTGGATTCATTACTGCCATAGCTGACAGGCAGACTTGGTGCACTGTGAAACTCATAATCCAGCTTGCCTTTGTTCGGTATTTTCCCACTGGGAGGAACCGATGTTACTTCTGCTTGAAATACAATTTCCACTGGTCCTTCAATCGACACAGAACCTATATTTACGCCTTTGGCAGGATCAGCTGCCGGCTGAGCAATCCCGTCTATTTGCAAACTTCCTGGAATAAACGTGACACCAACAGGAAGTGTATCTGTAAAAATTGCATTTTCTGCTTCTGCCAATCCATTGTTGGATACGAGAATGATGTACGTTAATACATCCCCAACAACAGCAATATCTTTATCTACTGTCTTTTCCATCTGAATATCCGGGCTATTTACATCGATCTGCAGTCCAAGTCCTGTTAAAACAAAACCGTCCCCTTTTGTCGCCAAACGTGCAACTGCCGAAGTCTGGGAAGTTTCCATAGCGCCGGAAACATCGACATTGGTAATATCCCAGCCGTATCGATTAGCAGATTGTTTCTGACCAGGTATAACATTATTTGTACCTGCTGTACCATTTGTATCTAAATTGCCATTATCATCATTGATCTGGGAGGCAAAGAAATTATCAGCTAAATTATTCGGACCAGATATCACTTGCAATTTACTCGTATCTAGACCAAATAGAAATTGATCTTTGGGAATAAAACTATCCCCTTCGATAGCAGTTAATAGGGCTCTTGCACCAAATGGGAGAGAATCTGGTGTCGCAAAACCAGTAATAGTTTGATCAGCGTATCCTGTTCGGTCAATGGAAGCAGCACCTACATAAAGATTCATATTGCGCATAGCGAATGAAGCATCTTGATAGATAACGGCTAAAGTCCACCCAGCCGCATTGCTTCTGCTCGGATGCAAAACAGTAGCAGGTACACCTCCTACAATATAGGAGCCGGCTCCGTTATTTTTCACTACATCGGTGATATCAGAAGATCTGATATAAAATATTTGAGACTCATGGGTAATTTGTTGTGCAGTAGTAGAATCAGGAGAGATAGAGTGCAGACCTCCATTGGAGTCCATCAACGAAATAGATGTATTTATTTCACTTGTTACATCTTCTTTTCCTGATTTGGTCGAACCGCCCCAAATCAGTTCTGCATATAACACTTCACTGCTAGATGGGAGATTTAAATACGCCATCGAAGAATTTTTTTTCCAATCCAACGTACTTCCAAGAGGATAGCCAGAAACTTGTAACGAGACATCGAGGGTAAGAAATGCACCAATATCATTGTAACTGGTGTTGAGTTCTCCATAACCAAGCGTATTACCTGTAAAGGTCATCGCGCCTTTGGTGGTAGTAGAGAACCGCCGAAGCAATGCCATCCACTTCATCCTTTCGAGGAAAAATAATTGATGGGACAAAAGAGGGTCTGTTTTTGTTTTGCATACAAAACAACCCATATCTGGGCAGGGGAAAACCACTACTAACTTCGGCGCAGAGTAAAAATGAAAATATATTCAATTGTCCGTTCTACTATTTCTACAACGATAACTGTTCTGCAAAACAAAACATAGTAGCACTCTATACAGGAAATTGGAGAAATATTCCTGTATTTCTTTCAACATTGTAACATATGTACAAAATAGTATGTCAACCCAAAAAATAAATAAAAAATATTAAAAAGTAAGAATTGTATAATTGTGGGATATTAGATATAATCAATTTGGAGGGAATTCTTTTATATGAAAAATATCTCCCACTATCAGCGAGAGTTGATTATTTCTTCTTTATCTACGAAATCCATAATGATAAATAATAAAATAATGAGTCACTAATAGATGATAAATACAAATCGTTTTCAACTAAGGTATTCATAGACAAGGGATTCATTTATTTTGTGAATATTCAATTTATTATGCGCAGCATCTCCCTACCAGGTACTACATACTGATAGGGAGCAACACTCTGGAGCAAGTGCCAAGTGCTTACACCAGTTCTCGGCGCCAGATGAAGGTGGGCTCACCCTCCTTCTTGCGCTCGGCTCGCACAAAACCAGCCTTGCTGATGTGCCGCTGAGATGCGACATTATCCTCGTGGATGTGCGCCTCCAGCGTTCGAAAACCGTACTCCCGAAGCCATTCCACCAGAACCTCAGTCGCAGCGGGCATGATACCCATTCCACGATACTGCTTACGAACCACGGCCCAACCGAGGACACCCAAGGCGTTCTCCAGATTGATATCCGTAACTGCGCGGCTACCGATCAGGTTACCATGCTCGTCGTAAATGTCCCAAGTGATGCGCTTCTTCTCCTTGAAGAACTCCGTACGAGCTCGCAGGAGGTGACCGCTCATCGCCTTTTCAGGCGTGTCCTTGGTGACGTGGGAACGCTCCTTGTTGAAGAACTTCCAGTCGACGTCCAGACAGAACGGAAGGAATACTTCCCTCACCCACTTCTTCGTCCAACTGAGCTTCCTCGGCACGAGGATGATCCTCATATCGTCCCTTGTGACGGTCGAGAGAATCGGACGCTGATTGGCCATGGGGAAAACAAGCTTGGTCACTACAGCTCCAAGATGACTAGTTGAGAGTGTTGGTTGCCAATATAGGCTTACTCACAGTTTACCAGAAATAACTAATGTCCAAATAAAAAAAAAGCGAAACTCTGTTAAAAATCCCGCTCCAATTTCTCTATGATAATATTCTGAAGAATAGTTTCTACATTCTCTACCTGTACAAATCCTGTTTTCAATTCCATGGCATTGGCTGCACCACAGGCTGAAGCAAGAGCGAGAATTTCTCTTATGGACAGACCGCGAATTAATCCTACTGCCACTCCGGCAACAAATGAATCACCTGATCCAACTGGATTGACGACATTTATACAAGGAGTTTTGACTCGATACTTTTTTCCCTTATAAATAACAAATGAACCATTTGCCCCATCAGATATAACAACAAGCTCAATACCATTATTTGCAATGCCTTCTGCTGCTTTCCAAATAGCTTGTTCCGTATTTAAGGAGTGACCTACGATTTGTTCTACTTCCTGCCGATTTGGCTTTACTAAATATGGCTTGTAAGATAAGCAGTCTCCCAACATCTGACCACTTGTATCCAAAAGAAGGCGAATACCTTTTTTCTGTGATTCCTGCAAAAAGAAGCGATATAGTTCAAGTGTCACGCCTTTTGGTACAGAACCACTCACAACAACTACTGACGCTTCGTCTAAAAGCATTAAAAATTTCTGTTTGATATGCGCTTGTTTTTCCCGGGAAATAACCGGCCCTTGTTCCATGATTTCGGTTTGTTCCCTACCTGTTTGATCGATAAACGCATAAGCTCTTCTCGTTTCCTCTTCAATGGAGACAAAATCTGTTTCAATTCCCAGTGATTGAATTTGATCATGGATAAATTGTCCATCTGCACCGCCCAAAAAACCAGTGGCTTTCACATCTTCACCAAGGATACGACTGACACGAGAAACATTGATCCCTTTTCCTCCAGCTGTTTTTGATCGTTCTAATGGACGATGGGCATGCCCAAGTTGAAAATGCCCAAATGTATAAGTCATATCCACAGCAGGATTTAACGTTACTGTGATGATTTTTTTAGGCTTTTCCATCACTGCCACACATCTTAATCTTATTGATTACAATTTGCTTCATCGCTTGTTTCCCGGGTGTAAGGTATTTACGTGGATCATTAGCATCTGGATTTTCGGCAAAGTATTTTTTAACAGCATCGGAAAATGGAATTTTTAGATCCGTCGCGATATTCACTTTGCAAATACCTTGCTGGATGGTCCGTTTCACATCTGCTTCGGGAATATCTGATGCACCATGTAATACAAGAGGTAAATCGACTTCTGCGTGAATTTCTTCCAAGCGCTCAAAGTCGAGTTTTGGAGTACCATGGTATAAACCATGAGCTGTACCAATGGCAACCGCAAGGGAATCAATATTGGTTCGCTCTACAAATTCTTTGGCTTGTTTCGGATTTGTATATTTGGCATCTTTTTCATCCACGACCAAATCATCTTCGATTCCGCCGAGTCGTCCAAGCTCTGCTTCGACGGTAGCACCGACTTTATGAGCATAGGCAACAACCTCTGACACAATACGAACATTATCTTCAAAGCTATGATGTGACGCATCAATCATACATGAACGAACACCTAGATCAAGATATTTTTTTATCTCTGCAAAACTCTCAAAATGATCGAGATGAAGGGCAATCGGAATGTTATATTTTCGCGCTGCTGTTTCCACAATGGCTACCAAATAATCCCCGCCCGCATAATCGATAGTACTTGGAGTACCTGCCAAAATAACAGGAGAATGCAATTCAGCTGCTGTTTCGACTACCACTTGGATCGTCTCTAGATTATGAATATTAAACGCTGGAATTGCGTATTTTCCCGCGTATGCTTTGGAGAACATTTCTTTTGTATTTACGATTTTCGCTGCCGTGTTTGTACTCATCATCATGCCAACCTTTCTTCAAACATCATTAAATTCCGTCGTCTTCTGCCATTGTTTGAGCTTTTTCTCTGTGTTCAAAAAGCTGTATCCCTGCTTTACCCACATCAACTGCTTGTTTTGCTAATTCTTCTAAAGAAGTAAACTCTCTGGATAAAGAAGCTTCCAGCACCATCGCCAAATTCGTACCACCTACTACTTGCATATTGATGTCATTCGCTGCTATGGTGACTGCCGTTTTAAAAGGAGAACCTCCAACTAAATCACTTAACACGAGAATCCCATCTGTCTCTGCTAATGCGGCAATCGCTGATCTTATATTTTCATCCAGTGCTTCAGTAGAATCATCTGCTGCAAAATCAACAAACTGAACAAATCGCTGCTCACCTGCAATGAGCTGCAAAGAAGTTCGCAAACCCGTAGCAAAATTTCCATGTCCACAAATAATCAAACCAATCATCATTCTCAACTCCATACATACAAGATGAAATATTCCATGTATAAAAACATGGAATATGGATCAGTCTTATAAAACGCCAAGGAAAGACAGAAGAATCGCTAACACAAACGTAACAAGGATTAACACTACTGGATTGGCGTTTTTATATTTCAAAAAGTAATACATTAGGAACGTATAGCCCAAAGGCAAGATGTTTGGAAAAATACGATCGAAGAAATCTTTTTGCACAGAAAATTCATGTCCTTTGCTGATTGCCCATGATAGAGCGACATCAATATGAACATAAGTTGCAATCAATCCGCCGATTACAGTAACCCCAAGAATCGTAGCCGCTTTTGATACCACTTCTGAGTTCTCTTTGATTTTAGAAATGGCTCGAACACCTAAGTTATATCCTGCATGAGCCCAAAAAACCCTCATAAAGAATACAGCCAAATACACGAGGAAAAAGATAATCGGACCTAATAAACTTCCAGATTGACTGAGTGAAGCAGATATTCCTGCAATTACCGGCAGCAAAGTAAACCAAAAAATCGCATCACCGATACCAGCCATCGGACCAAATAAGGCCAGCTTTAATCCTTTGATCGTACTTCTTTTCTCTTTATTTTCTTCCAGTGACAATAGCAGCCCCATCAACATCGAAACAAGCGGTGGACTTGTATTGATGAACTCCATGTTATCTTTCATAGACTCGGAAAGACCTTTTTTATCATCTTTATATATTTTTTTGAGAAAAGGGAGTTGAGAATATAACCATCCACCAGCTTGCATTCGTTGATAGTTAAAACTTGCTTGAAGGAGCACTGAGCGAAAACCTAATTTGGTAATATCTTTTTTCGAAAGCACACGTTTTGGCTCTTGTTCTACGTTCTCTACGTTGTTAGATTCCATCTTCATAGTCCTCCCTCGCCGTTTGATTCGATGCAGCCATCGCTGCTACTAACTTTTGACGTTCTTTATCGTTGTAGAACTGATACAACGCTACTGCAATCCCAAGTACAGCTACAGGGAGTAAGTTTCCATAATGGATAAAGGAAGCAACTAAAAATCCAAGCAATAAATAAGCAAAGAATCTGCCTTTCAACATTACTTTTAAGAGCAAGGCAAAACCTACAGCCGGCAAAATTCCTCCAGCAATTTCAAAACCATGGCTCAACCAAGTCGGCATTGCCTCAACCAAGCTTTTCATTGGTCCTTGTGCTATATATGCTGATAAAAATACGACAATACCATAGGTAATCGCCACGATCACCATCGGAATAATCGTTATACGAGCAAAAGATTTCGTATCTGCTTCTTCTGCATATTTGTCTGCTTTCTCCATAAACACAGAAAAGATAGAGTAATAAAATAAAATGATATATTGCATCAAGAAACTAAATGGCAGCGCCAGACCAATTGCTGTCGCAGGAGTCTTTCCTGTTGTATGAGCAATCACAACCGTCATAATACCTGCTAGAATGGGGTTCGGTGGTTGTGTACCTCCAGCAGGAGTCAATCCGGCAAATGCCAATTCAGTTAATCCTCCAGCAATCACGCCCAAGGTCACATCACCCAAAATAAAACCTGTCAATGTACAAACAATAATCGGTCGAAATATATATAGCGCTTCTAACCAAAAATCAAATCCTACAATGATAGCGAGGATTGCTAATAGTATCCCCTGTGTAAGTGTAATATCCAAAACTCCTCACCTCTTAATCAATCGAATGTTTGGTGTCTCCTGGTACATCTTGAATAAATACTTGTACTCCTTTGGATTGAATATAGTGCAGATCATCGAGATCCTTATCATCGACAAATACTTTTTTGGTAAGCTGTCTTTTTCCGGAGGAGAAATGCATATTTCCCACATTTAATTTATCAATCGGCACACCGCCATCAACCAATTTACGAACTACTTCAGGGGTGCGACAGATCAAAAACATTTTTTGGCGTTCTGCCGCTTTATGAATAATGTCAATGGTCTTTTGAATTGTGAAAAATCGAATACCTGCACCAGATGACTCCGCAGTAACTGACATCAATTGCTGTTGCAATGGATCATTTGCCGCGTCATCATCAACGACTACTAACAAATTCGCTCCTAAGGATGTAGTCCATGTAACCCCTACTTGTCCATGAACCAAGCGATTATCAATTCTCGTCATTAAAATATTAGGTTTTCCCATGAAAACAATCCTCCTAAAAAATAAACAGCTCAAATAAGAAAGCGCTAACATATCTATGAAAACAATCTACTCACTTCACCTGTTGATCTGTAAAAACATGTAGATTGGGATGAAGTTGTAAGATCGAAGCTGGCAGAGCTTCCAGCACTTCTCCAAATAAGGCATCCTGCAAAATGTACTTCTTACGTTCTCCACTTGCCATGAGCATTACTTGCCTTGCATGCATGATTGTTTTGATCCCCATTGTAACAGCATGGTCGGGAACACGATCATATCCGCCAAATTCCTCACTGTGCTGCTTTTTTGATGCATCTGTCAATTCGATAACATGGGTTTTACTGGAGAAAGATGTATACGGTTCGTTATAAGCAATATGTCCATTTTCCCCAATCCCTAAAATAATGGCATCGAGCCCGCCTGCATCCTCCAGCATCACATCAAAACTTTCAACATTTTGATCAGAAAGCCAAGTAATGTTATCTGCTGCAATTGCTGTTTTGGAAAAGAAATTTTTCTCCAAATAATAACGACAAGTACCTGGCTCTTGTCCAGTAACATTGCTGTATTCATCAATATTAAAAAAATGAACATGATCCATAGAGAAACCTTGTTGCAGATAAGCTAACAGCACTTCATACATCTTAGTCGGCGTATTCCCAGTAGCTAAGCCAATATTTACATGATCTTTTTGACTCATGACGCGAATGAGAAATAAAGCTGCATCCCTGCTCATTTGGTCATTGCTTTTTGCGTAAGAGATATTCATTTGCTTTTGGTCACCTCCTTTTATACCTTTTCCATTGGATAGATAGTAACTCCCTGTACTACACGATTAACTGACCCACTAGTTGATGGATTATCAGGAGTGTATCCCAATTGAAGTGATTTACTGACTGCTAGTATTTGTGCGACAAAAATATAAGGAAATGCCAGATACACATCTTCTAGGGCTTCTTTCTTCGTTTGTGATTGAACCGAAAGATAATAATCACTATAAGAAGCGAGCTCCTCTATTCGCTCTTCTGTTAAAACCATAATTTTAAAACCAGTACTTTTTCTTTCACGTGATATTTCCTTCAACAAATCCATATCGTATTTTCTCGTATATGGATCATTGCTCATAAACATCACGACTAGACTGTTCTCTTGAAGAATAGCTTTAGGACCATGCCGAAAGCCGAGCGGTGAATCAAAAGATGTAAATACATTTCCATCAGTGAGTTCCAACATCTTTAACGATGCCTCATGCGCCAAACCAAGCAATGGTCCTGAACCTAAGTAAACAATATTGGATATCGGTTCAGATACGACTTGATTAATCTCATCTTCATATGAGTCTTGAATCCATTGACAATACTCTGCAATTGTCTGTACAGATGAATGTAAAGTTGTTAATTCAGCCAGTTGAAAGACTAACAGACTGCTTAACATCATCGATGAATAACTGCTTGTCATGGCAAAACCTTTATCATTACTACCATCAGGCATTAGCAGTAACAATGATCGAGTGTCATTTTTATATTTTTTCGCCAAATGTCCTTCCGGATTACAAGTAATGTGCAGTTTGTAAAAATCTCGAATCAGCTTTTCCCCTAACTCAACAGAAGCCACGCTTTCCGGACTGCTGCCAGATCTGGCAAACGAAACCATGATAGTAGGTGTATCTGTATCTAAATAGTAAGTGGGATTAGAAACAATATTGGTAGTTGCTGCATGCTCAAAAGTTAATTTTTCTATCTTATTTTGCCGGTTTAGATAAGCGGTGATACACTCACCGATAAATGCTGAAGTACCTGCACCTGCAAATATGACTTTTACTTGTTGATGTCGATCTAAAATAGCTTCAAAAAACCTCTGGATGGTTTCTCTATTTTTAGAGATATAATCATATGCTTCCAGCCATACCTGAGACTGCTGTAAAATTTCCTTTTTGGTTAGTGATACTCCGTGTTTCTTTGCTACTTCTTCTGTTACATGTAAAAACATATTGTTCACCTCATATCTCTGCGACTACTCTAACTCTGTTGTAAACGAATACTTCTCTCCGTGTGCAAACGCTTTCGTAAATTCGATAACCTGAGAAAATCGATAGGCAATTCGTTCGATCTGCATTCCAGGATTTCCAGCCTCCACTTGCAGAAAATGAGCTTCTTCTGTTGGAAGACTTACAGCACGAAAACTCTCTTCTGCTTTTTGAACCAATATTTGATAATCCGTCCGCAAAATGCTGTACAATGCCCTGCTTTCTAAATCTGCCTGTTTTAAACTTGGACAAAGTTCCTGTGGCAAGTATGTTGTCTCCATCAAAATCGGTTCATTATCTACCAAACGCAGACGCTTAATTTCGTACACTTTGTCTCCTTCTATTATTTGTAACTTCCGTGCAATCATGCTATTAGCAGGAATAACTTGAAAAGAAGTAACTTTATTCGTTTGTTTCTTTCCTAGTTTGTTCATTTCTTCCGAAAAACTATAAAACTTATTGAGTTTTTGGGTGAAGCTTTTTTTTGCTACAAAGCTGCCTTTTCCATGTTGCGTATATATCCGACCTTCATTCTCAAGCTCAATCATTGCTTGCCTCACTGTCGTGCGACTAACACCATATACCTCACACCACTCTCGTTCGGAAGGAAGCTGATCATCTTCTTTCCACTCTCCTGATGAAATTTTATGTTTAACAATGTCCATCATCTGTACATAGAGTGGGATACGACTGTTTTTGTCTATCTGCATTTTTTATAATTCTCCCAAACTGGTTAGAACATCATGATGTCATTACCAGTTAAAATGTATTTCTACTATAAATCCTTTTTATTTATAATGTCAAATAAAAATATAAAAATTAATAAAATAAATCATTTCGGTGGTAAGTATGCCCGATATAACGGGATTCATTACAATAGAGATCAAAAAGAGAATTAAAAATACAAAAAAACATTTGACAAAATACAAATAGTAGATAAAAATAGATTGTAGAAATCGCTTTCAAACACAAATAAAAAAGACAGCTTATCACTCGGCACACCAACCTTATTTGTACCTTTATAAACTGTCTTTTTGCTTAAGGAATATAAGAGAAATAGTTTAGGTGTGAAAACGCGGAACAAAATGCAGCTTAAAGCAAGAGGCGGAGAAGTTAAAATTTCAGAAAAGGAATAACACGCAACCAGTTTGTCCATCTGGATCCAGCAACACTTTTTGTCCCAGCTGGAACGGTTGACTCCAATTCAGTTCTAGGAATGTTGTTCACTTCTCTAAAAATATCACTTCTTGTTTCTTTGATCTGCGTTTCCAAATAATAATAAGAATCCAATGTTTTCAATCCTTTCTCTATCTATATTTCAAACCTATATAAGACTATTAAAAATAAGTAGATTCGTCAATATAAATATCGGAAAATTAGCCATTTGGTATTATTTTTACATAATTAATTACGAGATATTATTGATAATTATGGAAATCGATTCATAATTATGCATCTGATTGATGTGGAGTTAATAACGTTTCTTTCATCTACAAATCGTATATAATGAAATGGAAATTAGTTATACTAACTCCTTTTCTACAGATCATAATAATTGAGGGATGCCTTTTGAAAATTGCATTGGTTGCACATGATAAAAAGAAGGCAGAAATGGTTGATTTCATGTTGAAATATGAACCTATTTTCCGGCCTCATTCCCTTTTTGCTACTGGAACTACTGGAAAACGGATAATGGAAGCTACGAAACTAAATATCCATCTGTTAAAATCAGGTCCTCTTGGAGGAGATCAACAGATTGGTTCGCTGATCGCCAACGGCGATCTTGATCTCATTTTCTTTTTCCGTGATCCGCTTACCGCACAGCCACACGAACCAGATATAAGTGCGCTCCTACGCTTATGTGATGTTTATGGGATACCATTAGCTACTAACCAGTCCACTGGTACTTTACTTGTACAAGCACTTGAGACAGGCTGGATTATAAAATAAGCAACCCTTGATAGAATAAGGGTTGCTTATTTTTCAGTACAGATAATTATTCCAAAAACATGAATTTTATAATAGAAAACTATTCCACTAGCATTCTTCCTAAAAAGTTAGGGAGAGAAAAACAATTTTCTAAGATTTTTTGATTTACAAACAGTGTATCCAAATGAAAAGCGCTGGTATTGATCTCATGATATTTCTTTGAACCAAGCGTAAAACTCCACAAACCTCCAGGATAGGTAGGAACAGTAGTTGTATAGAGTTTCCGGTGAGCAAACAAATCTCCAATATGATGGTAAGTTTGTTTCATTATTTCCGCATTAAACAAAGGAGATTGACTCTGACACACCATTAACCCATCCGCTTTTAACGCTTGATGAATATCTTGATAAAAGCTTCGTTGGAACAACCCTTGTGCCGGTCCGATTGGATCTGACGAATCAACAATGATAACATCGTATGTATCCTTGCATTCTTTCACGTGAATCATTCCATCTTTGTATAAAAAATTCACTTTTGGATCAGATAAATTTCCAGACACAGCAGGTAGATATGCTTTACTGAATCGGACAACCAATTCATCAATTTCTATCATATCAATACGTTCAATTTGATTATATTTGGCAGCCTCACGAGCTGCTCCACAATCTCCTCCGCCAATGATTAGTACATTTTTTGGATTTGGATGGATGGAAAGTGGTACATGCGTAATCATTTCATTATAAATAGAACCATCCAGTGATGTCGTTTGCACAACGCCATCTAAGACTAACATTGGTCCAAAATCATATGTATCAACAATCATTACATGTTGGAATTCTGACTGTTCTGCTACTAATACTTCTTTAATGCGATAACTGACTTTTAAGTTATTTCGATCATCTTCCACTAACCATGTTTCACCATTGATTTGCTGAAAAAATTTCTGCAAACTTATCCCTCCTTTGCTAATAATTATTATTTTAATACAATCTTCTCCTCATTCAAGATCGTTCTTATGAAGCTTTTTACCGTCAACAACAGAGGGAGTGTTTGAATTGAAAAAGAATATTTTTCCGTTTTTTCTCGGATGTATATTTGTGATTGGTATATTTTCCTCATGTTCCAATCAAAGAGACGTTCCTATTAATAAACCAATTCAACAATCAAATGCCGTAACCATTACTTTTCCATCAAAAAAATATCCACATATTGCTGATCATATAAAAGACGCAACAAAAAAAGGAGAACCAAATACTTGTACCATCGATCGCAAGGGAGCAGAAAAAAATAGAGAAAAATCGCTAAAAAATATTCCACCGAAAAAAGGCTATGACCGCGATGAATACCCAATGGCAATGTGTGAAGAAGGAGGAGAAGGTGCAGATATACGATACATCAAACCAAAAGAAAATAGAGGAGCAGGATCTTGGTTTTCTAATAAAGTTAAAGATTATCCTGATGGTACAGTCATTAAAATAAAGGTAAAATAAATATAACTTCATATAGAATGAAATCATAATACCCCTAATGAAAAGAGTCTTCAAATATGAAATCTCAGAAATGGATCACTGTATGTATTGCTATTTTTGCACCATTACTCCTTATTGGATGCGCTTGGCTAGCACAAAATCCCTCTTTTACGCTGTTAGCATCTTTTTTACTTATTCTAATTGTCCTGATCATTTGGCCTTTTAGCGGTGCGGCTCTAGGTACATTTGTCGCTATAAGCGCATTTGCGTTCCTGCTATTTATTGGTCCTGTATTAAATGATGCTGCCATGCAGCAAAATGGGATAAATCATACTGCCATTTTAGTTAGTAAATATACCACTAATCCGTCAAGTAAAAGTTTCAGCTGTACACTTGTAGATACGAAAGATACATCAAAAGTATTCACGTTAACTGACGTTACTGGATGCACAGATACATTAAAAACAGGCGAAAAATATAATGTGAAGGAGTACCCATCTGGCTGGCTTCCTCCTGTATTAGCAAGTGAAGTAGCATCTATCTCAAGCCAACTATGGATATCCATCGGTTGTCTCGTGATCATGGAGCTATTCATTTTATACGGAAGACGAAAAAAAAGAAAAAAGCAGCCACATAAAGGATAATAGTGGCTGTTTTTTTACTTTCTTGATTTCTTTATACAATATCTGGCGAAAAATCCAACTATTACTGGAAATAATATTGTTCCAACAATTCTTCCCATGTTTTCTGCTGCATCCCCGCTACTAGTTGAGGTAGCCAAATTATTAATTGCTCCTAGTACCAGTAGGACTGTAAATACAACTAAAATATAGCCTAAAATCAACCAACCTTTATGTCTTTTCTTCTTCTCTTGCTGCATTCAAACCCTCTCCTTATAGCACACAAAGCTCGATTCCTTATACGCTATTTTATCGAAAATAGTAACTTTTTGAATTGGTAATTTTTATGGATACATTTTGTATCACTAACATGTTGGGAAAATAGCCTGGATTCAATTGATTTCAAAAACACAGAATGATAATTTATAGATAAATCAACAAGTAGAGTAAATTCTTCTCTTCTTGTTCAACACTTCTGAGAGGATCATCATGCTGGAGATCAGCGAACTCCCTAAGGGCAGCCGTCTTGCTCCCACTGTCTTGGGACACCAGAGGAGCCGTCTAGTGGTACATGTTCCTGTCGAATCCAAGATCGACGAGCGAACAAATCTCCCCTTCTGTTCCGTGAACTCCGTGTTCCGTAATTCAAACTCGGTGTTTATCGGCATCGGTGTTCCAAATGTCTTCACCATGCTCCCGAGTATGGAAAAGGATGGAACATGGGACAAGTTCAGTGCTTTCATGTTCTTTCGACAGCGTTCCTACATCGCGAAGAACGTGGAGCGTATGCAGGTAGGTGTTTACTTTGACCTGCAGGGTCTGCCCGACGAAGCAATTGACGCTCTTCGCCAGGAGATGACAAAGCAGCAAGGACGACGTACACCCAGTTGTGCCAATGCGAACGCCCGCCTTTTCTCTGCTGCAGGATTCACATGTGGTGGAAAGTCACTCAAGGCTGTCTATCGTCCCTCCCATCTTGCCGCTCTTCTTTGGAAAAACGGTCTTGAATATAAGGGACAGGAAGTTTCCATCCGTATCCTTCTGACCGGAAGAGCAGCCAGCGCTCACTTCTTTGGTGTCTGGCAAAAGGAGTTTACTTCCCTTTGCCGTTCGGTGAAGAAGAAGTTCATGCGAAACCATTCCACACATGCAGCACCGGCGTTCAAGCTGGAGCCGGCCGAAGGAATGTCTATCGAACGTTGGACAGATGACACCGAACTCGTAAGGGTTGGAGTCAGTATTCCCTCGTGGCTGGGCGTGAAGATGGGTTTCCTGCTCGGCGAGCGTCCTGTTTTCATTGCGGAGACTACAGAGGTGGTAACTGATCCAGCACTTCAGGAAAGTCTCCATCCATTCCCCGGAAAGCTGGACCGTGTAACCAAGCTGAAGAGGTACATTCTCTTCTCTCGGCCGGTATCATGGCTGATCAATCGTCATCTCTCTCCGAAGTTCGAGTACTACGATGTCCCTCGTCGCGCCGTAATCGAGATGCTTCAAGTCGGCGACGGTTCTGATCGATTCGTCTACAATCTGGTCCTAAAGAGGTCAGGTATTCGAATCTCTCGACTGGAGAACAAGGACCGCCGAGACCGCAAAATCATCAACTGGATCATGTCCAAGCATCTCATCACTGCAGGTGGATACGAGGAAGATGTGCCATTTGCAGGTGAGACGTGGGTAGAGATGGAGAACGGGGAACGTGTCCTTTGCCTCAACGGCAACTCTGGAACTTACAAGCCTGACAAGAAGCGTCTGAAGGCTGCTGCAGAACACCTCAGCAAGGTGTTCGAAGTTCGAGTAAAGATTCAGTAGATCCATCAGGAGTAAATTAAGCTGGATATTTGTCCAGCTACCCCCCTTGAATTTAAAATCGAGGGGGGCAATTTTATTTACAATAAAAAATATCATGTCTTTATTACTATGATGGCTTTGTTATTCATTAGTTAAAGGCATTATCATCCCCATTCATCTTCCTATTGACTTCCTTTTCATATTTATATTGATTTATTTCATGACCACATTGCCCTTCCTATAAAAAAAACAACACCTGAATTTGGTGTTGCCTTTTTTTATATCCCTTATTGCACTTTATTTAAAATAGATTCATAAACCCCCACTGCATTCCCATGAATATGTTGCATTTCATCTGTGATCAAACTGGCTATATATTGTTTTTCTTCAGGATAAAGTTCTTGGTTATGATCAGAAAGACGTTCTTGCAAGTAAGCGAGTATCTCTAAATGATGGACATCATTTTCATTTGATTCATCTGCTTGTTGCTGATAAATTTCCGCTTTTTCTTTCTCTAGTTTTTCTGATAAAACATTCAATTCTTCCAGTGTAAAATCCATATCATATCCCTCCAGTTGCCGATTATTATGAACGAAGATTAGATAAAGCATACAAATACAGTGAAAAAATTTCATGATTTAACTAAGACAATAGTTGTCACTATTAGAAGATATACTAAATCTATAAAACAACAGAGGAGATGGAAAAAATGAATTTAGAAATGATCCCATTTATTATGATGAATGGAAACGCAAAAGAGGCGATCAAATTTTATAAGGAAGTTTTTGATGCTAAAGTTGTTTTTATTCAAGAAGATAGTGAAAGAGTTGACCACTCTGTATTGAATATTGGTGACAGTCAAATCATGCTCTCTGATAAAATCGAACAAATACCATATCAGACTGGAACACAAGTGAACATCTGTGTTACTGCAGATGATCGAAATAGAGCAGAAAAAATATATGCAGCTTTAATAGAAGAAGGAGTCATCCTGTTGCCAATGTGTGAAATGCCGTTCAGCCCTGCATACGGCATTGTAAAAGACAAATTCGGAATATGCTTTCAAGTATTTACACAAGTGAAAAAACATAAATAAACTCCCTTTTTGGGAGTTTTAATTATTATCGAGAGCTGCTTAACATTATGATGGTGTGAAACCTAAAGTGAATACTATTAGCTTATGATAAAATATTGTGGGGAAATTTTTTCGTATAACAAACATCATCCACAAAAATGAAATAACTACTGCATCAAAAAGGAGTCTATAGATATGCCTTCCAATAAAAACTATCAATATCCCGTAGAATACACTCTTCAATTAATCGGCGGAAAATGGAAACCGCTTATATTATTTATCCTTTTAGAAGAAGGAACAAAGCGTTTTGGGGAATTTCGAAAAATCATGACCGAGATCACACAAGGCGTTTTAACTACCCAACTGCGTGAACTGGAAAACAACGGATTGATTCAAAGAAAAGTATACCCAACTGTCCCTCCAAAGGTAGAATATACACTGACTTCCTTAGGAAATTCATTACAACCTATTTTAAAAGGGATGTGTGATTGGGGGAGGAACCAGTTAGATAACAAGCAGGATTAATGGACTAATTGTTTTGCAGCCATAACGATATATTCACTATATCTTTTCGCTTCTTTGAGTAGATCTTCATCGTCCAGTTTACTTGCGCCGTAGGAAACAAAAGAAGGAAGAAACGTACCATAACATTTCCTAATCGTCGCTTGCATTGGTTTGAGTAACTCACTTACTGTAAAGTAATTTTCTCCACCTGCTTGATATGCTTTATGAGATCCTCCTGTTGTAGTTGCAAGCATAAACTCTTTGTTCTTTAAGTTTTCCCCTCCTGGACCATATGCCCAGCCATACTGCATGACATCGTCAAACCATTTTTTTAAGAGTGGAGGACAGCTGTACCAATAAAACGGAAACTGCAAAATGATGCGATCATGAGCTAGCAGCAATTGCTGTTCCTTTGCCACATCTATACGCCATTCGGGATATTCTTTGTATAAGTCACGTACCAATATATCCGAATTTTTTAATATCTCCTCTTTTAATATTTTATTCGCACGAGAAACCTCTAAGTCAGGATGTGCGATCATAATCATTGTTTTCAACTTTGTTCATCTGCCTTCATATATTTTTTATTTCCTACAATGATTATGACAGGTTGAAAATAAAAACATAAGTACTTAGTTTATTAGGAGTAAGTATGGTTTATGGTACTGACTCGAAAATAATAAAAACCAGCTACATCAGAGGGCAGCTGGTGAAAATATCTATCTAATTTTCCATATTTACATATTATGGGATATCTAACAACAAGGCATCCCTCTTTCACCAACGTAAAAAAGTTAATGAAAGACAAAACAGGAAATCAAGCGGGAACCTCAGCCTCTTTGGTCAATGTCGCCGTCACTTCGATTTTTAGCAATGACGCGACGTTTATCGACACCAGGACCATTGCGCTCCATTCTACTGGCAATATTACTTGCCTCGAATGGAGACAGCTGATGCCAGATCAAGCCGCGCCGGATGGAGACAGAACGGAGCTGTCCATTGACCCACTTCGCTTTATAGTCTTTGCCATCTACACAGGCTTTAACCGTTTTCGAACTGCGATTGCCCATTTTTCCTCCTATTGTTGGCACTTTTATTGTATACCAAATGAGAAATCGATGGAAATAGTAAACTAAAAAGCTCACTGAAAATAAAAATAAAATTATATTGACATCAAATTTATACATATTGTAATATTATTTTTGAACGAACTGTTCGTTCAAAAATAATAAGGGAGAGAATGATATGTTCGCAAATGAAAAATGGACTATAAAAGATAAATATGTATTAATTACTGGTGCAACCAGTGGTATTGGTTTAGCTGCTGCAAAAGAACTTGCGAAGCGGGGCGCAAAACTTGGAATTATTGCACGAAATGAACAGAAAGCAAAAATCGCTGTAGAAGAAATAAAAAATATAACAAATGGACACACCATACCAGATATCTTTCTAGCAGATATGGCTAGGCTGTCATCCATCCGAGCAGTAGCAGTACAAATTATGGAACAATGCACTTCCATTGATGTCTTAATCCATAACGCAGGTGCAATGTTTGTAAAACAGAAAATTACGGAAGATGGAATAGAAAAAACATGGGCTGTCAATCATCTTGGACCCTTTCTACTCACGAATTTACTGCTACCCAGGTTAAAAGAACAGAAACATACACGGATCATTTGCACGGCTTCTCATGGTCATAAAATGGCTAGTAAAGGAATTGATTTATCCGATGTACGTGCTGATAAATTATATAGGGGAATAAATGGTTTGTTTATGGGGGCAAATTTACGTTATGGACAATCCAAATTAGCAAATATTTTATTTACTTCAGAATTAGCCAGAAGAGTTGCAGATACCAATATTCATACCTATTGCTATGATCCTGGATTAGTTGCCACCAATTTTAACCAAGAAAACGGATGGCTTGCCAGAGCCACTATGACTGTGTTTAAATGGTTTGCACGTCCTCCAGAAAAGGGTGCTGAAACAATGGTATGGCTCGCTGATTCCGATGAAGTTAAAAATCACAGTGGATACTACTATTGTGATAAAAAGATTGTACAGCCAGCACAAATAGCCCAAAGTAAAGAACTAGCCCAAAAATTATGGAAAATAAGCGAACAACATATCAAACAACCTGTTCTTAATGTTGTATAAAATAAACGGAGGAAATGAAAATGTCACCTTTAAACGAACATCAACTTAGTCAAATAAGAGATGAACGTAGAGAGCAGATTAAACATGCAGCTTTACATGTACTTGCTAGGAGAGGGTTGATTGGTACCACAATGAGACTCATTGCAAAAGAAGCAAAAATCAGTTTGGGTCTCTCTTACAGTTATTTCTCATCCAAGGATGAGTTATATGTGGAATTAGTACGGGAAGCAGTAGAAGATGCAAATCAATCATTTGCGTCTATTGCCAATCTTACTGGTACGCCAACGGAAATAATGCATTCTATTTCCGAACAATTATTAGAGGAAAGTAATAGACCAGCTTTTTTATTAATTCAACAAATACAATTTGCAGATGGTGTTCCAGATGAAGCAAAGGAAATAATTCGTCAAAATCCTTCTAGTAAATGGTTAGAACAACTTATTCCAGTAATTAAAAGCGGACAAGAATCAGGGGAGTTTTGTTTAGAGGATCCCAATCAGTTATTACAAAGTTATTTCTCTGTCCTTACTGGTCTCATGCTTCAACCAAATGCAGAAATAAACCTCGATTTGCTGATGAAAATATTAAAAAAGTAAAATGCACCCGCCATCCGCCCTTTCGAAAAGCAAAATCGTTTAAAATCAAGAAAGGGCCTAATTCATCCATAAAGCGATTTTAACCCAAAAGAAAAATGAAAAGCTGTTTAAAAAAGAAAAACCTCGCACTATCGTTACTAGTGAGAAGTTTTCTTTAATCACTTATTCCATTCTGATCCCATTTTCCATCCCTTTATCAAATTTTTCACTTGGTCTATTCAATATCAAAGCATATATCACCAATAAAAAGCTCGATACAATATAAATCCACTTGATACTCATTTGATCACTGAGTGGTCCGACAATCATCATAGCTATTGGAGACATACAAGAAGCGACTCCAATCACCAAAGAGAAAACTCTACCCATATATTCCGGAGAAACATTTTCCTGAATGACCACTGTTAAGATCGTTGTTATCACAGGTACAAATAAACCAGCTAACACAATCATGACAACATATACGGGGAAGGAAGTTAAAAATCCAATAGTTGCGGTCAGTATTGCAAATACAGCCATTGCGACTGCTAGTATTCGCAACTTCTTATTGATGGTGTTTATTTTTATTAAAACAATGCTTCCAACCAGCGAACCAATCCCCCATGCCAATTCTCCAATGGATAAATATGAAATACTTTTTCCAAAAGTGCGTTGTATAAAGAGAGGAGCAAGATAAGCAACTGGTGTCAAAAGTGCATTAACAACAATGGCAGTCGTAAACATTTTTTTCAATAGTGTCGATGATTTAATATAGGTAATACTCTCCTTAAAATCCCGAAAAAATGAATTCGTTTCTTTTTTATTTGTGATTAGAATTGGTACAGTAATAAAAGCGAGTAAACTAATTTCAACGATTGCAGTAACGATATCGATATAAAAAGTTGCTTGCAATCCAAACTCAGCAAATACAAACCCACCAATTGCCGGACCCAACAAAATAATTAATGCTTGTGATCCTTGCGAAGCCCCGTTGAGTCTCATCAGCTCTTTTTCAGGAACCATTTGTTGAATCAAAGCATTCCCTGCTGATTGTTGAATTGCTTGACCAATGGAACGGACAAAAGTAATCACAAGCAATAGAATAATACTTTCGAATCCAATTTTAAAAAGAATAGCTGCAAGCAATGTTACTAGAGCAATGGACCCATCCGTTAACATGATTAATTTTTTTCGGTTGTATCGATCGGTTAATGTTCCTGCTACAGGTGAAAAAATAGCTAGCGGTAAATTAGCAGCTACCATCCCTAACATCAACCAAAGACCAGAACCTGTTTTCATTGATATATACCAAGTTATCGCATAAGTTACAATGGATGAGCCGAATAATGAAAAGAATTGACCGATAATAAAAAGATAAGCAGATGTTTTCCAATTTTCCTTTGTTATCATAAAAATACCTCCAAATTAATGACTAATCATTTAGTCATTTTAAAATTAAAAAAATTAAACCTACTTTTTGATTAAATAGTTTAAAAATACCTCTACAGTAGGATAAACGTAATTTTTCTTAAAAATACGACTGCAAAATGCAATACCATGATACGAACTATAATAGAAAAATGCTAGTTCCTTTGGATCTCCTTCTATAAAATGACCTTTCTTTTGCCCAGATGAAATTAGGTTAGACAAACTATTAGCCAAATTCAACAAGGAACGTTCATAATCAGCTTTTATAGTTGGATTTAATTCATGTTCAGAAAAACTTTCAATTTGACTCAAAAGAAGTAAACCATCTGCAGAAGAGGGATCATCCATTAAATTTTCCAACAACATTTTAGATGCATGAAATAATATTTCTTTTTCATCGCCTTCTTTTTGAAATAACTCAGCCATCTTATCAAAACTAGGGATTGTTATTTCAATCAGTTGATTCATTATTTCTTCTTTTGAAGAAAAATAGCGATAAGTTAAACCTTTACTTATTCCTACTTCATCTGCTATATCTTGAATGGTTGTCTTAAAAAATGTATTTCTAGCAAATAATCTGGCAGCTGCATATAATATTTTTTCGGTTGTTTCATTTCGCATTGCTTCAAAACGTTCTTTTTGTCTGCTCAATTGATTCACCTCATTAATGAATGAACATATAGTCATTATATTCTCGAGTTATCCATATGTCAACGTGTTTTTTGTTCTTTTTCTTCTGGATATCTCATTTATTTTAAAATTAATTCCATTTGTATTATCTATATATTTAATTTGTTTTCCCATTAGAATGTTCATAATTGAATTAATCTCCATTTTTCTTTTCAATTTTAATGTGTTTATTGGAGATTGCCTATGGTAAACTATTCAGAAAAAGAAAAGGAACTTTACATCCTATGAAAAATTCTTTTTCCAGAAATTTGATAATTTCTACTCTTATATTGATCACCTTTGTTTTACTAGTAGATGGTCTAGAAAAGATATTACTGATCTCTATTTTTCTTTTGATACCAATGCTGCTTTCTCTTGTTCCTACTATTAAACGTGATGAAAGCAGCTCAAAATTCCATTTGCTTCTATTAAACTCTCACCTTTACATAGCAGTAACCATCGGAATCGCATGTTTATTTTCGAATGGAAGCATCTTCTCTGGAATATTCTCGATACCTTGGGCTGTCTATACACTTTTATTATTTGGTTACGGGATTAGAAGGTTTATGGAACGCGGTTGGTATATGATAGAAGAAAATGCTATTGATATGAGCTTTTTATATGCTCTAATCGGTGGAATTACCCTAAGCGCCTATTGTTTTTCAACAAATAAAACGATTGCTTCTCTCTTTCTGACATCTGCTATTCATTTTCATTTAAGCGCTATCTTTTCTGCTTTATTTATTGGATTAGTTGGACGGACACTTTCGATAGAAAAAAAAGTAACATTTTTTTATCGATGGGCAGCAAGAGGGATGATGCTTAGTCCACTATTTATTGGTATTGGTATGTTTACAAATGATTGGTTTCAAAACATAGGGCTTTGGATTTACTTCATATGTATTATAATCTATAACTTTTTTGTACTCTTATATATAGAAAAAAAGAATATGCTTACAAGTCTCTGTATTTGTTTATCTGCCGTAATCTTATTAATATCAACTGTCTTGTCTGTTGTCCATGGCATTTTCCAACTGCAAGGATATACGTGGATTGTAGCAGAACAATGGAAATGGTATCATGAGATCCCTATCGTAATAGGCTTTATTCTAGGCATTTTTGGTTGGTATTATCGAAAACCAGTAGAAAAAAACAATATATACCAACTCCCCAGTATAGGTATAAATGGCGAATCATACATAGGAAAAGATTTTCTGCAACGCAATAATTATGAAGATCAACAAACCGCACATGCTGGTATCATGACCAATCTAGATAAGTTTGCAAGAAGTGATTTAATTCCCAACTTGCTGCATCCAAAAGTAATCTCTTTTTTTGAGAATACATCTCTATATGATGTTGCTATTCAAGCACAATGGACAAAAGCTTCTTGGCTCTTCGAAAAATGCCACAAAGCCTGGTCCAAAAAAATGCAGCAAACAAATGTACCTTCACCAAATGAAAGTGCGAAACAAATTCATAGTGAAATTGTAAGTGTTATCAATAACGAGCAATATTGGAATAAAAGATTACATGCGTGGGTCTGTAGCTACAAAGATTCTGATGATACTTTTTTTCTAGGAATTTATGCCGATCATATACATAATGGAGAACGCTATTTAAACATCACCTATCCAATTACTGGTTCCAACCGAGTCACTGTTTATCGGCTAGAACATGGTCTAGATGGTTCGTTGCAGTTAACTTCTATTCCAAGAAGAGGAGGCATTGGAGATGAGGGGAATTATCTCATGATTAAAAACTTCTCCATTCGCCTTCCTTTAAACGAACATTTTCTCATTTGGGTTGATGAGTACGGTCGATTACAAGTCACGCATCGTTTTTGGTTTTTTGGTGTAAAAATACTCAGTCTTGAATACGAGATGCTCGCTAAGTAACAATTTGTACAAAGAAGAGACAACTTATTTCATTTGTTGTCTCTTCTTTGTTTCGATTAAAATATTTGAGAGTTTGATCCCAGCAAAAAGGTTACTCCTAATTAATCTAACTTATCTTTTTATAAACAAGAAAAAAGATACTTAGTTGGAAAAATATGACAATACGAGGAACAATAACAAAAAAATCGAAGATGAAAAACACCCCAAAAACACCAACTAACAAGCACAAGTGAGAAAAACGAAGTCGATGTTTTTCGATTCGATACTTATGAAATACCAAGATAGTGGATACGGTGTATACAAATACTGATGAAAAAGTGAGAAATAATAAGAAGTGGTAATCCATCCTATATAATGAAGAAAGTTGAACCGTTGATGCAATGACACTTACTGATAAAAAAATAAATAAATGCCCATAAATGATAGATTGACCAGATGATGCCAATTGTTTATCTAGTTTTTCTTCAAGATTATCATAATATTGCCACCACATGACAATTACAACAAGATACGAAACCAAAGCAAATACAATTGACTTCCATTCCAAGTCTTCGAGATGAAGCACAGCAATCAGACTAACGATCAATTCGCCGAACAAGATAATCGTAAATAATCCGAACCGCTCAAGTAAATGTTCCAAATGAGTAGGAGCTTTTTTTAAATATTTCCGCCCTAAAATCGGAAGTACTACATCGACTAAAATTCCTAGATATAAGATGACATATCTCATCCATGAATCGAAATACAAAGAGCAAAGAGAAATAACAATCCCCATGAGAAAACCATACCCTAAATAGTTTGCCGCTTGTTTCCTTGCATCAATCTCATAATGACTAATCCATAAGTATTGCAATGAAGTGAACAAACGAACACCAATATATCCAATCAAAAAGGTTAAATAATACTTATCAAAATCGATGTTTAGACTCGCTGTCATCAACAAAACAAAAAACATTTGTCCAATCATAAACAAACGTTGTTTTAGTGAATCTTCTCCAAATCGATTCATAAAAAGCGACTGCCCTACCCATGCCCACCAAATAGGTACAAACATCAATAGAAATTTCCATAAAAATTCAAAAGGGATCACGCCATGATGTTCATGTAATAATACATGTGTTGCTTTTGAGATGGCTGCAACAAATATAAGATCATAGAATAATTCAAGCCAAGTAACTTTTTTGGTCATTCCATCTTCTTCCTAACTGTGTTCAAATCGTATTTAAAATCTCTTGAGTCAAATCATTCTTAAAAAACCACATCGTACCAAAAATACAAGACAAATTTTTATAAATATAGATAATACTAACGTGATTATATCATTAGTAATGAAGGACTCAAGAACTGCCTTTCTAAGAACCCCTGGCTTTAGCAGTAATGAGGTGCCTGTATCAAAAAATTATACAGAAAAAAACCCCTCCGCTTATAAACAGTGGGATTTTTTATTACACAAAGTCTTTCTTTTCTTTTTTAGGAAATGCTCGCTTTTATCTCCTACACGCAATCAAATGAACTATCATAAAAGACTTTGATCTTCACTTCTCTAAGTATACAAGATTAAAACAAGGAGCTGCTCTGAGCGATTTGAAGATTCGATGACCCAGCTTCTCATACAAAGCA
Organism: Shimazuella sp. NTD247; assembly: GCF_059510415.1. Lineage (NCBI taxonomy): Bacteria > Bacillati > Bacillota > Bacilli > Caryophanales > Thermoactinomycetaceae > Shimazuella > Shimazuella sp. NTD247. Next base: position 39,807 of record NZ_JCAJZU010000007.1, on the reverse strand, counting down.
ATGTTCTTTTCGCTTTTGTCTCCAGTAAATAATTCGAATCTGGAACTCAAGAACAATTTCTCCATGGCTGCCATTAGTTTTTTGGCGATGCCTCTGTTCTGGTTTTCAGGATGAACAATCAGCTTTCCAATATAACATGTCCCATCTTTTTCATACGCCCTGACAGACCCAACAATTGTTTCATTTATTACATCCTTAAGAATGATATGATCTGCAAATTGTTTATTAAATTCCACTTGAGTTTGAGCAAGTGGTTCAATGCCAAAATCATTGTATATTTCTGCTTCGCTTCTATACGCGAGTTTTTGTAGTGCAAGGATTTCTTCACTGTCAGAAACAGATGCTCTTTCAATGGTAATATTCATCTCAGCTAACTATCTCTTCATCTAAATGCATACTAAAAAAACTGCCCTTCGCTAATAAACTACTTAAAATGTATTCGAACAACCCTTTCCAAGTCTAGATCAACCTGACCTACTATTGAAAACAACTATTTTTTCACTATTTTCCAAGCTGTGTATCCTTTTGTTAAAACATAAGAAATGATAAGAATAACTGCAAGTACTCCGTCTGTAAGATATACAGATTGAATATCTGGTGTAATTTTGTTTATTAACAAAGGGACTGTAACAGCTACTGCTGCTTTGTGGAAAATAACCAATTCCCAGATTCCAGCATAATGCCTTGGAAAAAATGCTAAAAGAAGAAAAAGCCCAGTAAACACAATGAAACCAAACAACCGCCAAATTTCAACGATTTTTCTAATCGGTTCAGCTTCTGTTACTGGTGTTAAATTCAAAAAAACCGACGCTAACGCACCAACTGCGCATAACAAAAGTAATACCATGGATAAGATATCTCTCCATTTAGATACTGTTGACATCTGATTCCCTCTTTCAAATACATATCGATATCCAACTCTATATTAATAAATATATTAATAATTTAACATATTATTATTCGATATTTTAAAAAAACCACATCTAACATGAATATTCTGTAATCGTTATAGAACCCCTCCAAAAAATTCGAAGATATGTGGTTTTACCTTTTTCACATGATGCTAAATTTGTAAATAGAAAACCCCTTGGATACCAAGGAGTTTTGTTCATCGAACAATAGCTCACTCATTATAAAAATCAATTATAAATAATTTTATATTTTTGCATGATAACCCCATTTCCATACTGCTTAAGATTTACTAATTCAAGACGAATTTGCTTCTTACTAGTTCCAAAAAGCGGAATCCCTTCCCCTATCATTACAGGATTTACTTTTAATATGAGCGTGTCTATTAATTCATGATCTAGTAGTGAACCAGCCAGTTGTCCTCCACCGCAAAGCCATATCTTTTGGTTCGTATTCTCTTTTAGATTTCGAATAAAATCAACAGCATTATCCTTTACTAGTTCTACTTCTTCATTTGACTCAAACTCCATTGTTTTTGAAAATATATAATGTTTAAGTCCATCATATCCTGGTTCTCCTGGTTTTTTCCCATATTGAAAGCCATATTCGTACGTCTTACCGCCCATTAAAACTGCATTATATTGTTGAATAGCAGCAATGAAATCTGGAACATGCTCATCATCATAAATAAAAATAGAATTGTCTGCAACCCCATTAATATCTGCAATAAAACCATCAGCTGTTGCTGCTACATGGTAAATTAGTTCGGTAGTCATAAACGTTTACCCCTCTTATCTGAATAATCAATACACTTTGGATTCATTTTCTCAACATAAAAAACCCCATATCCATTTTTCAGATAGGAGTTAGGCAACATAAAAAGACAAATTAATTTTATGTATAAGATCAAGTTTGCTCATTTATATATAAATGCAAGCCTAGCTCATACTAACCCTATCAAAAAAATGTTTATTGTTTATCATTACAAACATTTTAAAAGATAAAATTAGTAGATCATCGGCCTCATCATCCCTTCGATTTAACATTTTTAATAATATTATAGAATATTTATTTCGTCAATAAATACTTTAATATGATTTTATTTTTAAACTATTTCCGATTTTAATAGAAACGAAGACATTAATTGTGTCGTAATCAATAAACAGGCCATTTTCATAAATTTTAGATGACCATATGATTGAAATCTTAAAAATAACGTTGTCATCTGGAAGGTTATCCTACTCTATAAGCTTGATTACTTCTTTTTCCACGTCACTATTGAAAGGTATACGAAGTAAAGGAACGACGAAAAACAATGCAATAACAAATAAAAATAACGTGATACCATAAATACCAAACAAAGTTAATTGATCTTTTAACCAACCCGCTGTGAAACTTGCTACTATCAAAGATGCAGTGTACATCGGAACGAGAATACCATTTACTCTTCCAAAATAATTCGTCTCTGTTTTTTGTAAAATAAGTGTATTGAGTCCAATTTGGATACTAGGCATTACTAACCCACAAATAAATTGTGATCCTAATGTCAACCATAACTGATTAGACAAAACAGATGTGACGCAACTAATTCCGTTCACAATGATTCCTACAAAGATTAATTGTATGGGTGTAACCTTTTTTGTGAGAATTATGATAAGTAAACCACTCAGAATAGTTCCTGCCCCATTAGCTGTGAGCAGCCATTGAAGATATTCGTTGCCTAATCTCAATCGATCAGTAACCAAAAACACTTGTAAGGGCTGAACTAATCCGAAGCCTATATAGGTAATAACAAAACATCCAGTTAGCATCTTTAGTGTTTTTTTAGACCACACATAATAAAAACCTGCCTTCATTTCAAAAAAAATGAGTGGTTTTTCGACCTTCTCCTCCGTTTTTTGATCCGATGGAAGCAAAAATTGCAGAAAAGCAGATATTACATACATTCCCCCCATTAAAACAATCGCTGTGTTTACTCCATACTGTTGAAATACAAATGTGCCCATTATCGGGCCAATCAAAACAAATATAGAAAAAGCAGTTTGATAGAGGGAAATTCCTGCTTGTATTTGATTTTTCGGTAAATATTTTTTAAACAGTTTTAAACCTGCCGGCTGTGAAAACTGCATCAAAGTTGCATATGCTAAAGGCAATAAATATACTGCTTTCCAAGAAACAAAAATCACAGCAATGAGAATCGCAAACACAAAAACAGCATTTAAAAAATCAGACAAAATCATCTTTCGTTTAGGCTGCAATCGATCTGCAAATGTACCACCTATAAAGGAAAAAAGTACAACTGGCGCAAATTCTGCAACAGTCAACATTGAAATCGCAACCGGATCGTTGTTCGTTTTCGTCATTACAAACATCATAACAGCATAAAAGCGAATCCAAATGCCTGTTTGAGAACATAATATTGCAGCAAGAATAACCCCTACCACTCGATGACGGAAGAAAGCGGATAATTTAAATCTAGTAATCTGATTGGACATAAAAATCTCCCTGATTCATTAAATTAGGACGTCATATTCCATAAGCTTGGCAGTTGCCTTTGATACTTCCAATCCCAACAAACGATTTACAATATGCAAAGACATATTAATACCTGCAGAAACTCCAGCAGCAGTTAGAATGTCCCCTTCATCTACAAATTTCACAGTTTGCATGACAGTGGTTTCTGGAAATCTACTCTCTAACTCTTTTATGCTGGCCCAATGTGTTGTCGCACGTTTCCCTTTTAGTAAACCTGCCTGAGCCAATAGAAAAGCTCCTGTACAAACGGATGCCATAATCTGAACGCTCTCCATCCTATCTTTAATCCATTGGATAACCGTTTTATTTTCAAACTCTTTGAGAGTTCCAGGCCCGCCTGGAATGATAATAATGTCAAAAGGCGGAGCAGTTTGGAAACTATAATTCGGTTGAATTTTCAAACCATTCCTTGCAAAAACAATTTTTCCATTTTCAGAAAAAGTAGTGACATGAAAAGGTTTTACTTCTCTATTTTGTTCTTGATCGAATTCGGTAACAGCAAAAACTTCAAACGGGCCTGCAAAATCGAGTACCTCTACATCTTCAAACAAAAAAATCCCCACATCTAATGTGTTCACAGTTTTCCCTCTCTTCTATTTATTAACTAAATATCAGTCTATATTTGAAATAAAAAAACTGCATGATTCAAAAGAGCTATCTTATAACATTGCGAGCGAGAAAACCCACGATTTAAACCGTGGGTTTTCTCGCTCGCAATGTTATACTGTTATAGATTGTTTTAAAGGGTAATATCAGTTACAACTATTGGGAATGGAAGAGAGGCTACCTATTTCTATAGTGTAGCTCTTTACAATATTCAAACAAGACTCAATCAATTACATAATGAAAAATGAGAGCACACTTGATATGTGGTCTCGTTGTTTTGTGTGCGACAACAAAAAGGAGGATCCGTACATGACAGTAATTACAAAAGATAGAGGTTCTCGAAAACTTCCATTTGACCGACCAAGACTAGAACGATTTATTGATCAATTATTCAAAGATGTGAGACTTGACTCCATACATTTCAAAGAGAAAATCATTCGTGCTATTGAAAATCGTGAGGAATACAAAGCTTCTGCCATTTCCAAACAAATGATTTTAAATGCTTTGGAAGAAATGACAATGGAAGAACCTAGTTGGGATAAAATCGCTGTCCGCGTAAAGTTGAAAGAAATGTACAAAGAAGCAAGTCGTAACCGTTCTTATGGTGCTAACCAGAAATACAGTTCTTTATTTGGGCTGCTGAAAAAGCTAGGTTCGCTAGGTATATATGACCCAAATTTGTTGAAGAAATACTCTGTTGATGAAATCAACGAAATTGAAAACATGATTGATTCAACAAAAGACGATCTATTTACCTATGCTGGTCTTCAAACCTTGGCTGACCGATATTTGACAAAAGATTATGATGGTAATTTATTCGAACTCCCTCAAGAACGCTGGATTATTATCGCCATGACGTTACTTCAGAATGAAGACCCTGAAAAAAGATTGAAGTTGATTCAAGAAGCTTATTGGGCACTCTCAAACCTTTACATGACCGTTGCAACTCCAACATTATCAAACGCAGGAAAAAGTTTCGGTCAGTTGTCGAGCTGTTTCATTGATACAGTAGAAGACTCTCTTGAAGGTATTTACAACTCCAATACCGATGTTGCTCGTCTATCGAAAAACGGTGGAGGAATTGGTGTTTACTTAGGAAAAGTACGTTCTCTCGGTTCCGATATTAAAGGTTTTAAAGGAGCTTCATCTGGAGTAATTCCTTGGATCAAGCAATTAAATAATACCGCTGTTTCTGTTGACCAACTGGGCACTCGTAAAGGAGCAATTGCAGTTTATTTGGATGCTTGGCACAAAGATATTATTCCCTTTCTTGAACTGAAATTGAACAATGGTGACGAGAGAAAACGTGCTCATGACATTTTCACTGGGGTCTGTGTTCCAGATCTATTCATGGAACAACTTCAAGTCAGAGACGAGAATGGAAAAAGTGTTGGGGAATGGTACTTGTTTGATCCCCATGAAGTCGAGAGAGTCATGGGATATTGTTTAGAAGACTTTTATGATGAAAAACGCGGTTCTGGTTCATTCCGTTCCAGATACTTTGAATGTGTGAACAATCCAACCCTTTCCAAAAAACGTGTTCTTGCTATTGATATTATGAAAGCAATTATGAAGTCTCAACTAGAAACAGGGACTCCCTATATGTTCTACCGAGACACGGTCAATCGGGATAATGTAAACAAACACAAAGGTATGATTTACAGCTCCAATCTATGTACAGAAATCATGCAGAACATGAGTCCAACCACAATTGAACAAGAGTTCATTGAAGACCGTGACGGAGAACGAAAACTTGTTATCATAAAAAAAATGGGAGACTTTGTTGTTTGTAACTTGTCGAGTATTAACCTAGGTCGTGCTGTTCCAAACAAAGTACTTGATCGTTTGATCCCCATTCAAGTTCGTATGTTAGACAATGTAATTGATCTAAACAAAGGTAGATTGGAAGTTCTTCAAGCAGAAGAGACAAACGACCGTTACCGTGCTATTGGTCTTGGTACATTTGGACTCCATCACTTACTTGCTCTTAAAAACATTCACTGGGAAAGCGAAGAAGCCATTGAATACAACGATAAGCTTTATGAAGAGATTACTTATTTATCTCTTAAAGCTTCCCATGAACTTGCGATAGAAAAAGGATCTTATCCTTATTTTGAGGGTTCCGACTTTCATAATGGAGATTTTTTTGAAAGACGTAGTTATAAATCAAAACGCTGGGTTGAGTTAAAGCAAGCAATTGAAAATGAGGGTATCAGAAATGGATATTTACAGGCAGTTGCACCAAATGGTTCCACTTCCATTATTGCTGGATCCACTGCTTCTATTGACCCGGTGTTTAAGAAAATATACACAGAAGAGAAGAAAGGAATTAAAATTCCAGTTGTTGTTCCAGATTTAAATCCTTCTACCACATGGTTTTATAAGTCGGCTTATTTACTCGATCAACATTGGAGTATTGAACAAAATGCTCGTCGTCAAAAACACATTGATCAATCGCTGTCTTTCAATTTTTATGTAAAAAACACGATTAAAGCGAAAGAGCTTTTAGATATTCATATACATGCTTGGAAAGCTCATCTGAAAACAACTTACTATGTTCGTTCCACTTCTCAAAAAGTAATTGATGAATGTGAATCCTGCCAATAAATTTTCTAGGAGCTGGTCACAGCTCCTTTTCTTTTTCGTTGGACGACTTAATAGATATATGGAGGAACAAAACAAATGAAAAAAAGAAAATTATATGATGTAACAGCACCAAACAAATCAACAAAGATAATTGGAGGAGCCAGCTCTAATGTTTTAAATTGGGACGACGTTCGTTTTCCTTGGGCATACGGATTATATAAAACAATGCTAGGTAACTTCTGGACTCCTTTTGAAATTGATATGTCTCAGGATATTAAACAATGGGAAGATACATTGACAGAGAACGAGAAAGACACATTCTTGAAAATTATTGGGCTTCTCGCTTTACTTGACTCTATTCAAACTGATTATGCTGGTAAAGTTGCTGATTATATTACAGACTCCAGTGTAAATGCTCTGATGATTATCCTTGCACAACAGGAAGTTGTACATAATCATTCTTATTCCTACGTATTGAGTTCTTTGGTTCCCAAACATATTCAAGATGAGGTTTTCGAATACTGGAAGACTCTTCCTGTGCTAAGAAAACGAAATGACTTTGTGGCTAGTGGTTATGAAGAATTTGCAACGAGTCCATCTCCAGAAAATATGGTGAAATCTATCGTGTTTGACGTTATTTTGGAAGGTCTATTCTTTTATGCTGGGTTTGCTTTCTTCTATGACCTTGCACGTCAAGGGAAAATGACCGCTTCCAGTCAAATGATCAATTATATAAATCGGGACGAGAATCAACATGTCCGTTTATTTTCTGAAACCTTCCACGCTATTCTTACCGATTATCCAGAATTGGACACACCAAAACTAAGGCAATTCGTGTTAAATGCATTCACCAGAGCAACAGAACTGGAAACAGAATGGAGTCAATTCATTATTGGAGATCGTTTTGATAATATTGATCCCCATACAATGGAGGAATATTTAAAATTCACAGCAAATAAACGCTGTATGCAACTAATTGGAGAAAAACCTTATCCAGAAGTTACAATAAACCCTATGAAATGGATTCGTTATTTTGAAGACATTGATGACTCCAAACAAGACTTCTTCGAAGGAAAATCTCGTCAATACACAAAGGTTGACGATGATAATGGTTTTGATGAATTGTAAAATGAGTTTTTTGATCTTCAACTCTCCATTTTTTGCCGTCGATTAGAAAAAGTGACCTAAATACAATCAATAATAAAAGTCCTCTAAAAATATTAGAGGACTTTTACAAGATTTAGTGAAGGTATGCAAGCACATATTAATCATTTGAAGCGTACCTCAATTTATCTCTAAAAATTTATAATCTTGCGAGTGAGAAAACCCACGGTTTGAATCGTGGGATGTTAGCGAGCATCACTACAACGGGAGCACAAGTTTCGCTAGTTCACTAAAGTGGCAAGTCTCACTTGTAGACGAGGAAAAATCGTTATATTTACCCAGTTTTTCGCTGGAAAGAAAACACATACTTGTTCTCCTTTATAGGTATAAAATACTTGTTTATATTTGATTTGCTCTTCAACTTCGAAGATTGCTTGATGAATCCACTTGTCGGATTTGATTACAAGCCACTACTTACGCTTCCTCTATGATTAAAATTATATAGAATGAATACTGCTTAAACTGCTCAAAAGGCTTCCACACGTAAACGGTTGCAAGAGCCAAAACCCGACCAAAGGCGACAATTCCAGAACAACCCATTTATCCAAAAGAACAGCAATATCAACATTCTTATTAATCATATTAAGATTGTCTTTCAATCACATTGGCAGATAAAAAACCTTCCTATCACGCGTATATACGTGTAAGAAGGTTTAGGGTTGTATAAAAAGTGTACCGCTACCACTTCCGAAGAGCGAACATTAACACTACGGTAGAATAACGGTACACCAACGACTATAACATCTGTGGTGGAGTATAGCGGGATCGAACCGCTGACCTCTACACTGCCAGTGTAACTTACTAATGGATTCTAGATTATCTTAGTGTACACAAGTGAATCGTTGTACAGGGTTTCAAGGTTTCATTTGCTGTTTAGTCCCCTCTAGTTTACCCCAGTTATCATAAGTGCGTGGTCTTTTTGTGGTCAACATGGTCTTTATCTTAATTCCAACCCCTTATACATTACTCGCACAAGAGGTATTGGTAACTCAATTTTTTGAAAGACATAAGCCCCGGCTATAAACTAGCTTATTTATCAAATGGGTATATTCAATTTACAAACAAATGCCATCTAACATAAATTGATATATCACTAAATTACAGGGAGATTAATCCTTATGATTAGACCCAGACCACGCAATTCTTGTAATCAATTCGTAACTCCCCCTCAACAATGTTTAGGGATTTTCCCACCTCAGCCATGTATATGCCCTACTGGACCCACAGGAGTTACTGGTGTTACTGGTGTTACTGGTGTTACTGGTCCTACTGGTCCATCAGGAGGACCTCCTGGTCCCACTGGGGCTACCGGAGTTACTGGGGCTACTGGAGTTACTGGTTCTACCGGGATCACCGGGACTACTGGAGGAACCGGGACTACTGGGGTTACCGGCTCTACTGGAGGAACCGGGACTACTGGAGGAACCGGAGCTACTGGAGGAACCGGTTCTACTGGGGTAACCGGCTCTACTGGGGTAACCGGGGCTACTGGCGTAACCGGGGCTACTGGCGGAACCGGAGCTACTGGCGGAACCGGAGCTACTGGCGGAACCGGAGCTACTGGCGGAACCGGAGCTACTGGCGGAACCGGAGCTACTGGCGGAACCGGAGCTACTGGCGGAACTGGGGATACTGGGGTTACTGGTTCTACTGGGGAAACCGGGACTACTGGAGGAACCGGGGCTACTGGCGGAACCGGAGCTACTGGCGGAACCGGGGCTACTGGGGTTACTGGTTCTACTGGAGAAACCGGGACTACTGGTGTAACCGGAGCTACTGGGGTTACTGGTTCTACTGGAGAAACCGGAGCTACTGGCGTAACCGGGGCTACTGGGGGAACCGGCTCTACTGGGGTTACTGGTTCTACTGGAGAAACCGGGACTACTGGCGTAACCGGAGCTACTGGGGTTACTGGTTCTACTGGAGTAACCGGGACTACTGGTGTAACCGGAGCTACTGGGGTTACTGGTTCTACTGGAGTAACTGGGGATACTGGGGGAACCGGGACTACCGGAGGAACCGGAGCTACTGGCGTAACCGGAGCTACTGGCGTAACCGGAGCTACTGGCGTAACCGGGACTACTGGCGGAACCGGAGCTACTGGCGTAACCGGGACTACCGGAGGAACCGGAGCTACTGGCGTAACCGGGACTACCGGGGGAACCGGAGCTACTGGCGTAACCGGAGCTACTGGCGTAACCGGTGTTAATGGGGTAACCGGAGCTACTGGGGCTACTGGCGCTACTGGGATCACTGGGCCTACTGGAGCATCCGGTGTTAATGGGGTAACCGGAGCTACTGGGACTACTGGCGCTACTGGGGTCACTGGGCCTACTGGAGCATCCGGTGTTAATGGGGTAACCGGAGCTACTGGGGCTACTGGCGCTACTGGGGTCACTGGGCCTACTGGAGCATTCGGTGTTAATGGGGTAACCGGAGCTACTGGGGCTACTGGCGCTACTGGGGCTACTGGGGTTACTGGTACTACTGGCGCTACTGGAACAGCATCTCTTGGATATCTGTTTGTTTATGATACAACCACCCAAACAGTCCCTATTGGTGGAAGCGTTTCTTTTAACACAAATGGTCCAATTTCTGCTCCATTTAGTCACGTAGCTGGAACGCCAACTATTATAGTTGGATCAACAGGGGTTTACCTAGCTGAATTTCGTCTTTCTGCTCGTGAGAACAACCAGTTTTCTTTCTTTTTAAATGGATCACCTATACCGGGAGGAAGATTTGGACAAATGTCGAACGAAAATATTAATTCGGGTATAACTATTTTTACTGTTACTGTTGCCCCAAGTACTCTAACTTTAGTAAATAACAGTTCAGCAGCACCCGGTAGTATTATTCTTGATCCAACTGCAGGAGGAACTCTAATCGGAGATTCCGCAGCCATTACCATTATAAAGTTGGTGTAATCCAACAAGAAATTACACTTTGGAAAACAAAATATAAGATAAAGAAGAGAACAAAACTCTTGGAATGTATACCAAGGGTTTTGTTCTCTTTTACGACAGATTGTGGCGTTCAAAAATATGTATAATTATCACCTAAAAATATGTCTATTTGAATTACGATAAAAAACAAGCCTATTGGTTCTATTATAAGCCCAAATCTCCTCCTGTAACCTTACTGTACCCAAGTGCGTGGTAAATTTGTGGTAAATTGCCACTTTTTAGCACCTGATACTAACTTCGGGACATAGCAAAACCCCTTGTATATCAAGAGGTTTAGGTGGTGGAGTATAGCGGGATCGAACCGCTGACCTCTACACTGCCAGTGTAGCGCTCTCCCAGCTGAGCTAATACCCCAAATTTAAATTTTTATAATGGAATAACACCTTATTATTATATTTTACCATCAATAAAATGTCAAAATCAAACTTCAAGATGCAGCAACAACTGATATATCGTTTACACTTGCTTTAAGCTTGCGAAATTTCAGAAAGGAAATAACCCTCCAAGGAATCACACATGCTAACACAAGCACCAGAAATAAAGCAATCTCTTTGTCCGGACCCAGAAATCTCAAATAATCTCGAAGTAAAAACCGAATCAGAAAAACGATGATAAAGGAGACAATGAATCCATTGTTTTTAACAGCATAAATCAGCTTATCTGATCGAATTTCATAATTTGTTGTATACATCAATGGTATGAATAATAAAATACCAGTTCCAACTGCACTGCACCAGATACAAGGAGCAAGATGTACTTTTGAATTCAATAGATATGGCACACTAATCACAATCACAAGCAGGATCGGAAAAAGCAATCGAAAACCATCTCCAGACATAGGTCTGTACATCGAACGTGTTCTTCGCAAGAAGACAATGGCTGCAACAACTATGACAATAACATAAAAAAAGGAAGGATTTATAATCTCCACCTCATAGAAGTTCACTTGTTAATTATATAATTACATAAAAATTGGAAATTGACAATTTGATTCAAAATTTATCTACTCTAAAATATTTCCATCCCGAATATTACGAATAACGAATGAAACTTCACAAACTATACACGAAAAACCGACATTTTCTCCACCTTTCTTTGATATTTTAGTTGATTTGCCCATTTTAAAAACATATAATTAGCTAGTCTTAAATATAATTTCATTTACCTCAAGGAGGAAAACTGCGTGATGAAGCGCTTACTTATTTCTGTTTTCTCACTAGCATTAATTTTCACACTTTCCCCATTACATACCATTGTGAAAGCAGAAGAAACAAAATCAGAACAAAAAGTAACTACATTGGAACAACCTCTGTCTACAAAAGATGAACCTGCTGAGCAAAAACCTGCTGATGATAAATCCCAAAATCCAGCAGATGATTCAAAAGAAAAAGAAACAACGAAACCTAGCACAGAAACTCCTGCAAATAATCAAGAAGATAAAACGAATACAGAAAACACTACTCCTGTTACGGATACAAAGCTGGAAATTCACCGGCAATTTAGTGATATCGGATATGCTATCCATGCAAAATTAACAGATGTAAAGTCCGCTGAAGGAACTTGGACATTTTATGTTGATGGTAAGAAAAAAAGCACAAAACAAAATAAAAAAACCTCTGTTACTTTCCAGTTATCGATGGATGATGATATGAATGATGGAGAAACAAAATCACATGATGTCAAAGTTATTTTCGAAGGAAAGACAGATGGTAAAGATAATAAAGTAGAAGGCACACATACGCTACCAGATTTAAAATTTGACTATACACAAATTGGAAATAACGATAAATTCACTGGCACACTGGATCCAGCGAAAAATGCAGTAGGTCAATGGGGAATCGCTGTTGGAGATCAAAACGGCGATAAACTTATTGCTGAAAAAAATGTAGAAAACTATAAAGGAACGACTTTCTCCCATACCTTTACTGGTATTAAAAAAGGCACTTATCTTGTATACATTGCCTTTGAAGGGAAAGTAGACGGTGAAGATACATTTGTGATTAAATATTTGACATTAGAAGTTACAGAAGAGGGCAATGGAGGAGACATCAAACCACCTCCATCCGATTATAAGCCAACAAAGCCAGTTGATAAAGGTGCAGTAGATCAAGTTATCAAAAACACCAAAAAAGGCGGACCAATGCCAAAAACTGCTACAGCAAATCCGACTGGCATGGTAACTGGTCTTGTGCTTCTCGTATTAGGTGGTTCACTGCTTGCATACCGTCGTTTTGCAAAACAATCCTAATCATGCGATTTTCACTAAAAGGCTCACTGCATCTTACGCAGTAAGCCTTTTTCCTTTATTTTACACTCGGCTTTTTTGATTTTCTTCTGCGACGTTTGCCAGAATTACTTGCTGTATCGTCTTTTCCATCCTCTTTTTTTGCTATGTTTCTTGGTTTACGTGTAGGAACTTTTTTTGCAGATTGCTGATTTTTTCTTACTGGCTTCTTCTTTTTCTTTTCTTTTTCCTTGGATGAAGTTGGCAATGGGATATCTTGTGGTATATGCTCCAAAAGTTCAAAGTCAATTTTACGATCTTCCATATTTACTCCGCTGACCTTGATTCTAACTTTATCCCCAATACGCAAGACTCTGCCTGTACGTTCACCAATTAGGCAATAATATTTCTCTTCATAACGATAATAATCATCGTTTAAAAAGCTAACATGCACCAGACCTTCGATGGTATTTTCCAGCTCCACAAACACGCCGAAGCTTGTGACTCCGCTAATAATACCGTCAAATTCTTCACCAACATGCTCAGTCATATACTCTGCTTGTTTGAGATCATCCGTTTCGCGCTCAGCATCTACAGCAATTCTCTCACGAATAGAAGACTGATCTGCAGCATCGGCAAGAAATATCTGCAGTTGCTCTGTTCGTTCGGCTGATAGGCTTCCTTCATTGAATATTTCTCTCATCACCCGATGAATTAATAAGTCAGGATACCTCCGAATAGGCGAAGTGAAATGCGAATAAAAATTTGCTGCTAATCCGAAATGTCCTGCGTTTTGTGTAGAATACTTTGCTTGTTTCATCGAACGAAGCATAATAGTACTGATAACTGTCTCTTCTGGTCTTCCACTAATTTTCGCCAATAAATCTTGGAGAGCTCTTGGTTTTACTTTATCTGCCTTTCCCTTCATACGGTAGCCAAAAGTTGTAACAAATTGAAAGAAGGATTGCAGTTTCTCTGCATCCGGATTTTCATGGATCCGGTATACAAAAGGCACTTCAAGGCGATTGTAATGCTCAGCAACGGTCTCATTTGCTGCAAGCATAAATTCTTCGATTAATCTTTCCGCTACAGAACGTGGACGTTTGACGATATCAATCGGTTTTCCATTTTCATCTACAACAATCTTCGCTTCTGTAAAATTAAAATCTACAGCACCGCGTCTTGTTCGTTTGGAACGGAGTTTTCCTGCTAATTGTGCCATCAACTCAAAATGAGGAACCAATGGTTTGTAACGCTCGATCAGTTCTTGATCATTTTCTTCCAATATTTTTTGCACATTGCGATAAGTCATTCGCTCATTGGTACAGATGACAGATGGATAAATATCATACTGTAAAACTTCACCGCGATTATCGATTTCCATATCGCAAGTCATTGTTAGACGATCAACATGTGGATTTAAACTGCAAATACCATTGGATAGGCGTTTCGGTAACATCGGAATTACACGATCTACCAAATATACACTACATCCCCGTTCATATGCTTCTCGGTCTAACGCGCTGCCTTCTTTCACGTAGTAGCCAACATCTGCAATATGAACGCCAAGTCGTACATTTCCACCCGCCAGTTGTTCTACAGAAACAGCATCATCAAGGTCTTTTGCATCCTCTCCATCAATCGTAACCATGATCCGTTTCCGTAAATCTTTTCTTCCGATGAGATCCTCCTCTTGAATTGTTTCACTTATAGACTCTGCTTCCAATTCCACTTCAGGAGGAAAATGCTCTGGTAGTCCATGTTTGCGTATGATAGATACAATATCCACACCTGGATCATTTTTGTTTCCAATAATCTCAATTATTTCACCTTCTGCACTATTACGATCTGAAGGGAAATGACTTAGCTTCACTACTACCTTTTGCCCATTTTTCGCTCCCATACGATATTCAGCTGGAATAAATACATCTGCCGGTAATCTGCGATCGTCTGGAACAACAAATCCAAAATGTTCATTAATCGCCCGAAAAACGCCGACAATTTGTGAACGACCACGCTTAACGATTCTCGCAATCTCTCCTTCGGGACGACGGTCTTGTTTCTTCTTTTGGAACACACGAACAAGAACGATATCCCCGTCCATCGCGCCATTCATATCACTTGCATGGATATAGATATCTTTTAAATCGCTACTATCTGCAATGACAAAAGCAAATCCTTTGGCATTCCCTTGAACTTTTCCACGAACTAAATTCATTCTTTCTGGAGTGCCGTAACTATTTTTTTTGGTTTTGACTACTTGACCAGTCGCTTCCAATTCTTGTAATAGGGTTCTTAGTTCTGTCTCATGAGCCTTTAAATCAAGCGCTTCCATAATTTCAAGGAAAGTCAGCGGTTTATATGCTTCTTGATCTAAAAACTGCAATAATTTTTGGGTAGTTAACAACCTAAATTACTCCCTTTCAGAAGAAGTTCGCAATATAAATTGCTCTACTTCTTTAAATAACTTTTTTCGCTCTTTATCAACCGTAATAATATGTGATGATTTTTCGTACCAAGTGAACGCTTTATCTGGAGATGAAATACTGTTATAAATAATCGGTCCGCTTTGCGGAGATACTGTTTCATCATTCCGTGACTGCACAATTAAGGCAGGCAGTTCGATTTTACTCAATCTTTTTCGTACATAACGGATCAATCGATTTAACTCTCCAACACTTTTGAGTGGTGTTCGATCATATGGAATAAGATGCTGCTCAATATCGGGGTGCTTAGGTTCGCTTCTTAACGAAAATGGCATAAACCAATGAATCAATCGAACAAAATTTGCCCGAAAATCTTTCACTTTAATTGGAGCACACATAGCAATTAATCCGCTTAATTCTGTCTGGTAATTTAACGCTAAATGAAATGCTAATATTCCCCCCATAGAGAGCCCTGCAACATAAATTTTATCGATATCTGCTTTCTTCAACGCACGATAAGCAGTTTCTACATCACTCACCCATTGCTGCCAAGTAGTTTGTTGCATGTCTTCTGGTGTTGTTCCATGACCTGTTAAAAGCGGTGCAGATACAGTAAATCCTTTACTATACAAATAATCTCCCATCGGTCTTAATTCAGAAGGAGTACCAGTAAATCCATGTATTAGTAGGATACCCGTTTTTCCTCCAGAATAAAAAAAAGGGTCTTTTGAGCGGGTTACTTTCTGCATCACATTCAGCTCCGATTTATAATGAAAGCGACTCGTTGCCGGAGTCGCTTTAGTCGTCTTGAATAGGAAAAGTGCTGGAAACTCTTATGAAATTATACCATGATAGGAAACAAATCGCAAAAAACAAACAATAATAGTTCTACTGATTGACTGAATGAACCAACAATATTGATAACAATGTAGTTAATAAGCGTTTTCATTTGCTATTAAATTATTTTTCTAATTATATTTACAATTATGATTAATAGTAATAATGTTATTAACAGATACAGACCACCAAGTCTAACCAATCAGTCTATTTGAATTGGAGGTAACCAAGTGCCGTACCCACGATTTGAAAAACTTTCGAATGAGAAGAAAGAAATTCTCTTGAAACAAGCAGCACAAGAATTTTCAACCTATGGATTCGAGCGATCCTCACTTAATCGAATCCTTGAAAAATCGAATATGAGCAAAGGAGCTGCTTACTACTATTTTGAAGACAAAGCTGATCTATTTTGTACAGTAGTGGGATATGTGAATGAATGTTTATGCCTATCCAATCTAGAATTAGATTTAAACACTTTGACTGCAAATAATTTCTGGAAAACCATAGAACAACAACACTACGAGCCTATCTCACGATCATTTGACCGACCTTGGCTTTTTAGAATATTCGGTGTAATCCCTAAGATTACAGATCCATCCGAACGACTCGCATCACTGGTTCAAGAAAGTAAAGAACACGCCATGAATCTAATAAAAAAAGGTCAAGAACTCGGAGTCATTCGAACTGATTTACCAAAAGAGCTACTATTGGAATGGATGATTGCAATCGACGGTGCAAGCGATAATTGGTTGATAGAAAACTGGAAGGAGTTAGACCAATCCACTATTCGAAATATATCAGACCAAACCATAGCGTCGATACGAAATGCATTTAAAACAGTTAATTAATACGGATATAGCGTTATTCGATTTTATATTTTTGAGAAACTATATAAAGGAGAGAAATGAATATGAAAACAGAAAAGAAAACGATTTTTGTTACAGGAGCTACAGGACAACAAGGAGGAGCTGTTATACATCATTTGTTACAATTTGGATGGAAAATACGAGCACTTACTCGAAACTCAGAATCAGCAGTAGCGAAAAAGTTATCAGATATGGGTGCTGAATTATTTCAAGGTGATATGAATGATGTAGATTCATTAAAAGAAGTCAGTAAAGACGTATATGGTATTTTCTTTATGCTCCCTATTAGTGACTACGATGATGAACTCCGATTTGGAAAAAATGTAGCTTTAGCTGCAAAATCTAATGGTATAGAACACTTCGTTTTTTCTTCTGTTGGAGGATCAGAAGGGCAATCTGCTTATCGAAGTGTCGCAAAATGGGAGTTAGAACAACATATGGTTGAACTCGGTTTACCTGTTACCGTATTACGTCCAGCAGCGTTTATGGAGGAATTGGTCAGTCCACGATTTATTTCACCCGATGGATTCTTCTCGATTCCGATAAAATCTGATGTAGAAGTGCCAATGATCAGTGTAGAAGATATTGGGAAATTCGTAGCAACTGCATTTCATTCTCCAAATAAGTTTATTGGTAAAACGATCGAAATCGCTGGAGACTCCATGACACCACCACAAATTGTACAATTGTTGTCTGAGAAAATTGGAAGATCTATTCAATACAAAGAAGTACCTCTAGATCTTGTATATCAGCATAGTGAAGAAGTTGCTAAAATCTATCAATTTTATAATGAAGTGGGCTATCAAGTAAATTTTCAGGCATTACAACAAATTGTCCCTGATCTTATGAATTTCGATACTTGGCTAAAAACAACGGAGAAATCGGCTATCGAAAAATTGCTCAAATAAATCATGCTATTTAAAAAAACTGCGGTGCATCCTATACACAGCAGTTTTATTTGTTTAGACATAATATTATGCGGGGTGACAACAGAACATCACCCCCACAACCTAGTTACCCAGGTTGTCAAACTCCACCCTTGACAGAAACGCAGGCGGAACATGCTCGATCAGCCAGACTCCATTCGGAGTAACCCGAAACTCGTGTCCCTGCTGTACCATTGCCTTGGTGTCTACCTGCAGGATTACAAGGTCGTTCTCGTCCTTTGCATGACGCGATCCAACTTGGGTAGCTGTCTCCTTAGACGAAGAAAGGTGAACATCGTGACGCTTTCCCTTCTTCAATCCCTCCAGCTTGATCTTTCGCCAAGCTTCACAAGTGGTTCCATGGAAGAGAACCTCCGGAGGATTCTTCACTGGGTGATCGAGATTTACTGTAATCGAATGGCCCTGGGTAGCTCGGATAGAAAGCCCGTCCTGTGAGAGCTCGAACCGCTGCTTGTTATTGAGCTCGACTGTCTCAAATAGCTCAGCATTTGTCATCTGCCGACCGCTGTTTGCACATGCAGCTAGCAGAACTGCTATAAGAACCCATCCGGCTTCATCCAGTGTGATACCCACCAGCTCCGGATTGTGTCGAAGAACCTTCGCAAGAAACTTGCTGTTCCTCTCTACACGCTTTTCCTGCTCTGTAAGCATTGTCCCTGCCTTGTGTTAAGAGTGGTCAGTTATTGTTTATTATAGCATTGCGAGCGAGAAAACCCACGATTTAAATCGTGGGATGAAAGCGAGCGTTGAACGAGGGGAAGGAATTTCCCTTCAGCAGTTCAACCTTTGGAAAAAATAGATTTACAAACAAACGTTCTCGTGGTAATATATGTATAGTCGCGACAGACGAAAACCAAGTTTGCTCGGGGCAAAGAAAAAACAACAAACATAAACCGTATGGCGCACGGGGTTAGCTTGGTAATGAAATAGTCATGAGGCTATCGTCCCAAGAATCCAACGGCTTTAGCCGTATGGAATTGTCAAACTATTTGTTAAAGAATTGCGTAATAATAAAAGAATATTCCTAATAAAATTTATTACAAAACGCACTGCAGGGACAGAAAAGAAATTCTGTCCCTGCTTTTTGATTAATAAAGACTAGAGCTTCTTCTGGACTGCCTTCGCTTGATCCATATAATGCGGAATAGAGTCAATGATCTCTTCTGTGATCGGATCTTCCCTAAAAGTATTCTGATTCATTACAAACAGCTCAAGAATAAAATTTACATCACTATTGTCGAAGTTAAGAGACTTCAGTAGCTCCTTCAGCTCAGCATTAGTCAGTTTTCACAATTTCTCAATGTCTGTAATCTTAGCCATGGGGATGTGACCTTTCTGTCTATGAAAGGGAAAATTCCCCTTAATTTACTATAAAGAAACTCTTCCCCTTTTTCAACTATTCCTAATAATAAAGAAACAAAAAGAAAAAACAGCTGTATCAGCTGTTTTCGATTTAATTAATTACTTTATAAAATATCCGACCGCTAGAGCAAGAACCATAAACAACACTGCCAATACTGCTGTTAAACGAGACAACAGTAAGTCAATACCTCTTGCTTTTGCTTTGCCCATATTATGTTCAGCGCCGCCACCAATGGCACCAGATAAACCAGCGCTTTTGCTCGATTGCATAAGAATGACAACGATGAGTGCTACGCTAACAATGCTAAACAAAATTTTTGTTGCAAGTACCATTTCCATACCTCCTCGCCTCATTCAATGTACCACAATTACTTGAGGTTGTAAAAAGCTTTATCTCCTAAGTATGCAGCAGTGAAGGCAAGTTCATCTTCAATCCGCATCAATTGATTATATTTTGCCACACGATCCGTACGAGACGGTGCACCTGTTTTGATTTGGCCTGCTCCAGTAGCTACTGCAATATCTGCAATCGTCGTATCTTCTGTTTCGCCGGAGCGGTGAGAGATAACGGCAGTATACCCAGCTTGTTTCGCCATTTCAATCGCATCAAAAGTTTCTGTCAATGTACCAATTTGGTTTACTTTTACTAAGATAGAATTTCCTACCCCACGGCTGATTCCATCTGCTAGGCGCTCGGTATTGGTAACGAATAAATCGTCTCCAACAAGCTGGACTTTCTCGCCAAGACGTTCGGTCAGCAATTTCCATCCATCCCAATCATCTTCAGCTAGTCCATCTTCAATGGATACAATTGGGTATTTAGAAACCAAATCCTCATAGAAAGCGATCATTTCTTCGGCAGTACGGGTAATTCCTTCGCTAGCAAAGTGATAGTTTCCATCTTGATATATTTCTGTTGCAGCTACATCCAATGCGAGTTTTACTTCTGTTCCAGGTTTATATCCTGCTCGTTCAATTGCTGTCACAATCGTTTTTAATGCTTCTTCGTTGGAAGCTAGGTTTGGAGCAAATCCGCCTTCATCTCCTACAGCGGTAGAAAGTCCCTGTTCATTCAATACTTTTTTCAAAGAATGGAATATTTCTGCTCCCATTCTTACTGCTTCACGAATGTTGCTGGCTCCCACTGGCATAACCATAAATTCTTGGATATCAACATTATTATCAGCATGTGCACCGCCATTCAAAATGTTCATCATTGGTACAGGCAGCACCTTGGAATTAAAACCACCTAAGTAATTGTATAATGGAACCCCAAGTGCGTTTGCAGCTGCACGAGCCACAGCCATGGAAACACCTAAAATAGCATTTGCTCCCAAACGTCCTTTGTTAGGCGTACCATCAAGTTGAATCATCGCTTGATCAATCATCAACTGATCCAAAGCATCCATACCTTCTAATTCCTCAGCGATAATCCCATTGATATGGCGAACTGCTTGTAACACACCTTTCCCTGCATAACGGTCTTTTTCGCCATCACGCAGTTCTACTGCCTCGTGTGCTCCTGTAGATGCACCAGATGGAACAATAGCACGTCCTACAATACCTGATTCTAGTGTCACTTCTACTTCTACAGTTGGATTACCACGTGAATCTAATACTTCGCGGCCATAAACGGTTTCTATCGTTGTCATTTGGTATCCCCTCCTAATCGTAAAGACCTT
Organism: Shimazuella sp. NTD247; assembly: GCF_059510415.1. NCBI lineage: Bacteria > Bacillati > Bacillota > Bacilli > Caryophanales > Thermoactinomycetaceae > Shimazuella > Shimazuella sp. NTD247. The sequence continues at coordinate 18,700 of NZ_JCAJZU010000007.1, read as the reverse complement.
CCTGTCATTTCTTTTGGTTTTTCTACATCTAGCAAATCCAAAATAGTTGGTGAAAGGTCAGCCAATACTCCATCATCACGTAATTTTGTTTCCGGTAATGTCACAATACATGGCACTGGATTGGTAGTATGAGCAGTAAATGGATTGCCATTTTCATCGATTACCATATCGGAATTCCCATGATCGGCAGTAATAATCGCAACTCCATTTTTGGATAATAAGGCATCTACTATTTTTCCAAGACATTCATCCACTGCTTCGATTGCTTTGATTGTAGGTTCCATTTTTCCAGAGTGTCCTACCATATCTGGATTAGCAAAATTTAAGATAATCACTTCAAAATTTTCTTCTTCTATCTCTGTCAACAATGCATCGGTTACTTCATATGCGCTCATTTCTGGTTTTAAATCATAAGTTGCTACTTTGGGAGAATTGATCAAAATGCGTTTTTCCCCTGGAAATGGATCTTCTCTTCCACCACTGAAAAAAAAGGTAACATGAGGATACTTTTCTGTTTCCGCAATTCTTAACTGACGCAATCTATTCTGTGCTAAGACTTCTCCCAATGTATTATCTAAGTTTGTAGGTTTATATGCAACATATCCCCCTACTGACTCGCTAAACTTTGTAAGACAAACATAGAATAAGTTTTTTGGCGGATGATTCCCACGATCAAATCCACGAAAATCTTCATTCGTAAACGCTTGGGATATTTGGATCGCTCTGTCTGGTCGAAAATTATAAAATATAATGGCATCATTATCTTTAATATTTCCGATTGCTTGTCCGTTCTCATCAACAATAACGGTAGGCATAACAAATTCATCATAAACACTTTTTTCATACGATTCCTGTACAGCTTGAACTGGATCTTGGTAAGTCGGACCTTCTCCATATACCATCGCATCATATGATTTTTTTGTACGTTCCCATCGTTTATCTCTGTCCATGGAATAATATCTACCTTGCAGCGTAGCGATTTTACCTACCCCAAGTTCCTTCATTTTCGATTGAAGATCACGAATATATTTGACCGAACTATCAGGAGATACATCGCGGCCATCCAAAAAAGCATGCACAAAAACGTTTTCTAATTTTTCCTCAGCTGCTAATTCCAATAAAGCAAACAGATGCTTGATATGACTATGTACTCCACCATCTGAAAGTAATCCATACAAATGTAAACTACTATTATTGTCTTTTACATGTTTAATCGCCTGAATAAAGGTTTCATTGTCAAAAAAAGACCGATCATTGATTGCTTTTGTTATTCTGGTCAAATCTTGATAGACAATCCTGCCCGAACCGATATTTAAATGACCTACTTCTGAATTTCCCATCTGTCCATCTGGCAAACCAACTGCGTGACCGCTTGCTTGTAGTGTTGTATGTGGGAATTTGCTCCAATAACGGTCAAAGTTTGGTTTTTTAGCTGCTGCTACTGCATTTCCTTTGGTTTCTTCGCGCAAACCAAATCCATCTAAAATACAGAGCATTACTGGTTTATGCATGATTTACACCTCATCTAACATTCGGTGAAATTGGACCGGATCTAAACTAGCACCACCGACAAGTGCCCCATCAATATTTGGCTGACTCATGTATGTTGCTATATTCTCAGGTTTCACGCTGCCACCATAAAGAATTCTCACTTTGTCCTGACATCTTTCTGGAAGTAAAGATCGAATATAGGATATAACATGTTCTGCATCGTCGGTTGTTGCTGCAAGTCCTGATCCAATTGCCCATACTGGTTCATATGCTACCACTAGTCTGCCCACTTCTACTGGACTTATATCTTCTAGAGCAGTGCGCAATTGACGTTTGACTACTTCATTTGTCTTTCCTAATTCCTTTTCTTCCAAGGTTTCTCCCACACATAAAATAGGAGTAAGGCCCGCAGTTAAGGATGTACGAACTTTTCGCCCAATCATTTCATCGGTTTCTGCAAAGTATGCCCGTCTCTCCGAATGCCCGATAATCACATGGGTCACATGAAGAGCTTTTAGCATTTGCACACTTACCTCACCCGTAAAAGCGCCTTCTAATTCCCAGTGCACATTCTGTGCACCTATTTGAATGGCAGTCCCTTCACAAGCTTCTGTTAACCAAGGCAAGGATGGAAAAGGTGCACAAATGACTACTTCACGATCATCAGGAATTGCATTCTCATGAAACTGTCTTAAATAGTCCTTTGTTTCCAGAATATTTTTATACATCTTCCAGTTTCCTGCAAGAATTGGTTTACGCATGATTCCCCCCCCTATTCTTTATCTGTTAAGGCCACAACACCAGGAAGTGCTTTACCTTCTAAAAATTCCAATGATGCCCCGCCGCCGGTTGATATATGATCCACTTGATCTGCTAAACCCGATTTCACTAGTGCTGCTGCAGAGTCTCCTCCACCAACAATCGAATAAGCATCCGATTCTGCAAGTGCTTCCGCTACTTTGTAAGTACCTTGGGCAAACTGATCAATTTCAAAAACGCCCATTGGTCCATTCCAAAGCACCAATTGAGAATGTAAGATAACGTCTCGAAACTTTTCTCTTGTTTTGGGACCGATATCAAGGGACATCTGATTGGGAGGGATTTGGTCAATATCTACCACAGTTCCTACTGCATCTTCTCCAAAATGGTCAGTAATAATTGCATCAATCGGAAGATACAATTTCACGCCTCGATCTTTGGCCTCTTGAATCAAACTTTTTGCAAGATCAATTTTATCTTCTTCCAATAGAGAAGTGCCAATTTCGTAACCTTCTGCTTTGACAAAAGTGTAGGCTAGACCACCGCCGATTAACAGATTGTCTACTTTTTGCAGTAGATTTTGTATTACGTCAATTTTGTCTTTTACTTTTGCACCGCCGATGATGGCAGTGAAAGGACGATCCGGTTCCCCTATCGCTTTCCCTAACACTTCTAGTTCTTTTTGTAATAATAGGCCAGCAACAGCAGGGATATAAGCCGCCACACCAGCAGTAGAAGCATGTGCTCGATGGGCAGCACCAAATGCATCATTAACAAATACATCTGCTAAATCGGCAAACGCTTTAGCTAAAGCTGGATCATTTTTCTCCTCACCAGCTTCGAAACGGACATTTTCCAATAGTAGAATATCGCCATCTTTTAACTTTTCTACTGATTCCGTTACTTGCGGGCCAACTACTTGATCGACTTTCTTTACGTTAACAGAAAGAAGCTCAGAAAGACGATTTGCAACAGGGGTTAATCGATATTCATCGACTACTTTTCCCTTTGGTCTCCCTAAATGGCTTGCTAAAACAATTTTTGCACCTTGCTCGCGTAGATAATTAATGGTGGGAAGGGCAGCACGAATTCTTGTATCGTCTGCCACTTCACCATTTGCCAATGGGACATTAAAATCTACTCGACAAAACACTCGCTTGCTTTGTAAATCTACATCATAGACAGTAAGCTTCTTCAAAGATGATTCCTCCCTTAGTAGCAACACATGTAGATTCTTTCTCAAATAAAGGATTAAACACCTTTTTCTAAGATGAAATCAACGAGATCTACCACTCTGCAGGAGTAGCCCCACTCATTGTCATACCAAGCGAGAACTTTGACCATGCTGTCTTCTAATACCATAGTGGATAATCCATCTACGATTGAAGAATGCGGATTTCCTTTGTAGTCAATTGATACAAGTGGTTCATTGGAATAATCCAGTATATTTTTCAATTCACCTTCTGCTGCTTCTTTTAGTGCACTATTGATTTCTTCTGCTGTCACATCTTTATCTAATTCTGCTACAAGGTCAATAATGGATACCGTTGGAGAAGGAACGCGTATTGACATACCATTGAGTTTACCTTTTAGCTCAGGGAGAACAAGAGAGATCGCTTTCGCTGCACCAGTTGTTGTCGGAATCATGGACATAGCAGCAGCGCGGGCACGTCTTAAATCTTTGTGGGGCAGATCCAAAATTTGCTGATCATTGGTATATGCATGTGCAGTAGTCATAAATCCACGCTTCAAACCAAATTTTTCATGCAGTACTTTTGCAACTGGAGCTAAACAGTTCGTGGTACATGATGCATTGGAAATCACGTGGTGGCTTTGTGCATCATATTTATCTTCATTTACACCTAGGACAATCGTAATATCTTCATCCGTAGCAGGCGCAGAAATAATTACTTTTTTCGCCCCGGCTTTGAGATGTTTTTCTGCATCTGCACGCTTGGTAAAACGCCCAGTCGATTCAATTACTATATCGATATTATCTTCTTCCCATGAAAGTTTTTCAGGATCACGTTCAGCTGTTACTTTTACTTCGTGATCATTTACTTTAAAGCCGTTATCGGACACTTTCACCGTCGCATCCAATGTACCATGTACAGAATCATATTTAAGTAAATGAGCCAATGTTTTGTTGTCTGTAAGATCGTTTACAGTAACTACTTCTAAGTTAGGATGATCAATCAAAGATCGAAAAACATTACGCCCAATTCTTCCAAATCCATTAATTGCAACTCTACCTTTACCCATACATACTTCCTCCTTATATGCATTCCTTAGTAGTATGACCAAAAAAATGCCATTTCAAATAAATAAAACAGTCCAAGTGGACTGTTAACGATGAATGGCATCCCATCATCCTTTCTAATGGGAGTTGATATACGTTGACTGATCTCTAAGGTGTAAGACAAAATGCCTTATGGAAACCGCTTACTATCTCTATATACGATAAAAATTATCGTTCATTCATGAGATCGCCATCTACCAACTCCTATCATCATCATGAGAAATGATGTATAGGATCAATCATTGTCAACAAAATGTTTACTTCTTTAAATTACTATATTTTAGGGTATAGGTAAACCACAAATTGTACACTTTTTTTATTGTTGTACTATGGATTGATATCGTGATATAATGATGGTCGTTCTATCATGCGCCTATAGCTCAGGGGATAGAGCACCGGTCTCCGGAGCCGGGTGCCCAGGTTCGAATCCTGGTAGGCGCACCATATTGATGAAACAGCCACATTTCTAATGATGTGTTATCTTTTTAAAAGCGTTTAATGAAACAAATGTAAGTGTAACATGTTCTCCTTTTCGTCTGTATCAGACGAAGGGAGAACTTTTTTATTATTGCTATACCATACTTTAGAAGATAAATCCAGCGGAGTAAAACACAAACGGTATAGATGTACCAGTGAAACACAGCATGCACTGTGACTTTTTGATGTTATGAAGCAAGTAAAAATCATGCTCCGACATGCTATAATGGAATCATCTAACATCAAACCTGATGAACAAAACTATTGTCTGTAAAAAGAGGTAATTAACTTTTCAAACTTAACCGTCTATAAATTACTACTTTGACCAGGCAGCCTCTTTTTCAGACGAAAAGCAATGTGTTGCATGGCACCTGGCAGGAAGCCGAATCTCCCTGTTGATTTTGGATTTTCTGCTAGTTGTTTCAATGCATCAATACTTTGGAAAATTAGGGCTTCTGGGTCTTCAAAAAAATGAATCCCCCAGGTATCCACATCACCCGGCTTGATAAAACAATGACGTCCACGTTGTCTTGCAGCTGAAATAATTGGCCCTATTTTCATCTTAAGGACATCTCGATAAAAACTTATAATCTTGCGAGTGAGAAAACCCACGGTTTGAATCGTGGGATGTTAGCGAGCATCACTACAACGGGAGCACAAGTTTCGCCAATCCACTAAAGTGGCAAGTCTCACTTTCAGATGAGGGAGGTTTCTACCTCTCGTAAATCTGACAAATCTTTCAAAAAACACGTTACAAACATACATTCTATTGTTAGACTATCGACAGTTGCTCTTTGAAAAGTGGATAGTATATAGGGTTGTGCAAACCAATCGTTTTGCACGTAAAATGCTATGTGTACCGAAAAATGGCTAGACTGAAATGCGAAATCCAAGCAGTAAGTCTTTGCTATGACGTAGCAACAAAAACTCTGTTCAACCGTGGGGCTCACGGAGTTAGCTTGGTAATGAAGTAGTCAGAAGGCTACCGTCCCAAGAATCCCATGGCTTCAGCCATGGGAAGTGTCAATGTAGCATCTAAATCTGCTGTAACCAAAGCAATATGATGAAATCCTAGCCAATTTGGATCTTTGATCATCTCGTTACTCATCTATTTATCTCCCTTATTTTAATTAGAATTCTAACTATATAAACAAAAAAATTTGGTTGATCAAGGCTTATTCGGAAAGAAACCAACCATTTTTACAAGCAACTTTTTAAGTGTTTCCAACTCTTCAGAAGTAAATCCTTCTTTTATCTGATCTTCTACTACTTGAGCGAAATATTGTGTTTTTACGGCAAGTTGTTTTCCTTCATCTGTTAAAAATATTTGTTTTGAACGTGCATCCTTTGGATGATCTACACGCATCACTAAATTCTTTTTGACCAAACCATTGATAAGACTTGTTACACTTGGTCGTTCAATCATTAAGATCGGCTCTATCTCCGAAGGTGTAATCCCTGGAAAATAGTAAATAATCCCTAGCGCACTCCACTGTGTGTGAGTTAGGCCTATAGACTTTAATTGATCCTCTACTCCACGACGCAAGGTGATATAGGAAACTTTAATTAATCGTCCAAGAGATCCATCCTTCCAATCCCAGCTGGAAGTTTCCATAATTTCTCACGTCCCTTGCTACTCAGTACATCTAGTTAGAATTCTAATCATAATCGTATCTACTCTTGCTTGAATTGTCAATCTATTATCTTGCTTATCCTTTCAAACTTCGGTAAAATCCTTTTTCAAGTCATCTATAAAAGAAAAAATCTGATAGTTTTTAAGGAAGTCAAAATAACTATCAGATTAGATAATAACTATTTTATCTTTTTCAACCAGACTTCAATTGCACTCCCTACTTCACCCGGTGCATCTTCCATTGGGTAATGAAGCCCCGACACGGCGACTTCTGTCTGCTCAGGCCAGCTGCGGCAAAAATCCAGGTGGGATTTTGGAGTTCTCCCAGGTTCTGTATGAATGAATAGTTTAGGAATCGTACTTTGTGCTAGCCAATTACCATATGCATTCACAACGTCAATCACTTCAGACGGGTCTTCATAAAAAGGCAACTCCCGCGCCCATGATAACATTGGACGGCGTCCTTCACCAGCTTTTACAAAGGGACGGTGATACTCTGTCATTTCTTCCTCTGTCAGTTCTCGTATAATACTTACTGGAAGATTAACATTGAGAAAAGAGTTTTCTTCCAACACCATCTTTTCTCCTTCAGAGGAACGCAATGCTTGAAAAATTTTACGTCCTTGTTCAGGCATCTCATTCCAACTGCGTGGTTTAATAATCGCCTCCATGTACACTAGCCCTTTTACTGCCCCAGGATGACGGCGCGCCCAATCAAACCCCAAAGCTGAACCCCAATCATGTACAACAAAAATTATATTTTTATCAACCCCCAGTTTATTAAGAAGTTCATCAAGATATTTTCGATGTTGGACAAAAGTATAAGAATCAGAATCACTGTTCGATAGCTTATCAGAATCACCCATTCCTATCAGATCCGGTGCTATACAGCGTCCAAATTTTTGTGCATAGGGAATTATGTTCCGCCAGAGATAAGAAGAGGATGGATTTCCATGTAAGAAGACGATCGGATCTCCAGTTCCTACCTCTACATATGCCATCTCCAAATCCAAAACCTGTAGTCGCTTCTTTTTGTTAGAAAATGTTTCGCTAGACATATCATTCGCACCCTTCTGTAATAAACCGCCACAGCATATAACTGGCACTGCGGTTTTATAATAAGTTGATTTATCAACTATAAGTAGTGTAACTCACAATACGTTGACTTGTCAACTAATTAACAAAAATTTTTTCCAATCTAAAATTGATGCACTTCTATCATCTTAAATCATATTTCTATTTGGATTAATTGCGAAAAATGGAGATTGACCCATCTATACTACCATTATTTTATTTGTCTTCTCGGCACAAAAACATCCATATGCCGCTGCAGATTTATGAAATTAGCCGGAGCGTCCCCCCCGTACTCCCCATCTATATTTAACTGCATCTTTTCTTTCGTGTTTACGATTATCCTGCTGGCTTTATCATAAATGATATTTGGATCATTGAGATGCTCACCACGAATTGCTAAAGTTACGATTCTGATAAAATCAGTTAGATTTGTCTTTTTCAATATGATCATGGAGAACTTACCATCTTGAATATTGGAATCTGGAGCCAGCTTCTCTATTCCGCCAACAGAATTAGTATTTGCTACAAGGAACAGCATAATTTCTCCATCAAAAAACTTGCCATCATACTCAATGGAAACCTCAGTTGCCTTTAGTGATGGAAATTTTTCTATCCCTTTTAAGTAATAGGCAAGTTGCCCTAATCTCGTTTTTAGTTTGCTTGGTACCTCATAGGTTAGTTCTGTAAGATCACCTCCGCCTGCAATATTTATAAAATATCGGGAATTCATTTTTCCGATATCAACTGGTATAGAATTTCCTTGCACGATGATATCTACAGCTTTATCTATTACCCGGGGAATATGAAGCGCCCGTGCAAAATCATTTGCCGTCCCTACCGGAATTACGCCAAACTTCGGTCGTACCAATGCTTCTGCCAACCCGTTAATCACCTCATTAATCGTACCATCGCCACCAGCAGCTATAACAACATCATAGCCCCGATTCGAAGCCAACCTAGCTTCTGCCTCCGCATCTCCTTGACCTGTTGTCTCATGACAGGAGGTTTCATAGCCAGCCTTCTCAAACTTCACCAAAACGTCAGGTAACTCTCGTTTAAAAATCTCTCTTCCTGAAGAGGGATTATAAATTATTCTTGCTCTTTTCAATTTCATCACCACAATAAAAAATTTTTGATTTTTATATAATAATGTAAGAGATTCAATAAGCTGCTTCTAAACTAGAGAAACCTTTTTCTTCTTATTCCTTTAAGAAATCAGATTAGATCACTGCTTTTCTAGAAATAACCCACCTTTTCCTATGAATCCACTATACCTTTTGCCAGCAAACATTTCAAAAAAATCACTGACTTTCGATTTGTAAACAAAAATCACTACAGGTTGTATAATACAAAGAACAAGAAAATTTGAATTTTACAACTTTACTCTTAGCACAAATATAGTCAAACAAGTATAAAGTTGTAGTGTTTAAACCGATAATCAAAAAGTAAATTCGTCAAATATTATATTTGACCTTTTTTGACCAATGGGGTATGATAGTTCTGTAAACAAAATATTTCCTACATATGGAGGAGACGACATGATGAACAACCTAATACCAATGGTAGTAGAACAAACAAACCGTGGTGAGCGCTCCTATGATATATACTCTCGATTGCTAAAAGACCGTATCATTCTTCTTGGCAGTGCCATTGATGATGATGTTGCTAATGTAATTGTAGCTCAATTGTTATTTTTGGCAGCAGAAGATCCTGAAAAAGATATTCATCTATATATCAATTCTCCAGGCGGTTCTATCACTGCTGGGATGGCCATTTACGATACAATGCAATTCATCAAACCTGATGTGGAAACAAACTGCATTGGGATAGCAGCCTCTATGGGTTCTTTCCTGCTTGCAGCTGGTGCAAAAGGAAAACGATTTGCTCTCCCAAACAGTGAAGTGATGATTCACCAACCACTTGGCGGTGCACAGGGACAGGCATCTGACATAGAAATACGTGCAAAACGTATTATCAAAATGCGTGATAAACTCAACCACTTGTACTCTGAATTCACTGGTCAACCCATTGAACGAATTGCAAAAGATACAGATCGTGATAACTTTATGAGCGCACAAGAAGCATTGGAATACGGTTTGATTGACAAAGTTATTGAAAAGAAATAAGATGAATAAATAAATTGAGTCAAATCCACCCTTGCTGGGTGGATTTTTTGCGGGATAAAAGATTAGATTCTATAATTGAGCAAAATTTTAGCGAGGATATATTTGGTACAATATCTTTTATGTTCTTATAAGTCGCCTTGTAAGAACAACAAATATATCAAGCAGAAGAAACAATTCAAATTAGTGTCTTTGCTCATCAGAGTTAAATTTTACATCCTGCAACATAGGATGAGATTTTATACAAATAATAAAAATCAATTACACACAAAGGAGTTTTAAACAAATTGAAACCATTTTCTGAGCTAGGATTAAGTGCTCAATTACTTCAAGCCATTCACCAGATGGGGTATGAGGAAGCTACTGATATCCAAGCAGACACAATCCCTATCACAATAGCAGGTAAAGACTTAATCGGGCAAGCACAAACAGGAACAGGAAAAACCGCTGCATTTGGTATTCCTTTAGTCGAACGCATTGATACACAAAACGAAAGTATCCAAGCACTTGTTATTGCCCCTACAAGGGAACTTGCGATTCAAGTTGCAGAAGAACTAAATCGAATCGGGCAATTTAAACAAGTTCGTGCATTACCAGTTTACGGCGGTCAAGATATCGATAGACAGATTAGAGCATTGAAAAAACGCCCTCAAATCATTGTAGGTACACCTGGGAGATTACAAGATCACCTTCGCCGGAAAACCATCCGCCTTCAGAATACCCAGATCGTTGTACTCGATGAAGCAGATGAAATGTTGAACATGGGTTTTATCGAAGATATCGAAGCCATCTTAGATCAAGCACCAACGGAACGCCAAACGCTGCTCTTTTCTGCAACGATGCCAGAGCAAATCCGCAAGTTAGCAAGCAAATTTATGATTGATCCGACTCAAGTAAAAGTGAAAGCAAAAGAAGTAACAATGCCAAATATCGAGCAGTCTTTTATCGAGCTAGCACCAAAACAAAAATTTGATGTATTATGCAATTTACTTGATATTCAATCACCAGAACTAGCTATTGTTTTCGGGCGTACAAAAAAACGTGTAGACGAACTCACAGAGGCTCTTAACAAGCGTGGGTATGCTGCTGAGGGTTTACATGGCGACTTAACACAAACCCGCCGTGACACCGTTGTACGTCGTTTTAAAGAGGGTACAATCGATATTATGGTGGCTACTGATGTCGCAGCGCGTGGACTCGATATCACGGGCGTAACCCATGTCTATAACTTTGATATTCCTCAAGAACCAGAAAGCTATGTACATCGAATTGGAAGAACCGGTAGAGCCGGTAAAACCGGAGTAGCTATTACTTTTGTCAGTTATCGTGAAATGGATCATCTCCGCTATATCGAAAGAATGACAAAAAAGAAAATCAAACGTGAAGCAATTCCCACTCTACATGAAGCTTTCGAAGGACAGCAACTCACTGCAGTTGAAAACTTGCGTAATACTGTGGAAGAAAAAAACTTTGGTGCATATCGAGAATTAGCTAAAAAATTATTAGAAGATCATGATTCCGTAGCAATTGTTGCCGCTGCGTTAAAAATGATAACAAAGGAACCGAATAAAACCAAAGTCAGCTTGTCAGATCTCAATGCTCCTGGCAGACTGCGTACACCTAAAAAAACAGAAAGACGTACAGAAAAACGTACTTTTCCTAAGACAAAACGACCTAGTAACAAAGGTGGAAACTTTGCATCTGGAAAACAAAAAAATCGTTTTATGGATAAAAAGAAGAAGTCGAAAAATAGATAATAATCTTTACAAAGGATTGTACTCTGCTTATAATCTAATTAACTATGTCATAGTATCGTAAGAGACAATGGAGATGTGGACTTTGGGATGGCAAAGGAAGGTCATCCTACCACCTTCGAAGTTTCTTGCACAGCCAGTCAGGTCTGTACAGTACACCCCTACAAGGACACCCGGTAGCCGAATACTCTAATTTCGTTCGGAAACATCCCTATGAGACAGGAGTGGCAACCATTCTCTCGGTTCTGTTCGGGAAGAACTCTACGAGACGGGCTGGCGCCGGTCGCAAAGTCTAGGTACAGGATCTCCTCTACTAAGACGTGCGGCCGGCACCCAATATCAAAAATACAGCCGAACCTATCACTAGGTTCGGCTTTCTTAATATCGATTGGATTGTACTAAGATACATACCCTGTTGAGCCAAAGCGAAAAACCAATGGGACGTCCTATTTTAAGTCACTCGCAAATTATAAAATGACAACTCCATACAGCTAAAGTCGTTGGTTTCTTGGGACTATAGCCTCATGGCTATTTCATTACCAAGCTATCCCCGTGTGCCAACGAGTTTATGTTTGTAGATTTTTTCTTTGCCACGAGCAGACTTGGTTTTTCGTCTGTCGGGACTATACATATATTTTGTTTGAAAACTTACTTTTTCCAAATGTTAAACAGATAAAGGGAAATTTCTCACCCTCGTTCCACGCTCGCTTTCAGCCCACCATTTAAACCGTAGGGTTTCTCGCTTGAAATGCTATAATGTTGTTAGTTTCCGTGAACTAGAACGACGATTAAATAAAAGGCGAATCAGAGTGCATATGATCGGAAAAATGGATGTATGGATTGAAGAAATTTAAAGTATTTGAGTATAAAAAGAATATAAGAAAGGAGTAGGTGAACCGCTTAAAAAAGTTCGTTTAATGAATTTAGTAATCAAAGGAAAACATACTCACATGCAAAGATGTTGGGAGAGAAAATGATCATGGAACAGCGGTTTTCACGAGAATCAAGATGCTACAAAACATCAAGGATTTTTCCCACTGATGTAAATAATCACAATACTTTATTTGGTGGTAAGTTAATGTCTTATATCGATGACATTGCCTCGATTGCTGCAACCAAACATTGTCGAAGATCAGTCGTAACTGCCTCAACAGACTCTGTGGATTTTTTGCAGCCTATTAGGCCGAGTGATTCTGTTAGTTTAGAAGCTTATGTTACATGGACAGGAACGTCATCTATGGAAGTATTTGTTAAAGTAATCAAAGAAGATCTGTACAATGGCGAAAAAAAAATAGCTGCTACTTCCTTCCTCACATTTGTTGCCTTTGGGGAAAATAATCGACCTGTGCGAGTTCCAAAAGTAGTGCCCGAAACGGAAGAAGAAAAGAAACTACATGAAACTGCTCCAGCTAGAGCTGAAATACGCAAAATAAGAAGGCAAGAGAGCAAACAATTAGCTAGTTATTTAACAGTTGTTCCCCCATGGGAATAAAGGTTAAATCGTTTTCGTTTTAGGAAAGAAATGAAAGACGGAGTGCATATTGGATATTAGGAACTCCGCAGGCATATTCCATTCGCAAAGTGGACCTCTAGGGCGGTTTCTCAAAAAGTAATACTTTGGAACCTCTGGTTCCGCTTCGCGAGTGGGGTGGATAAGCGAATTTGGATAATTAATAAATTTGCTTATCTGAAGTATATTATTAAATTAATTGATTACAATCAATAAATGAAATGTTATTATAATATGAATACTCCGATGGAGGCGATCTGAGGTTGCCGGTGTCTTAAATGTGGCATGACGATCTTGATGCAGCTCATTGGGATTCACGGCTGGGCGATATTAATCTATCGTCCAGCCACCCAATATAAAAAATACAGCCGAACCTACTTCTAGGTTCGGCTTTCTTCTGTTGGATGGATATGTAGGATAAATGGATTGAGTGGTGCTGATTGCGTGACCTTTCTTCTCACCTGAGCCTCAATCAGCGCATAATCACTTGGTTTTACCCCTGGTTTCACATATACATCCATTATAATATTTCTGCCTGTATAATGTAATTTTGCTCGATGCACAGCAGTAACTGTTTTTGCTGCCTGTACCATTTTCGTCTCAGGATAACTAACATAACTATACGAATGTGTATCATTATCCAGTCCAGTACGTTTTTCAGGAGCAGAGTAACGCTGACATCCAGTTAATAATAATCCTATACATAAAATAATCCAACCTAGATAGCGAAGCATGGTTTCACCTCCTAAACATAGTTTGTCTAGGTGGAATGATCTTCATGCTTCAAATAGGTTGGCAATATAATCTTCCTGTTTCAGTCTATATTCTGTCATAACTAGTACCGCGATAAACACAAGCTCTGTAAATGAGCCGAGTGCATAAAATGAAAAGAAATAAGAGACAAATCCTAATAAAAGAGTCAGTGTACATCCTAGTAATAAAACGGACCACTCCACTTTCCTCCAAATGATAATCGAAGCAATCATCATTGGAATCATGGAAAAGAAAAAAGTTAACGAAAATGGAGAATCACTAATAACATACCTGTCAATCCCATTTATAGAAATAGATTCCATATGCACCCATAAAAAATCATGGAATATACCCACGATCGTTAGTACTAATGTATAAAGATGAAACAATACTTGCACCATCACACTTTTTACCCATCGTACAGCAGTCCGACGGATAAAATCAAGCGAAACGTATACCAATGTTGGTATTAATAAAACATGCAGAAGATAGCGTATCAAACTCAACGTTTCTAATGTATCTCCAAACCCGATCCATCGACCACACGCTAATATCAGGTTATCATATGCAAGGGTAATGACCAAAAAAAATACCCATGCGGTTCCCCAAAAAGGGGATTCCTGAAAGAAGCGAAAACAACAAAAGAGTAATGCAATACAACCCACAAAAAAAAGAGGGTAAAGTAGAATATCCATGTTGTCCTCCACATATTCTTCTATCACCCTACATCATAACAAAAAGAAAAGTTTTTTTTCATTACAATTGTGACACTATATTTAATTTTTCTCTTGTACAATCTTTACCAGACGTTCAACCGCTTCTTGTTCATCCCGTCCTGTCGCTTCTATTGTAATCTCTGTACCTTTGGACACTGCTAAACTCATAACCCCCATGATGCTTTTGGCGTTCACTTTGGCTGTACCTTTGATTACATAAATCTCCGACGAAAAACGGCTAGCTTCTCGAACAAAGTATGCAGCTGGACGGGCATGTAGGCCAACATCTAATAGAACCGTTACGTTTTGTTTATACACTTTCTGTTTCCCCCATTTTTTCTCGTAGTTGTTTGGCCAGCTCATCAATCTTTCGCATACGGTGATTCACCGCAGATTTACTTATTTTTCCGCTGGGGATTAGTTCTCCGAGTTCAGTAAAATTCACTTCTGGATATTGCAATCTCAGCTCTGCTACTTCTTTTAATTTTTCTGGTATATTCTCCAATCCGAGATGCTCAGCGATCAATTCAATATTTTGTTTTTGTTTCATCGCTGCTTGAACTGTCTTATTTAGATTTGCAGTTTCACAGTTAACTAGTCGATTGACCGAATTTCGCATATCTTTCATAATGCGAACGTTTTCAAAGTGTAGTAGTGATGGATGAGCACCTATTATGTTTAGGAACTCGCCAATTTTGTCGCCTTCTTTCATATAGACAATGTACCCTTTTTTTCGTTCAATCATTTTGGCATGAAGATGGTATTCTTCCATCAGGCTTTGCAATGCCTCTGCATGATCGTGATAAGTAGTCATGATTTCCAGATGGTACGAACCACTGTCTGGATTATTCACCGAACCGCCTGCTAAAAAAGCACCTCTTAAATAGGACCGCTTACAGCAAGACTTGGATATCAATTCTGGAGAAATTCCTGAAATTCTTTCCCAACCAATCCCTTCAAAGATCCCTAGATCGGTAAGTATCTTTGCTGAATTCTGATGAAGGCGGATTGAATATACATTATTTTTTTTTAATCGTATTTTTTTTCGTACAAGCACCTCTGGCTGAACATGATATAAACCTCTAAGTAATGAAAACATTCGTCTAGCTGTAGAAGGGCTCTCCGTTACCAATTCTACCATCAATTGTTTATTTTTAATTTCAAGCATTCCATTCATGCGAACCAGAGCAGAGAGCTCTGCTCGTTTACAGCATGATTTGGTTTCCATCTTTGTTAGTTCTTTTTTTGTATCCGAAGTAAACGACATGATTGATCCCTTCTACTACCTATACTTACCATCCATTTTAAAGGATTTTCCCTTATGACTGCAACTCTACACTTTGATACTCACGGAGTCTTCCACGTACGATTCTCAAGATATGTTTACTGATTCGATATGCATCATGGCGAAGCAAAGAACGATATAGTAACAAATTGTCCATAATTGGATGACAGCCCAGCCTCATAATTTCTTCCAAATCAGGTAATACCATCTTTTGTTGACTACTAGCATACCTTTCCTTGAGAAAAGAAGGTGGCACTTCATTGTTTAATAAAGTGAAATTAAATAACTCTGGCCCAATATGGTCATAAATAACTCGAATATGATCACTTGCCGAGAAATCATCCGTTTCTCCATGCTGTGTCATAATGTTACAAATATAGATTTTACATGCATTTGATTTACGGATTTCATCTACCATACCTTTAACAAGAAGATTAGGCAAAATGCTCGTATAAAGGCTTCCAGGTCCAATAACGATACCATCAGCTTCACGAATAGCTTCAATCGCCTCTGCTTGCGGTCTGGGACTAGGTGGATGAAGAAAGACACGCCGGATTTTTTTTCCTGCTTTTGGTATTTGTGATTCTCCTCTTACGATGGAACCATCAACCATTTCTGCAAGCAATACTACATCTTGCTCACTTGCTGGGAAAACTCTGCCATTTATCGCTAGTACACGACTGAGCTCTTTAATAGCCGTAGTAAAATCACCCGTTATTTCTTGCATAGCAGCAATCATCAAATTTCCTAAATTATGACCTGCTAATCCATTTCCATTTTGAAAACGGTGCTGAAAAACTTTTTCTAAAAGCGGTTCCGTGTCCGCCATCGCAATGAGAACATTACGTATGTCACCTGGTGGAGGCATTTGTAAATCATTACGCAGTCTACCGGAGCTTCCTCCATCATCTGCAACCGTTACAATTGCTGTAATTTCAACAGGAAACTTTTTTAGTCCTCTCAATAAGACGGATAATCCTGTCCCCCCACCAATACAGACAATGCGCGGGTGCTGTCTATTCCGTTTCATACATGTGTTAACCGCCCTTCTCCATATCTCGGTGTTTCACTTGGCATCTTTCCTGATCCTTCAATGTATGATATAGATGCTCGGCAATTGCCACAGAACGGTGCTTGCCACCCGTACATCCAATCGCAACAACAACTTGCGACTTACCTTCTTTTTTGTATTGAGGAATAAGAAAAGTTAGCAAATCTGTGATTTTTTCTAAGAAAATCTTTGTTTCTTCCCACTTCATTACGTAATCTGATACAATTTTTTCACGACCAGTTTGTGGTCTAAGTTCATCAATATAGTGAGGATTTGGTAAAAACCTGACATCGAAAACTAAATCTGCATCAATAGGGATTCCATGTTTAAAACCGAAAGAAAGGAAGGTTACAAACACATCGGTATTTGAATCGCTTTGTAATATTTTGATCTTTTCTTTTAGTTCTAAAGGACGAAGTTTACTCGTATCAATCACATTATCTGCTTGTTCACGAAGCTCTTGTAATAATACTCTTTCTTGACGAATTCCATCCAACGGAGTCCCTTCAATAGCCAAAGGGTGTCTTCTTCTGGTCTCCTTATACCTTCTCACAAGTGTTTCATCATCAGCTTCCAAAAACAAAATTTGGTGTGCTATTCCATATTGTTCCTCTAACTGCTTTAATGAATCCAACAATGTTGCAAAAAATGCCCTGCCTCGCAGATCAATAATAAGTGCTACTTTTTGTAGCTTTCCATTTGACTGCCCTAATAGCTCAGCAAATTTTGAGATTAGAATTGGTGGAAGATTATCGATACAAAAGTAACCAAGATCCTCAAAGCACTGAGCTGCAACTGTTTTTCCTGCTCCTGACATACCTGTTACT
Organism: Shimazuella sp. NTD247; assembly: GCF_059510415.1. Classification (NCBI taxonomy): domain Bacteria; kingdom Bacillati; phylum Bacillota; class Bacilli; order Caryophanales; family Thermoactinomycetaceae; genus Shimazuella; species Shimazuella sp. NTD247. The sequence continues at coordinate 948 of NZ_JCAJZU010000007.1, read as the reverse complement.
ACAATAAGTTGTACTTCATTATGTTTCTGCATAGCCCACACTCCGCTTTTTCTTATGGTTTTTACTATAGCACCTTTTCCATCAATAAAAAAGCAAGCGAAGAAATAGATACAGCATCGATATAAAATAATGTATTTAATTTAAATATAATACTTAATAAGTAATTTTTACTAGTGAAATTTATAGGAATAAATGGTTAGTGAGTTTCGAGTGTTTTTAGTAGGACATAATTCTTTATGATACTATTAAAAAGATATAAAATCTTATATCACCCTTGTTTGTTTAGAAAAGGATTCCTGATGAAGTTTGCCGACCTGATGAAGTCTACTACGGAAGCATGGTCCAACCCTCTGAAGGCAAAGCTAACTGCCAAGGAGAAGGAACTTCGTGAAAAGCTTCTTGCTGAGATTGATCCATTCTTCACCCCTGAGGCAGAGAAAAAGGCAAGGGGACTGAAAAATCAACTCAAGCAGTTGGTCAACGATCCCATCAAACCCAGCATTAAGGATACTGAAAAAGCATGGAACAAGATCCTTAAATCGCTACAGAAGCACTTCCATGATTCTAACTTCAGGCTTACAGTCGCTTCTTATCATGCGTTTATTACTGGTGTACAGGACCCTATTCTAGACGATAAAGCTATGGCATATTGGGTAGATAACTACAAGGGTGGAATTGGATTCATTGATGCCAGGGGCATTCGCTAACTGGCACCTTAGTGGAATAGTCATTCTGGTGACTATTCCACTGTACATTTATAAAGATGAAAAATGATAATTAACTTAGTATTGAATCGTGAGAGAAAAAAATCCTTCAAAATGATTGATAATAGTGGATGGATTCGCCCAAACGCAACTTTACATCTGGGTGAAATCTCTAATAGAAGCAATGGTGTATGCTTATGCCTCTAGGAATACTCCCTCCACTTTTGAAAACAGAAATATAAAC
>NZ_JCAJZU010000006.1:0-284474 GCF_059510415.1 Shimazuella sp. NTD247 | reverse complement strand
AACGTAGCAACAAAAACTCTGTTCAACCGTGGGGCTCACGGACTTAGCTTGGTAATGAAGTAGTCAGAAGGCTACCGTCCCAAGAATCCTATGGATTCAGCCATGTGGAGTGTCAAAAGTCGGAGATCTATATCACTAGGCATTAATAAGCGAACATTTATTAAAATTTAATTGTATAAACATATTTTTTCTAATAGTTTCCTAAAATCAAATTTGATGCCAAATTAAGAGAAATACTGTACTCGCGATTCGTCTTGTTTCATTGGAATTTTCCCATCACTTTTGCTTTCCCATTCTGAAAGTTTGTGGTCGTTCTCATATACAACTCTCAAAAAATTTTTGCAACTTTCTCCGTTTGTTCAAGTCCTTCATGGATGATTTCTGTTCTGCGGTCTGGATATTGATTATGTCCTTCAATAATTACCGATGTGATGTCGGTAATTCCAAATAATTTTAAGTTTGCAAGTACCAAATTTACAGCCATTTCTGAAGTGCTTTGTTCCCCAGAGTAATCTCCCCCTCGGGCATTTAGAATGACTACTTTTTTATCTGGTGTTAAACCGATCGGTCCTTCTGGAGTGTAACGAAAAGTTGATCCTGCTCGATTTAGATAGTCGAAGTACGAGTGAAGAACAGCTGGAATCGTTTGATTCCATAGTGGGAAAGCAAAGACTATTTTTTCTGCTGTTATAAATTGAATTAAATATTTATCTGCTACTGTTACTTTTGCTTGTTCGTCTGGTGTCAGATCATATCCTTGGCTTGTTTTAAATATGCCACTTAACATCAAATTATCAAAATAGGGAAGATGCTCCTGAAATAAGTCTACTTCTTTAATCTGATCATTGGGATGATGATCTTGATAACTTTTTAAAAATGTTTCATACATTTTAACACTAACAGATTGTTCATTTGGACGATTGTTCGCTTTGATAAACAATGTTTTTGCCATGATAGTTTACTCCCTTTTTTAATATTAAGTTTAAGAAACAATGTTTTTTGTATTAACCTTAGTTTTGTATATTTAAAATTTCCTTTTTACGTTTGGCACGGAACATGAAAAATGAAATACTAATTGCAATCAAAGAAATAATCAAACCTAATGTAAATGCACTATGAAATCCAGCTAACTTAGCTGCAGCTATTTCCACAGTACTTTTAGGATGAGGTGATTGCATTAAATAAGCTGTTTTGACAGAAGATATTCTACTAATGAATAACGCGGTTCCGATAGCTCCAGCAACTTGTTGCAATGTACTAAATATTGCGGTGCCATGTGGGTATCGATCTTTTGAAAGCTGATTCAAACCATATGTTTGGGTAGGCATCATTACAAGAGATATTGCCACCATTAATAAACAATTAACCCCAATAATTTGTACTGTTGAAGTAGATGCATCCATCCTAGTAAACATCCATATTGCCATTGCAATTAACACAAGTCCAGGAAAAATGACTACTCTCGGACCGAACTTATCAAAAAGTTTTCCTGCTACTGGGCCCATCAGACCATTTAATATACTACCTGGTAACATAATTAAACCAGATTGAAATGCTTTTATAAGTAATATTCCTTGTAAAAACATAGGTAACAAAGTCATAGTAGAAAACAGAGTCATCATAATGATAACCATCAGGACAACTGCCAAAGAGAAAACAGGATTTAGAAATGTTCGCAGATCAAGAATTGGGTTTTGAATCTTTAATTGTCTCATGATAAATCCGATTAATGAAATCACTCCAATAACAAGTGTTCCATACACCTCTGGATCTGACCAACCAATGTCACCAGATTTACTAAAGCTATAAACGAATCCTCCAAAGCCAAGTATAGATAAAATGATTGATAATACCACATTGGGTTTTGTAATTTCCATTACGTTCGTTAAATACCTCAAACCTATCGTAATAGAGATAACCGCAGGAGGAATGACGATATAAAATAGCCAACACCAATCATAAGTATCAATGACAATGCCGGAAAGTGTTGGACCAATTGCTGGTGCGAACATCATGACTAGACCAATTAATCCCATTGTAGCTCCTCTTTTTTCAGGTGGAAAGATGATCAAAATGGTATTCATCATTATGGGCATCATTAATCCTGTTCCCAATGCCTGGACGATACGACCAGTAAGCAAAAAAACAAATGTTGGTGAAAAAGCAGAAATAAACGTACCTGCTAAAAAAGTGAGCATAGCAGATAAAAATAGTTGTCTTGTTGTGAACCATTGCTGCAATATGGCTGTAACTGGTAATAAAATTCCAATAACGAGCATGTATGCTGTGGTTAACCACTGAATGGTAGTTGCAGGTACTCCGAATTCATTCATTAGATTTGGTAATGCATTGCTTAACAACGTTTCATTCAATATCGCAACAAACGCACCAAAAATTAATGTAATTATAATTGGTATTCTTTTTATATTTGATAAATTAATACTTGTATGTGCTGAAATTTTTTGGTTGTACACAAATGTATACTCCTTCTTCCTCCTTTATCTACATATGTAGAATAATTGATTTATGATATATAATATACACATGTAGGTTATATGCTGTAAGAATCAAATTTGAAGTTCTGTCTATTTAGTCTACATAAAGAGGTGAGATATAGATGAAACCGTCAAAAAAAGAAAGCGATCTGAGAGTAAGGAGGACACATAAACTTTTGTGGAATGCATTGGAGGAGTTACTCTCCGAACCAAATCAAGCTTTTAACAGCATTACAGTGAACCTAATATGTGAGAGGGCAATGGTGCACCGAACGACTTTTTATAAGCACTTTGAGGACAAATATGATCTGCTGTTTTATGGCATGTCCCAGTTTAAGAGTGACTATCTGAAGTTAAGTTTAGAGGAAAGGTTAAAAAAACCATTTGAAAATATGGCGAAAATGCCGAATTTAGGTTTAATCGAGAAGATAGTAAAAACACAGGAGATAGATGCTATTCTCAATGGCTTTATAAAGAAGCAAGTCAAGGAGACATTGCAGAATGATATACAAGAAATGACGAAACGAGGTAAAAAGATCACTGTACCAATCGAGATCATAACAGAATTTTACTCAGGAGTAATTGCCTTAATGAGTACATGGTGGTTCCAAAATGATCGGAAAATCCCTGCAGAAAAGATGGATCGTTATCTTTCTGAACTAATGAATAAGGAATTTTTTGAATAAAATGGAAAGATATAATCTTTTGCAGTTTTTTTGATATTAATGCACATAGTTTTTAAGTTATCCTTATAGTTCTATTTGATTGATTAAAAATAGAGATTAGTAAAAAAACTGGATAATTAAATGTCCTACTTATATCAATATATTTATTAGGAGGTGTCAGTTTGATGGATCAAATAGATAAACAAATTCTTAACTTATTATATGAAAATGCCCGAATTTCGATAGCACAAATCAGCCGAACAATCGTATTGAGCCAACCATCTGTTAAAGAAAGAATATTGAAGTTGGAAGAACAAGGGGTTATTTCTGGGTATCAAGTTAAGTTATCACACGAAACATTAGGTAAAAATACTATTGCTTTTGTTCAACTTAAAACGAACCAATGTAACCAATTTCTTGACTTCAGCAAATCGACACCTGAAATTGTAGAACTTTATCGTATGAGTGGAGAATATAATTACATGATGAAAATAGTAACTGAATCAAATGAAACCTTAACTGACTTTTTGCGTAAACTAAGTATGTTTGGATTTTCTCAAACGATGATTACAATGGCAACTGAATTTGAACAAAAGATTCCTTTTTCAAAAGTACAGTAAGATCGTTCTCATGGAACGAGAACGATCTTACCACGATATCTATTTTTAGAGAAGACATGATGTGCGGAAGCTGCTTGTTCTAGGCGAAATACTTCTGATACCCGTAATGTTAATTTTCCAATTTCCGCTAAATGAGATAGATCTGCTAATTGGTCTGAATTGCCTTGAACCCATGTAGCATGAGACGTTATACCGCGTTGATCAATATTTGAAACTCCTTTTCTTTGAAAGCTAGGTACAGTGGAAGAATATCTTCCTTCATCACGAACCGAAGCGATTGTATGGTTAGCCATCTCGCCTCCTAATACATCTAAAGCCCCATCTACACCTTTTGGAAATAAATCAGTTATTTGTTTTTTGATATCACCATCTCGTTCTATCATGGTGTCGACTCCGAGGGAATAAGCAAAATGCATGTCTTCTTTTTTACCAATTCCTACAACCTTTATTCCGCGGTGATGTGCAATTTGTGCAGCAAAACCACCAACTGCACCAAGCGGTGCGTTTATTAACAGAGTTTCGTTTGGCTGTAGATTGAGCCAATCCAATGATTGATATGCTGTTAATCCAGCGAGTGGAATGGTAGATGCAGCAGCAAAACCAATTCTTTCTGGAGCTCTGGCAATCGCGTCTTCTGGAAGCACGATATATTCCGCATATGTTCCAACATGGTTTACCACCTGATGAGAAAAGGCAATGACTTTATCACCGACTGCCCACTCTGATACTTCTGAGCCAACCATATCGATCACTCCTGCAGCATCCCAACCTAAGACCATTGGGAAAATTGCAGGTTCTACCGAAAATGGTCTATTTCTTAATTCTTTTTTATCATCTGGTATAAGAACGCCTTCTCTTGTAACTAGATCAACTGGATTTAGTGCTGCTGCATGAACTTTAATTCGAACTTCTCCAGATTTAGGTTCCGGAATGGGTAGATCTAATATTTTAATTTGTTCAGGCTGCCCATATTCTTCAATTGCTGCTACTCGCATAAATTATCACTCCACTTCTTTTGTATGAGTAAAGTGTAAAAAAAATAGAGTGTTTAATATATAGAGATACAAAGGGAATATAAGTGTTTTACCTTATTTTCTTATGAAGAATAAGTATTTTACCTCAAAAAATATATTGGATATTATAATCAACTGACAAGTGTATTGAACTGCCGTTTCAACCAGAAGTCTTAAAAAGGTAATAAACAGGGATATCTAGTTATTTGTTGTCTCTTTCAAGGTGATAAAAATATTGATAGATTAATATAAACGATATAAATCTCGTTCATAATCGCGAAGATCATTTTTCAATCGTTTTCTTTTACGCTCAAGATCATCGATAGATCGCTCCGTACGTCGAATTTCATCTCTAATTTTTTCAATTTTTCTTTTTAGATATTTAATCTCTTGACTGTTATCTGGTTTCCCGCTTCTGTTACTTCCCCACCACATATAAGCAACCACCTTTCATTTTTTATTCAGATTGGTCTAGCAATAGAGGCAAAACATTACAGATTCATTTTAAATATAAGACAGTGTCAAAGGGAACCATAAAAGAATTTATTAGATTATGAATGCCGATGCAAGCCACATAATGAAGATGATAAAGTTGAATCTGACTCCAAAATAAACATATTTTTAATGCTTACAGGAATGTCATAAAAAAAATCGTCTTCTGAATGTTTGAGAAGGCGATTAATGTAAAACCTGCATAAGTGATGAATCATTTTTAGATACTTTTTTTTACAAATTCGATTACTTTAAACGGGTCTACACGTTTTGTGGGATCAGAATGGACTTCTGCAAACACAATCTTACCTGATTGTTCAACTACGAATGTAGCTGGTTTGGGAAGTTCCCATACATCATTTCCATTGTGGCTTGGAACATCTATTGCCAAGTCCTGATACACTTTGATCAGATAGTCTGGTAATTTAAATACCAATTTAAATAGTTCAGAAACTCTATTGCCTTTATCACTAAGAACAGTGAATTCCAGCTCATTTTTTTCTTTAGTAGATAAAGAGGCATCTGGTAATTCCGGACTGATAGCTATTAATGCTGCTCCAATGTCTTTGATAGTATTTATTTCTCTTTGATAAGCTTTTAATGTTAAATTGCAGTATGGGCACCAGCCGCCTCGGTAAAAAATCAAGATTATGGGTCCTTTTGAAAGTTCTTTCATTATATCCACGGTTCTTCCTGTTGCGTCAGGAAGTTTAAAAGCTGGTATTTGATTTCCCGCTTTCAGTCCTAGTGCGCTTTCTGATTCCTCTAATTCCTTTGTGGCCTGTTCCATTAATCTTAACTTTTCCTGAGAAACATTTTTGATAAATGTTTCTCTGAACGCTCTTATTTCTTCAAGTAATTTAGTCATATTCTGTTTCGCACCTTTCATTATTTGGTAAATCATAATTCATTAACCCAACAGTAAAATCAGGAAATACAAAATTTATATAATTACTCAGAGGAGTATTTTTTCAGTAATTCATTAGGAGCATGTTGAAGCAAAAGTTTTTTCTGCTCGAAGTCCTCTAGATTGTTAGAGACAGTATACCTTGCGGCTTCCACGGATTTTCGCTGTAATCTCTCTACATCAAATCGATGAAGAGATTCGTATTGCGTGAATGCTTCCTGGTAATTAGAACTTTTCATCAATGTATCTACTAAATGATCCGCTCCGAGCATTGCTTTGCCGCCGCCTGTTCCAAGCATAAAAGTCATTGCATGTGCGGAGTCACCAACCCAGACAGTTCTCCCGTAACTCCACATAGGTAAGTTGATAATCGTCATTGAGTCTTCATATATATAGTCAGGGTCAATCTGTTCAATCACCTGATCAATTCCCCATTCAATAGACTTACATTGCTGTAGTAAGAATATCTTTTTCTGTTCTCCTGAAAGTTTGATATTTCGATTTTTTTGATACATGAATAGACCGGAAGCATAGTTTTCATCAAAACCAAATTGCAGATAAAAGCCTGGCAGATAAGTAGCATAATTTACCCCCAATTCTAGATGACCAGGTATATTTTTCTTAGTGGGATTCTTTATTGTAAAGACCATAAAACCAATATCCTCATGGTGTTCATAGCGATTTCCTAGTAACAATTTTCGTGTTTGTGAATGAACGCCATCTGCACCAATGACCAAATCAAAGTGTTGCCGTGTGTCATCTTGAAAGGTTACTTGAATACCTGTTCTGTCTTCTATTATTGCTGAAATGTTTGCTCCAAACTGGATGGGTGTATGATCTCGAACTGATCGATAAAGAATTTTATGCCATGTGAAACGGTGAATAAGTACACGTTCTAATTCCGTACCCCGTGTTGTCTCTAAAAAAATTTCATATAATATGTTTCCTTTTTCATCAAGGAATTGCCGTTTTGCTAATTGTACATTTCTTTTTTTTATTTCATCTATCAAGCCCAGTTTTCTTAAGACGAAGATCGCATCTTGGTTTAGTTCGACCATAGATCCTACGGAACGAAAGGAAGCTGCTTTTTCAATTACGGTTGGGTTATAGCCTTCCAGTAACAGCCGTCTTGCTAGTGTAAGCCCAGCAATACCAGCACCTGAGATCAAAATATTCATGAATGTTCACCTACTGATGTATTAGATGGTTTGAGCATTTTGTTGCCTAAAGTCCAGATCAATAAGCTTGCTATTAACAGCAAAAGAAAACAAGTGTAATAGGGAATTTGCGGGGACAACTGGTAAAGTGAGGTTCCCAGTAATGGAGCAATTATGGACCCTGCTGCATTACAAGAAGTAATGATTCCTGCAATTTTCCCTTGCTGCGTCCGATCTACGTTTAGCGAGGTTGCCGAAATAGAGGCTGATAAAGTCATCCCTATTCCCGTGCCAATTAAGAAGAAGGAAACAAAGAAATAAAGAATCTCATGTGAAACGGACAACAAAAGAAAGCCAAGACAAACAATCGGCAATCCAGTTCTCATGAATTTGCTTGGTGACCAACGAACCCGATTGACGATAAGTACTTGGGAAAACACAAAGGATAGACCTGCGGTGGTAATCAAGATACTGACATAACGAGTTGCATCTTTTACCAATAGGTGTAAGGTATCTAGAATATAAAAACCAGAAATGACTTGCATCATGGATAATGACATCGACAGCAATAGACTGCAAGTAAGCGGTAACCATACTTTCGAGAATTGTATGGGATTTATAATAGTATCCTTCGCACTATTGTTGTTGATTGGTTTTTTGTTGTTTAGGGAAACCCAAAGCCATATCGTGACACCTGCTGTCAAAAAGGCTGTCACTAAAAATGGCGTTGCTATATAGAATCCTGCAGTTAAAGCACCTAACATCGGTCCTAATACAAACCCAAGTCCATTTGCGCTGCCAATCAGAGATATTGCTGAAAGTCGTTCTTTTCCAGTTGTGATGTCTGCCATATAAGCTTGTGAAGCAGACGGGATTGCTCCAAAAAATAAACCTTGCAACAAGCGAATCAATATTAATAACAGAAAGATTACTAATATAGAGGAATGGTTTGATAAACCAATTTGAATCAAAATGCCAAATAATATCATGGTAATCGTAAATCCAGTCATTCCGATAAGAAGAATTTTTTTACGCCCCATTACATCGCTTTTTCGCCCAAGGTAAAGACTTCCTACAATTGTCATAATAGCTGTGATCGAAATAAGCCATCCAGCTTGCATTTCCGTTAATCCCATGCTACGTGTGATTGGACCTATTAAAGGATTGATCACTGCGATCCCCATCCAACCACTAAGGACACTTGAAAAAATAATCCATTTTGGATTCATCGAATTAGACACCTCGTTTCTTTGTTGTCATTATCGATGATTAATGCAATCAGCACAGCTCTAACTGGGATCACTTTGAATCCAATCGGGAGCAATAAAAAAGTAACCTGAATTTAGGTTACCTCGTAAACCGATATTGACTTGGTGTGATGCCGAACTTATCTTTAAATGCTGCTGCAAAACGACTTGGATTTTGATAGCCGACTGCAAGGGAGATTTCGGTAACATTCATTTCTCCTATAGTAAGTAATTGTTGTGCTTTTGCTAGTCTTTGATCACGTATATAATGAAAAACGGTCGTACCTAGCAGTTCGCGAAATCCCTTTTTAAGCTTGAAATCGTTCATTCCTACTGCTTTTGAAATCAAACGAATCGTCATGGGATCGTCTAAATGGCTTAATATCCACACTTGTGCCTGTTCGATTTGCTCTTTGTCCGATTTTGACCATATAATAGTATGTTTTGGTTTGTTCCTATTTTCATACTTCGCAAAAAAGATAGTTAATAGTTCTAATGCTTTGCTCTCTAAATAAAACTTCCCCATATTTCCTGTATATGGGCATTGTAATATTTGTTGAAGAATTACCTGCAATGTTACATCAGTTGGTTTTTGTATAAATTTAGCTTCTCCCTTTTTGAAAAAAAAATCTAAGGTTTGTTTCTTATCCTGTAAGATTTGCAGAAAATAATCTTGAATAGCGGATTCAGTAAGATGTATACCCACTGTTAAAATCTTATCGCCAGCAGATTGTTTCAGACTTACAGAAGATTCATGTAAAAAACTCATACTAATCTGGTTTTTTTGTGTTTGATAAGTTTTATGGTTTGCTTGAAACAGCATATCTCCATTTAGATTGAAACCAAGTTCAAATAAAGGGGTCGCTTGATAAGTTTGCAATTGGAAAGACTGATGCATTTTTAAATCTCTAATGATTAATTCAAAACCATCACGTATCAGATAGCGAGTCACTTTGCCTTCGGCAATATCAGGATGATAGTGTAAAACATGTTCATAAGATTGTTTTTGATAAAAAGGAGTAGTTGTCGCTGATAATTGATTGAATAAATTATCATGCATAAAAAGCTAACCTCCCATAATAATCTCAAAAATATAATGATTATTTATTTTGGCAGTAATATTCGATTTCAAAGATTTTTCAGTCTGGAGCAGCTTTTACCACTTTTGGAAGAGATGTTGATAGAAGAAGTTAGATATTGATTATACCAATAAAGTAACTTGATAAACCCAAAAGAAAACAATTTGTATTTTGTGAAAGAGCCAAGTGTACCTTTAATACACTTTTTTGAGTAAAATAAGTAGAATAAAAGGAAATTGCCTTCTCAGGAGAACGGCGATTTCCTTATGGTTAAATTTGCTCCAATTCACTTTCATCCTGTTGTGATATGTCGATTTCTCTTGCATTAGTAGTAAGTAGGCTATTTTTTCCATCATTGTCCATAACGAATGGCTTCCTGTGCAGCTGATTTTGCACTTAGCATTGCTGCGTCGGCTAATCGACCTTCTTGTCCAACCCAGTCTCCAGCAACATATAAACCCTTTATTTCTGGGACAATTGGACTTGGCGCTGATCCAGCTCCCATATGATGTATGGTATGTGCATCATGAGCAACCAATATATTTGGCAGGTAACGCAGTGTAACAAGTTGTTCTTCCCATCCAGGTTGGAGGAGATCTAGCAAACAAAGCAGTTGTTGTTTATCTGCTCTTGTATCTGTTTTTGATTGATTGTCATGATATTTCAAAACATGAAGGACATGGGAACCATTTTCACTTAATCGAACGGATAATGAGTGAATACCGAAGTAAAAAGGCTGATCTAAACCAAGAGCAAAAGAACGTTCTGGAAAAGGCAATTGTTTCAGTGCTACATCTAGACAAGCTGCATAGAGTGAATAAGACTCATCTTTCCATTTCTTTATTGATGTTTTCTCTGCATCATTGACGAGTTTATAGACTTCATGCGGCCCTATTGCTGTGATGACACAAGTTACTTCGATTTGTTGATCATCCGTTAATAAAACTCCATGTACTTTGCCTGTGTCTGTTAAAACTCGTTCTATTTTTTTTCCAGTCATAAAGGTGACACCGAGTTGATGTGCAAGTTCATATAGCTTTTCTACAGCTTTTTGCCATCCATCTTCTACATACCGAACTCCCTGGCCTGCAAGTTGTCCTTGTTGTAAGACATAGCCTGCACTGATGGCGCTCGGATTATTACTATAGGACCATTGCTTACACATAGCGAGGAAAAAAAGGCGAACTCGATCATGAACAATATTATTTTCCGCCCATTCTTGGATACTAACTGAACGGAGGGAACTGGTATCAATTTTACTTAGTTCTTCCATAATCTGAATCCACTCTTTTTCTTCGTCTGAAGATACATCTGTAGGCATCTGGATGATTTTCCCTTGATATACCCCAATCATTCCGCCCTTAAGAGCATATCCTCCTTTTGGAACACATTTCAGCTCTTTCAATACCTCTAGCGCACCTCCTCCTTCATACATTGCGTGAGGGCCAAAGTTGAATAGTGCTCCTTTTTGATTCGTTGTCTGAGAAAAACCTCCTAATTTTTTTGCTTTTTCAAACAAAACAACTGATTTTCTAGCTTTTGCAGCATAAATGGCTGCCGTCAAACCTGCTAATCCTCCACCTATTACAGCAACATCAAATTGTTTCCCTGCTGATTTTTTCATTTGTTTTTGAGCCTCCAGTTAACTATTAATTTTAATTAGATATATAATAGATAATAATTATCTATGATTAATTCGAAAAAAATTACTTGTTAATACGATTCATGAACCATTCTTGTTTTTTCTCCAAAATTTCAGATGGAAATTCTCGATCAAGTGTTTCTTTTAACCATAAAAGGTTTTTTTCTTTTAAATAATTCTCCATTTTTTGTTCCGCTTCCAACATCGTGAGGTTAATGCGACAAGGAATATGATGTGTCGGTTCATCTGCAAATTGAGGGATTAGTCCATTCTCCTTAATGTTTCTACATGTAAAGATGGGCCGGCGACCTTCAATTGCTTCAACCACATCAAAGAAAGATATTTTTTCAGGGGGCCTTTTTAGTTCATATCCGCCTTTTACCCCAGGTGTCGATTGAATAATATTTGCTTTTGTAAGTTTGGTAAATATCTTTGATAAGTACGTTACCGAAACACCTTGAAATTCGGCTAAGTCTTTTATGGCGATCGGTTGCTGAACCGGAGGATTAACTAACCACACAAGACAGTGTAAGGCATACTCAACTCCAATACTATATGCCATGGAGATTCACCTTCCATTAAGAGATATCATAGATAATATAAGTCTATTATAGCCGTTTATTCAAAAGAGTCAATTGAAATATAATATTTTTAAAAAATAGTAGCGTTATGTATTCTAGCATCTGACGAATAACTTAACCATATTCATATAATAAGGTGGACCCAAAGGGAAAACAAAAAAATCGCTTCTTAGAAGGCGATTTTTCCTCTACTATGATTACATTATACTTTTATTTCACTATAATCCTCAGAAGCAGGTCGATTCTAGGAGTTGTATACTCAGGATCATCATGAAAATTTAAGGTCATTAATCCATTTAACACCATTAAATAGGTGGAAACAAGTTCTCTCGGATTTGTTTGTACAAAATCGCCTGTATCTTGTCCATCGATAATGAGTTGTTCAAGTAAATCGACATAACTATTTAGAGAGTATTCAGAGATCAAATCTTTTATTTCCTTAGGAACTCCTTCTGAAGTTCGAACTTGATGAATAAGCATGAAATATTGTTGTCCTTGTTCATCTAGTATGGATTCTGTCAGAGATTTGATTTTTTCCATCGGCGAACCGGAGGATTCTGCAAACAGTAAAATTTCATTTTTGGCTTCTTTTAAAGCATTTTCTACAAGTATCGTTAAAATTTCATCTTTCGACTCAAAGTACCGATAGAGAAGACCTGGACTTATTCCCGCCTCTGTCGCTATCATATTTATTTTTGTACCCATAATACCTTTTCTCGAGAATACTTTTAATGCTGCATCTAGTATTTGTTTTCTTCGCTTTAATTGTTTTTGGGAAGAGGACGGGTTATCTATATGAGATGACACGATGCTCGCTCCTTTTTATTTGGATTTGGTTGTGGATTTGTCCCCCTGTAAACTATCCTATTTATAGTTAGGATATTATTTTTAAGCTATTTAAGCAAAAGTAGGTAAAATCTCATCGAGGATTTCTTCAAATGGTTTGTTATGTTCTAAAAGTAAATCCTCCAGAAATTTTTTCCCATCTTCAGAGGATTGGAGTACTTTTTCGACGATTGGAGCATGTAAGATTTCATTTGGGCTAACGGATAGAGTTGCTACATCCCAATATAGCCCCACTAGTTCCCAGTCATTTGAAGTCGTAGCATACTCCAAAAATAGTTCTAAGTATTTTTTTCCAAAATCTAATCCCTTGATGGGAATGGAAGCTTTGTAAGTTACCCCTTCCCATTTTAAATCATTCGCGCAGTTTAACCACCATGCTTTCTCAATTATTTGTTGAAATTGCTGCATCATATCCCGTTCAAAACTTTGGTTTTGTTCTGATAGTTGTAATTTCAATCCTTCCGCTAATGCTTCTGCTTCCAAAGCTGCTACGGTCATTCCTTGACCAAAAATAGGATCGTAAATGCAATAGGCATCTCCTAATACCAATAATCCTGCTGGCCAATCTTGCATTTTTTCATAGTGATGACGGTATAACTGCGGGACACGAAATCCTCTTGGTTTGGAGACTGGTTCTAATTGCTGAATAATTTCGTGGGCCGCAGGAGTAGGAAGTTTAGAAACCTCATTTTCATACTCTTCTTCATCAATAGGAGGAAATTTTCCACCTGGACGATATAAAATCATCTCGGCAATCCCATTTTCAATAAAAGAGAAAACTCCTTTAAACGTGCCGTTTTTAGGTTGACCATCAATGTTGATGACATCCCACTCCTCAATGAGATGTTGCAAATGAGAAGGCGTTTGATAGCGACGTGTACTGTATCCTAATTGAACATCTAATATATCAGGTTGAGGTACTTGATATCCTAAAGTAGACAACCACTCTGGTAGTTTGGATGCACGGCCGCTTATATCCAATACCAAATCTGCTAAGTAAATTTCCTCCGTTTTTTCCGCATTTCGGTTACGAATAGAGACCCCGGTGATAGAAGTACGATCTTTTGATGCGAGCAAACCTGTCACCTGTGCGTTGGTGATAAATGTTACATGCTCGATTTTTTTTACTTGTTCTCGAATAACCCATTCTAATAATGCTCTGCTAAATTTCAGATCATCACGTTCATATTTTACTGTACTGCTACCATATTGATTTGAATTCAATACTGTTTTGTCGAGAGAAGAATGCGCACCGTGTTTGAGTAATTGGTCATAGTATTCAGGAAATAGTTTTCTGGTAATATCTGCACCTGCAGCAGTAAATCGATGTGGATGAAAGGCATGAGGAGTTCCTGCACGATTTTCGGCTTTTTCAGGAAAATCGTCTCGATCGATCATGATGATTTCTTTATAGTACGGTGATAATACCTTTGCTGCATACATTCCTCCGATACTTCCGCCGATGATAATAGCACGGTTTGTCATATCTTTGGATAGGGCTGGTTTTCTCATAATGGTATTCCTCCAAATCAGAAAATAATTAAATGAATCATTTATTTACTTTTTTTAATATAAGTGAAATTGATGAGAAAGTCAACATTATATTTGAATACTCAGCTCTCATACTCTCGTCTTGAATTGAAATATTTTTTTCGGTTGAAAAATATTAAATATCTTTTCTGTTGAAGAGGGAGCAGCTGCTCATTGCCTAGCAAATAATTTAAGTCGGATGCGTCAAGTAGTTTTTGATTTTCTAGATGAAGTATTCCAATAAATATAAAAAGCTATATGAAATCACTTTGAAAAATTAAATGTCTGATAATTATGAATTAAATTTGAAATAAGGGGAAATCGTATGGGTTACGGTTTTCCTTTATTCTTTTTTAGATCAAATATTTTAATCGTATTTTATTGTTTATTTTAATGTCTTATTTAACTATTCGAAGATGCACCGGCGCACAGATGCGCTTTGTGATACACAGGAATATCCTTTCGAGTTGAGAAGGGGATTTTTTTTATGAGTAAACATGAAAAATGAAGTTCTGAAAAAATGAGAAAAGAAAACACCATTTCACAAGATAGATGGAACAGACAATCAATACTCCAAAGGAATAACACCATGAAAAACCGGAAAACTAAAAAAATAAAAGGAGCGATTTTATGAAACGAACCATCGCAGATTCCATTGTGGAAACGCTGATTAATGCCGGTATAACAAGAATTTACGGAATTATTGGAGACTCACTTAATGCCTTGCTTGATGCAATTAGGCGATCTGGAAAAATAGAATGGATTCACGTTCGACATGAGGAAGTCGCTGCATTTGCTGCAGGTGCAGATGCAGCTTTAAACGGGAG
The DNA here is from genome assembly GCF_059510415.1 of Shimazuella sp. NTD247. Taxonomy (NCBI): domain Bacteria; kingdom Bacillati; phylum Bacillota; class Bacilli; order Caryophanales; family Thermoactinomycetaceae; genus Shimazuella; species Shimazuella sp. NTD247. The sequence goes on along the minus strand of NZ_JCAJZU010000006.1, from coordinate 269,373 downwards.
TATTGCGGTGTGCGCTGGAAGCAGTGGACCAGGGAATCTACACTTGATCAATGGGCTGTATGATTGCTACCGCAATCGTGTTCCTGTACTAGCTATCGCTGCACATATTCCGAGCTCTGAAGTTGGAAGTGAATTTTTTCAAGAGACCAAACCGGATCATTTATTTAAGGAGTGCAGTGCTTTTTGTGAAGTTGTGACCGGTGCGATGCAAGTACCTCATATTGTTACAACTGCTATGCAGACTGCTATTGCTAAATCAAGCGTATCTGTTTTAGTTCTGCCTGGTGATGTGGCTGCTTTTGAATTCGATGAAAGCCGCACTCCAATACGCGTTATTCATCCGACACAGCCGATTGTTCATCCTGATCCAGAGGAACTGAAACGTTTAGCTGGATACTTGAATGGAGGCAAACGTATTACTTTACTGTGTGGTGCTGGATGTGCAGGTGCTCATAAAGAAATAATGAATCTGTGTGATAGTTTGAAATCCCCGATGGTAATAGCACTTCGGGGCAAAGAGTTTCTTGAATATGACAACCCGTATTCGGTTGGATTAACCGGCTTGATCGGATATTCCTCTGGATATCATGCCATTATGGAATGTGATGTTTTATTGATGTTAGGAACAGATTTTCCGTACCGGCAGTTTTATCCTGAGAATGCTACTGTTCTCCAAGTAGATATAAATCCTGCTCATCTCGGTCGCCGTACGCCATTGACGTATGGGGTTTGTGGGGATGTGAAAGTTACAGTAGATGCATTATTACCATATTTAACTGTGCAACACTCTACTGAGCATTTGCGGAAATTTTCCAATCATTATGCTGATGTCAGAGAAGAATTGGACAAACTTGCTACACCAGGACGATCGACCATTCATCCCCAGTACTTGACGAAAGTAGTAAGCGATCTTGCAGCAGAAAATGCAGTGTTAACATGCGATGTTGGGACACCAACTTTATGGGCAGCAAGGTACCTGCGTATGAATGGAAAGCGGCGTCTTCTTGGCTCATTTAATCATGGCACGATGGCCAACGCACTTCCACAGGCTATTGGTGCTCAAGTAGCACAGCCAGACCGGCAAATTGTCTCTTTATCTGGTGACGGAGGACTTACGATGCTGCTGGGTGATTTACTCACGCTTCGACAGCATAAGCTGCCAGTAAAAGTCGTTGTCTACAATAACGGATCACTAGCCTTTGTGGAACTTGAAATGAAAGCAGCAGGATACTTGGAGATTGGAACTGATCTAGATAATCCTAATTTCGCAGCTTTGGCAGAAGCTATTGGTCTCAAAGGTATCCGAGTGGAAAGTGCGTATGATTTGAACGATGCAGTTCATCATGCATTTCAGCATGACGGCCCTGTTGTGTTGGATGTGGTGGTTAATCGTCAGGAATTAGCGTTGCCGCCAAAAATTACTTTCGATCAAGCACGCGGTTTTACAATGTGGATGCTGAAAGCGGTACTAAGTGGGCATGGGAATGAACTAGTTGAACTTACAAAAACAAATCTGTTTCGATAAAGGCAGAAATGGTTATCCCAAATTTATATTGTATTTAATGATATAAATTTCTGTATCTTCCAGACAACCTTCAAGTTTCCGTTTGCTTTGTCTTTACTTTTTCCTTAGAAATTTTTATATTTAAATTTATATTGAATTTCTATCAAAAGGAGAGAGATAGATGACAAATCAATATGTTACACGTGCAGTGAAAATACTAAAAGAGAATAGGTATCTAACACTAGGAACAAGTTCAGATGAAGGAGCTTGGGTTGCACCTGTCAACTATGTGATAGGCGAGGAAGGAAACTTATATTTTTATTCCGCTTTGAAAGCGCGTCACTCTCAAGATATTGAAAAAAATTCAAAGGTCATGTGTGCCATCTATAACTCTACAGCAGTGGGAGAAGAAGTAGACGGCATGCAATTTATTGGAAATTGTACTGTTGTATCTGGTAGGGAACTAGAGGATGTCTCTGAATACTATTTTCAGACTAACTTTCCTGATCCAAAAGAGCGCGAATGGTGGTATCGTCCTTCTACATCTTTTGAGGGGAATGCTCCATGGAGATTTTATAAGATTGAAATTGTAAATATATACATTATGGATATAGAAACGGTCCTGAAAACACAAATCGATGGCCGTTTAGAAGTTGAGGTAGGTAAAGTACTAGAAGAACTGAAAAAACAAAAATAGGGGCATAAACCTCCTATTTTTGTTTTTTCAAATAGATCTTGCGATTCGAAACCCAATATCATCTATAGAAAAATCAGGCATACTTTTGCGGCGGCATGTTGCTCCACATCCGCGTTCTTCTTCTGCCCAGCTCCCACCGCGAATTATTCGATAGTTACCAAAGGTCGCTGCATCATATAAATCCCAGCACCATTCCCAAACATTGCCGATCATGTCATACAAACCCCAATCATTAGGCATTTTTTTCCCAACATCATGAGGTTGTCCGTTTGAATTTTCTTTATACCATGCAATCGCATCAATATCACCATAACGATATCCTTTTGAAGTTGATTTACATGCATATTGCCATTCTGCATCTGTTGGCAGGCGAAAACCATTTGCATTATTATAACATTGCGAGCGAAAAAACCCACGGTAGGGGTAGTGGGATGAAAGCGAGCATTAGAAGAAGATACTTTTTTGTTCTTTCGTAAGTTTGACTATTTTTCAGATAAGCTTGACAAGTAACGAACATACGATCTATAATATTTGCAAAAATTCCAACAAGGGGGTGATTCCATGCATAAAGCTTTTTCTTACCGTCTTCGACCTACCAAAGTACAGGAGACAATGATCCATAAATCCATCGGCTGTAGCCGTTTTGTATTCAATCATTTTCTTGGCGAATGGAACAAAGCGTATCAAGCAACCGGAAAAGGACTGACCTATGGCATTTGTTCCCGTTTCCTAACGGAGAAAAAGCGAGAGTTAACCTGGTTGAAAGAAGTTGATTCTACTTCCCTGCAAAACACCCTCAAACATCTTGCGGATGCCTTCCAGCGCTTTTTCCGAAAACAAAACGATGCTCCGCGTTTCAAGAGTAGGAGAAATCGAGTGCAAGCGTATACGAGTCAGTGTAATTATTCCAAAAATAGCAGACCGACCATCGAAATCAAGGGGAACCAAATCAAACTACCAAAATTAGGCTGGGTGAAGTTTGTCCTCTCTCGAGAAATAAGTGGTCGTATTTTATCTGCAACGATCCGTCGTACAGCTACAGGTAAATATAAAATATCCATTCTTTGCGAGGGATGCTATTTGCGATCCATACCAGCGAGAAAAGAAGCCATTGGCATTGATTTGGGTCTGAAAGATTTTGCGATTTTTGATGATGGAACGAAAAAGAATGCGAACCGATTTTTTCGCCAATATGAACAAAAACTAGCAAAAGCGCAGCAAACGATGGCAAGAAGAAAAAAAGACGGGTCCAACTGGCACAAAGCTCGTATCCAAGTTGCTCGCATCCATGAAAAAATTACCCAAGCCCGTCATGATTTTTTACAGAAACTATCGACAAAACTGGTGAACGAAAACCAAGTCATCAGCATCGAAACACTGCAAGTAAAAAACATGGTGAAGAATCAGAAGCTGTCGAAATCGATCACGGATGCTTCGTGGTCGGAGTTTGTTACGATGTTAGAATACAAAGCGAAAGAATACGGAAGGAAGTTGGTGAAAGTGGGGAAATCCTTCCCGTCGAGTCAGCTTTGTTCGAGTTGCGGCTATAAAAACAAAGAAGTGAAGCAACTCCAGCTACGAGAATGGACATGCCCAGAATGTGGCGTTCTCCATGATCGAGACATCAATGCAGCCAAAAACATAGTAAAAGAAGGTAGAAGATTACTTGCCGTGGGGCCCACGGTCTAAGCTTGGTAAACTTCCTTGGAATACCAGGGATTACCCAAGAATCCCACGGCTTTAGCCGTGTGGAGTTGTCAATTAATGATTGTAATAATTTCTCGGACAATAATATTAAAATCGAATGAAATATACAAAATAAACATAGCGAAATAGACAGAAATTACGCTTTTCATCCTTAAATAGTAAAATAATGTGAGGAATAAAGATGATTCATATACTGCTTGTGGAAGATGATTTAAACATCCGCAATATGACTGCGTTTTATTTGAAAAAGGAAAGTTTTACCATTCATGAATCAGAAAATGGGAATGATGCGCTGTCCATTATAAATGAAAAGATCATCGATCTTGTAATTTTGGATGTGATGTTACCAGAGAAAGATGGATGGGAGGTTTGCCGGGAAATACGCAAAACTCGTGATATTCCTATTTTGATGGTGACAGCAAAGCGGGAAATCGATGAGCGAATCAAAGGGTTGGAGTTGGGAGCAGATGATTATATTACAAAGCCGTTTGATCCACACGAATTAGTCGCACGGGTAAAAGCGATGTTACGGCGGGCTCGAATCACAGCAAGCAAATGGATACAATTTGGTAATACTACTCTAGATGCAGATAGTTATACAGTACGTACTGGAATGGAGACAATCAAATTACCACCCAAAGAGTTTGAGTTATTGTATCAATTAGCAAGTTATCCTAGTCAAATTTTTACCCGAAATCAATTAATTGAACGTATCTGGGGAATGGATTATGACGGTGATGACCGAACTATAGATGTCCATATCAAGCGGCTTAGAAAACGGTTAGACTTGCAGACAGATGATTTTCAAATTACTACAGTGCGTGGTCTTGGATATCGATTGGAAGTGACTTCGTGAAACGCACCCTCTATGTTCGGTTGGTGATTACATTTGTAGGGATTGTGATTATCAGTCTCCTTATTTCTTTTGCAACTGCAAACTTACTCTACCGTCAAGAACTCGAAGAGCAGGTTCATCAAACACTTGTGCAGCAAGGAAAAGAAATCATCACCATGTATCAACAATATCCTGTAAAAGAAATTGATTCTTACCTAGAGAGTATTTCAAGGTTAAATTATGATATTTGGTTATATACGAGTGATGAAAAAGGGAGCTATTATGGCTCCGCGTCTTCCAAAAAAATAAGTCAGCCATTTTCAAAAGCGGATATTCAGCATGTTTTAAAAGGTGGTATTTTTTTCGGCAACCAGAAAAATAAGTCGCTGCAAATGGTTGGTCTTCCATTTCAAATCGATGGAAAGCCACATGCGCTGTTCATCAAACTTCGTGTATCCAAATTTATGGGGACATTCGATAAGATTGTTGATACCGTTTTGCTTATTATATTTACTGTCGGCAGTATTTTAATCGTTATTGCATCCCAATATATTGTCCGGCCATTAAAAGCGATGACTTCTGCTACCAAGCAGCTTTCAGGGGGAAACTTTGATATTGATATCCGTGTAAAACAAAAAGATGAACTTGGTGTGCTCGCAGATAGTTTTAATGCGATGGCAAAAGAATTAAGGGAAATTGAACAGATGAGACAGGATTTTATATCAAATGTTTCTCATGAGATTCAGTCGCCACTAACTTCAATTAGAGGTTATTCGCAAATGTTGATGGATGAAGCAATATCAACAGAAGAACGCAATTCGTTTCTGCTTATTATTCAGCAAGAGACAGAGCGTTTATCTCGTTTAAGTGAAAATCTGCTAAAATTGGCCTCTCTTGAATCCAATCATCACCCCTACCATCCAGTAACTTATCGTCTGGATGAGCAATTAAGAAGACTCATTGCATTTTTAGAACCTCAATGGGCACAAAAAAGGCTTAATATGAGTTTGACACTGGAAGAAAGCTTTATTTCCGCTGATCAAGATCAGCTTAGCCAAGTATGGCTGAATCTTATTGGCAATAGTATTAAATTCACACCAGAAGGCGGTAAAATTGCTATCGATCTTGTAGATGCAGAGAATGAAGTGACCGTGTCTATTTCAGACACAGGTATAGGAATCCCAAAAGATTCCTTCTCTCATATATTTGATCGTTTTTATACAGGTGATCCTGCAAGAAATCGATTAAAGTCTGGTAATGGTCTTGGATTGTCTATTGCCAAAAAAATCATCGATTTGCATAATGGAAACATTATAGTAAATAGTGAAATGGGAAAAATAACAACATTTACCGTTATTTTTCCGAAGCGAGACGTTTAGGGTATTTTTCTATCTATCCTTAGCAGAACAGCCTTCTTGGAAAAAAGAGGCTGTTTTTTGTTCGCTGTTTTGACATGATTTTTACTTTTTGTTCATGTTGAGTTCATTTTAAAAGAGTAGGTTTATCTAAGTGAATAAAGGAGGAGTCTAGGTGACGAAGTGGAGTTTAAAAAACAATGTAGTAATCTTCTTGCTTGCCATCATTGTCATCGTGTCTGGAGTACTTATTTCTGGAAAACTAAAGCTAGAGACTATACCAGATGTGAGTAATCCTGTTTTGACAGTACAAGCCAATCAAATGGGCGCAAGTGCAGAAGATATCGAAAAAAATATAACCAAACCGCTTGAAGATGTGATCAAGCAGCAAAATGACTATGAAAATATGACTAGCACATCAAGTGATAATATGACAAACATCCAAATCACCTATCCGTATGGAGCTGATTTGGATAAAAAAGTACAGGAGTTAAATAGTGATTTTGCCAAAGTCAATCTGCCAGAGGAAGCAGATTATCAAATCAAACGAATAAACTTAAATGATCTTCCCGTATATTCTGCTTCCTTGTCTACGAAATATGAAACAGATTTACAAAAAGAACTGGAAGATAAAATTGTTCCTGAGTTAGAAAAAACAAAAGGGGTAAATGTTGTAACAGTAAGTGGAACCAAAACATCTAAAGTTTCTATCCATGTAGACTTAGATAAAGCAAAAGCTAAAGGATTAACCTTAAATGACATTAAGCAATCACTGCAAAACGAAGATTATTCATTGCCTGCTGGCTCTGCAGAGACAAAAGATAATACGATTGCTGTACGTTTGGTTGGAAACTTGCAAAAAGTAACCGATTTAAAAAATGTGCCGATTCATAGCGCATCAGCAGGAATGAATCAGCAGCTAACTGCTCCAGCAGCTCCTGTTAAATTAGGGGATATCGCAGAGATCAAACATATCTCAGAACAAAATGAAATCAGCAAAGTCAATGGGGAAAGTGCTTTTCAAATTCAAGTTACCAAAGATCAAGATGCGAATACAACGGATGTTTCTAAGTCTGTACGAGAAATCTTGGAGAAGTATCAAGATAATGTAGCATTTAAGATTCACCCGATTTTTGACCAAGGGAAGGAAACGGAAAAATCGATTTCAAGCCTCATACATGAAGCACTTTATGGAGCGATTTTCGTTGTATTGATTATAGCGCTGTTCTTGCGAAACTTCCGAGCAACCATCATTGCTCTTTTATCGATCCCTCTGTCGATTCTTGTTACGCTGACGATGATGGAGCCTTTAGGCTATACCTTGAATATCATGACACTCGGTGGTATGGCAGTAGCAGTGGGTCGAATTGTCGATGATAGCATTGTGGTCATAGAAAATATTTTTCGCTGGAAACAACAGAAAAAAGATACAATATCAAATAAAGAACTGGTGGTTCATGCTACCAAGGAAGTGGGAACAGCTGTAGCCTCATCTACATTTGTGACCATAGCTGTTTTTCTGCCGCTTGCCTTTGTTTCAGATATGATTGGAGAAATTTTCCGTCCTTTCGCGTTGACGGTAGCGATTTCCATACTTGTCTCGTTGTTAGTAGCATTTACATTGATTCCTATACTTGGAGCCTCGTTCTTTAAAAAAGTGAAACATCATCCTGAAGAAACGAGACTTTCTCGTATTTATAGCAAAATGCTGAACGGAGCACTTCGTCAAAAAACACTGATGATTATTGTTTCTCTTTTCTTATTGATCGGATCTTTGGCGTTGATTCCCCAGTTAGGTTTTTCATTCTTGCCAACTAGTGAAGCAAATATGATTACATCAGAGATTACTTTGCCTACAGGTACTACACTTGGTGCGGCAGAAGATTTGGCAGATAAAATCGATGATAAATTGAAGAAGATGAACCGTTTTGACAAACAACAAGTGACAGTTGGCACATCAAACAACCCTTTGCAGATGAACCGTACGGATCAACAAAAGATAACCTTCTCCCTTGAACTGAAAAAAGGAGTAGGGCTCGATAATACATTGACTAAAGTGGAAAATGAACTAACAGACATCAGCCAGGACAAATATCCAAAAGCGATAGTGAAAGTTTCTGAACAAGCACAATCTGGACCTGGTGCTGGAAACAATGTAGAAGTGAAGTTATATGGTGATAATCTCAAAAATTTAACAACAGCATCCAATCAAGTAGAAGATTTATTTGAGCAAAATAACAATCTAAAAAATATTACTAATAATAGCCAAGAAACACGAAAAGCATGGGAGATTACGTTAAATAAAGACGGCAAAGATTTAGGACTAACGCCACAACAAGTGATGGGTATTGTGAATCAGTATTTGCAACCTTTGGATGTGGGCACTTATCAGCTAGATGGATTGGATCAGACAATTGTACTCGATTACAATAAGAAAATAACTACAGTGACTGATTTGAAGAACATTTCCATTCCAACACCAATTGGTAATAAAAAGTTATCTGATATTGCCACAATCACAACGAGTAATGTCCCAGCATCGATTCTTCATGAAAATGGAGATATGTACACAGAGGTAAGTGCGCTGGTGAAAGGGGATAACACACTAAATGTTACTCAACAAATCAAAAAAGACATTGACGCTCTATCCCTTCCTAGTGGTGTGACAGCACAGATCGGCGGAGGAAATGAGGATATTACCGAAGGACTTACGAATTTAGGGATAGCTATTGTTATTGCCATCGGTTTGGTATTTGTAATATTGAGCTTGACGTATGGAGGATTATTAACTCCACTTGTGATCCTATCCTCGCTCTTATTTGTACCTATTGGAGCAATTGGTGGATTATTAATTACCAATCAGCCGATTTCCATGAGTGTAATGATAGGGCTATTGATGCTAGTTGGTATCGTTGTTACCAATGCAATTGTATTGTTAGATCGAATTGAAACAAAGCGGAAAGCTGGCTTTGGATTGGAACAATCCATTATGGATGCTGCAAAAACGCGTTTGCGACCGATATTAATGACTGCATTGGCAACGATTTTTGCTTTAGTCCCATTGGCACTATCGACAGATTCTAGCTTATTGATCTCACAGGGACTAGCTATCACTGTGATAGGTGGATTAACTACTTCAACCTTGCTGACACTATTTTTCGTGCCTGTGTTGTATGCTTCTGTCGGGAAATTTAGGAGACTTGAAATAAGACCGAAAGAATCAGTACGTGCGAGTGAAAATACGAAAGATGAAAAGAAAACAAAAGAGTTAGTTGAAATTTAAACACACCCTACTCCTTCCTTTAAATAGGAAGGAGTTCTTTATTGTTTGACAACTTCGCACGGCAAGTAATCTTCTACCTTCTTTACTATGTTTTTAGCTGCATTGATGTCTTGATCATGGTGAACGCCGCATTCCGGGCATGTCCATTCTTGCAGCTGGAGTTTCTTCACTTTTTGTTTATATAGCGACAACTCGAACAAAACTGACTGGACGGGAAGGTTTTTCCTACTTTCACCAATTTTCTTCCGTATTCTTTCGCTTTGTATTATAACATCGTAACAATAAGATCACCCCACCATTATTGAAATTTTGTGAATATTATTGATCGTACGTTCGCTGTTTATCAAATGTATCTAAAAAATCAGTCAGACTTGCGAAAGAACAAAAAAGTATCTTCTTCTGATGTTCACTTTCATCCCACTACCCCTATCGTGGGTTTTCCAGCTCGCAATGTTATAATATGTATATCTTTAAAAATCGATTAAAATGGACTATGAAATATTTAAATAAAAAGTTATGAATTTTTTTTGATAAGAAAGCTTCTTGTTGATTTTTTTAATTTTTGAGTATTGAATATATGATGTTGTTATTAAAAAGAAAACCTTGGAGACAAGAAGAGGAGTTAATCACATGTATTATTTAAAAGGACATATCTTCGAGGGAAGGACATTAATAGAGAGCTTATTTCTATTGCTAATAACTTTTTTTTGTTTTTACGCGGTTTTACCAGCGATTGTTACGTTACGGTTTGGGAAGGGTGTCTATAAAAATTCCCCCTCCCAGCAAGGATTAGCATTTACCTTTGATGATGGTCCTGATCCAAATTACACTCCTTTCCTATTAGATTTGTTAAAGAAATATAACATCAAAGCTACCTTCTTTGTTCTTGGTTCCAAAGCAAAGCAATATCCTGATATCATTCGTCGTATTTATTTAGAAGGGCATTTGATCGGAGTGCACAACTATATACATCAGTCAAATTGGTTTCGTTTGCCTTGGACAACCAGGCGGGAATTGGATGAATCAGCAAGTCTTATTGAACAAATTACTGGGGAGCGTCCAATTTATTATCGACCACCTTGGGGACTGTTGAATTTATTTGATCTTGCACTGCGTAAACATTATAAAATCATACTCTGGTCTTTGATGGTGAAAGATTGGCGAAGCAAAGGAGGAAGCAAAAGAATTCGAAGAAATCTGCTTGAAAACATAAAAGATGGCGATATTATTTTATTACATGATAGCGGGGATACGTTTGGTGCCAATACTGATGCGCCATTGTGTACCATCCAAGCACTGGAAGAAGTTTTACCAGAGGTGATTTCGAGAGGATATACATGTATGAGAGTAGATGATATGCTGCGGGTAGATGTGGTTACTCATCTGTTTAATGTGGTGAAATGAGAAAACGACAATCCAATGTAAGGTGATAGACAACATTGATGTTATTTGTATAATACAATTGCGAAAAAATTTGGTAAACTATATAATTTCAATAGGAAGAACAATCTTCCTATACCGTAGATAGAAGGGTCAACCATGTCTGCTGCTCTTGAGAATGCGAAGCAGGAAGTGAAGAAACTCAATCTGATGAATGCTGGTGATCGAAAGAAGGCTGCAAAGCTTTTGAACCCTCTCCGCAGAGAGCTGGGGGAGACCGGCGGACCGATTGGTGAGATTTACATCATTTGCCTTGGAGTAGATGCTGTTAATAAAGCTGGGTTGGCTTTTGAAGTTGAAAAGGGCGTTTCCTGCTGTGAGCGGTTTGAAAATCACAGTAAAGATCCCCGCTTCCCGGTTCATAAAGGCTCGAATTTCGAAAAGGCACTTCATGAGTTTGCAGAACGTCTGCGGCAGCAGCTGTAAGTACATGGATTGAGCAAATAGGACGGCAGACAGCAGAAGTTGTCTGCCGTCTCGTGGTTTATTTATTCTTTTTCGAATAGTCTTGTTTCGTAGCTATCATTTAGATATAGTAAAATTGGGAAGAAATCCTTCCTGTATATAGAAGATGGAAAGGTTAACCATGACTACTGTTGCAGAGGTTAAGAAGGCTGTCAAGAAGCTTAACTTTAATAATAAGGGTGATCGAATCAAGGCTGTAGAGCTCATTGAACCTGTTAAGTATGACAGCAGTGCTCTGACTGAGATTTGGATCATCTGTAAAGGTGAGAAAAGTATTGAACGAGCCGGTATGGGACGTCCGGATGAGAAGAATCCGAACAAGGGTCGTGAATTCAAAGATTACAACGACGCCGTTAACTATGCGAAAGAGCTGCAGCAGAGTCTGTAGTAGTCTGGTATAACCAAACAAAGGCGGTAGACAGCAGAAGTTGTCTACCGTCTCGTGATTTTATCAACCAAACGTATTACTCTAAAAATAGATAACTCTTAACGAATTGTACTGTCAAAACGGAATTCCTCATGTATGGAATCAAATAAAAAAATAGTCATTTGTCACGGATTCTTCTCCTAGCCATATAATGCGAACAGGAATGATTTGGGCAGGAGTGGTGAAAAATGGCGAAAAATCCATGGAGAGAATATACGAGACGTGATCTGCAATTCTTTTTTGATGTCAATAAAAATCGTTTAAATACACGAAATGCGGAAAACTATATCAATCGTTTGGGGAGAGATAATTTAAATACATTAGGCAATAACTCTTTACTCGATATTTATTTGAGCAAAGGAAGGGTAGTAGAACCACACTATCACCAAAATGCGGCAGAGTTGGTTTATTGTATTTGCGGAGGTGCGTTAGTTTCGCTGATCAACCCTTTTACTAATAAACGTAGTGATATTCCTATTACCCCCGGGCAAGTAGCCAATATACCAAAAGGATGGTGGCATTGGGAGGAAGCAACTGCAGATAATACTCATTTGCTCGCTATTTTTGATGCGCCATATCCTGAATATGTATTTGGATCAGATATTTTGACGAAAACACCGATTGAAGTTCTAGCTCATACGTATTGTCTTGATCCAGAACTGTTAAAGAAAACGCTCGCCCCGTTAGATAATCAACAAATTGTCATCGGACCTACTGATGAATGTCTTGCTGGAACAAATGAGCAAAAACCGAAAAAAGTGACGAAAGTATCGACTGCCAAATCAAGACATACTTACTCTGAATCATATCGCAAAGATCCATACTGGTACTAAGGTTACCTATCAATGCATCGCTGATAAAAGCGATGATTTTTTTGTATTTTCTATAGGAAAAAAGTCATGTTTTTCAAATATAGAAATGGAAAATAGTCATCTCCTTTTTGTATCCGATGGATGATGTAGAAAATCTCTTTTTCTCGTTAAATAGAAGTAGATCATTAGAAGGGGAGAGAGCATTGTTACATTGGAAAGAAATTTATCAAAGAGAAAAGTTGCTTTTTTTGACAGGCTTAATCGGTATAGTACTAGGGTTGATCGGAATCTTTTTTATTTGCTCTATGGAAATACGATTCCTCCAGAAGGAAAATGGTCGAAGCTTATTTCATTTGATCTGGCGATTGGTATTTTTTCTATAACTCTTGCTTTGTTACTTTCATATCTCGAGTTGCAAAGTTCACAGCGGAAATGGTTTGTGAACCCGCTTGTAGTTACATTTTGGATCGCATATGCAGTGGAGACGATACAAAATATAAGAGGATTTGATCCGAGGTTCACCCAAGCGGGAACAAGAATGGATCAGCTGGTTGGTTTGGGATTAGGTATTGATTCGATTTTTATCATTATATTTCTTCTTTATTTTATGATACTAGTTTGGAAGCAGAAAAAGAGCAGTTATCCTCTCATATTGTTAGCAACTCGTTATGCCAGTTTTTCGATATTACTAGCTTTACTAGCTGGTGTGTGGATGATTGTATATGCAGTAATGATAACCAATGAACCTGCGCCAAAACCAGAAATGCCACATCAGATGCTGCTGCATTTTATTGGTTTTCATGGTCTTCAGGCCATACCAGTTATTGGGTGGATGGCGATGAATGGAAGGTACTTCCTAAAAGAGGCAAGAAAAGTTGTTCATATGGCTGGAGTTGCATGGTTAATCGTTGGCAGCAGTTTGTTCCTGCAATTTTCTACAGGAAATGATGTCTTTGATATAACGGTTTACACAGTGGCTGCATTGCTAGCTTGTATTATATGGCTGTATGCTGCGATCAGCTCATTTGTAAAACGATTCTTTATTAAAGAAGGGGAAACAAAAAATGTTTGAAACATTATACTCATTTGCAAATACTGTTATATTCTTTTGGTTGTTTCTTATTTTTTTACCAAAGTGGAAAGTCACTCAATTTATTGTGGATAAGAAAATAATTCCTATTTATCTAGCCATTTTGTATACAATTGGACTAGTCGTATATATTGGTCAAAATGGATTTGGTTTTGTGCAGGATTTTCGGTCTTCTGCAGGTGTGATTCATCTTATGTCAAACCCTGATTTGGCTTTGCTATGTTGGATTCACTTGCTTTGTTTTGATTTGTTTGTTGGTCACTATATATTTCAAGATAATCGACAAAACAAAAAAATACCACTTGTGGTGCAATCGGTTCTTTTGTTTTTCACATTAATGTTCGGTCCTTTTGGATTCCTTTGTTATATGATTGCTAGTTTCGTTTTTAAACGGAGAGAAGTTATAGAATAATTCACTTAATTAATTGCCTTTTCTATATTGAGAAGGTGATTTTATACTTTTTACAGGAGGGTAAGATGAAAAAAGTTTTAGAAAATCCTTATCCATCTCTAATGGTATTCCGCTTGATCGTAATGGTGTGTATGGCAAGCGCAAATTTTTTTATGCCAAACATGGATGTCCTATTTAACCTTTCAGCAATTTTGGTTTTTGTTATAACGACGGTACTAATTTTAAAATGGAAAAAAAGATTATGGATTATGTTTCTAGTAGAATTAGTTATTTCGCTGGTATCTGGTTTGATTTATATTTACACTGATTTTCCATATCCGCTATTAATCGGCTTAGTAGGATTAGGTTTGTTTCTCTACTATCATCAACGTTTATTTGTTAATTACATTGGAGTTTGTTTTTACGCTACATCCCATTATGCAAGTCATTATTAATTACTCTTTTATTATAGCATTGCGAGTAAGAAAACCCACGGTAGGGGTAGTGGGATGAAAGCGAGCATCAGAAGAAGATACTTTTTTGTTCTTTCGTAAGTGTGACTATTTTTCAGGTAAGCTTGACAAGAATCGAACGTACGATCTATACTATTCGCAAAATTCCAATAAGGGGGTGATTCCATGCATAAAGCTTTTTCTTACCGTCTTCGACCTACCAGAGTACAGGCGACAATGATCCATAAATCCATCGGTTGTAGCCGTTTTGTATTCAATCATTTTCTTGGTGAATGGAACAAAGTGTATCAAGCAACCGGGAAAGGACTGACCTATGGCATCTGTTCCCGTTTTCTAACGGAGAAAAAGCGAGAGTTGGTGTGGTTGAAAGAAGTTGATTCTACTTCCCTGCAAAACACCATCAAACATCTTGCGGATGCCTTTCAGCGCTTTTTTCGAAAACAAAACGATGCCCCGCGTTTCAAAAGCAGGAAAAATCGGATGCAAGCGTATACGAGTCAATGCAACTATCCCAAAAGTAGTAGACCAACTATCGAAATCGAGGGAAACAAAATTAAATTGCCAAAATTAGGCTGGGTGAAGTTTGTTCTCTCCCGAGAAATAAGTGGTCGTATTTTATCCGCAACGATCCGTCGTACAGCTACAGGTAAATATAAAATATCCATTCTTTGCGAGGGGTGCTATTTGCGATCCATACCAGCGAGAAAAGAAGCGATTGGCATTGATTTGGGTCTGAAAGATTTTGCGATTTTTGATGATGGAACGAAAAAGAATGCGAACCGATTTTTTCGCCAATATGAACAAAAACTAGCAAGAGCGCAGCAAACGATGGCAAGAAGAAAAAAAGATGGCTCCAACTGGCACAAAGCTCGTATTCAAGTTGCTCGCATCCATGAAAAAATTACCCATGCCCGCCATGATTTTTTACAGAAACTATCGACAAAACTGGTGAACGAAAACCAAGTCATCAGCATCGAAACGCTGCAAGTAAAAAACATGGTGAAGAATCAGAAGCTGGCGAAATCGATCACCGATGCTTCGTGGTCGGAGTTTGTTACGATGTTAGAATACAAAGCGAAAGAATACGGAAGGAAGTTGGTGAAAGTGGGAAAATCCTTCCCGTCGAGTCAGCTTTGTTCGAGTTGCGGCTATAAAAACAAAGAAGTGAAGCAACTCCAGTTGCGGGAATGGACATGCCCAGAATGTGGCGTTCCCCATGATCGAGACATCAATGCAGCCAAAAACATAGTGAAAGAAGGTAGAAGATTACTTGCCGTGGGGCTCACGGTCTAAGCTTGGTAAACTTCCTTGGAATACCAGGGATTACCCAAGAATCCCACGGCTTTAGCCGTGTGGAGTTGTCAAATTTGCGAGTATTACAGGAGCTTTGATTCGTTATGTATATCAGATGAAAAATGAGACAATTAGAAATTAGTTATGATTGGCATGGGGATCTTCCTGAATCTTTATCTCCACAGTATAGTTTTGGTTTGTATCGTATATTGCAAGAAACATTAACAAATGCAAAAAGACACGGGGATGCAAAAACAGTTAAAATAAAAATTATTTTTACAGAAGAATACTGCCAATTAGAGATACAAGATGATGGTATGGGGACTGACCATTTAAAGCAAGGTTTTGGATTGAAAAATTTGCAAAATCGCGTGAAAGAATTTGGCGGAACATGTTCATTTTATACGAAAAAAGGGAATGGGTTTAAGACAAGAGTTGTTATCCCTATCAACCAGCGAGAGGAGGTTGGGAAATGATCCGGATAATTATTGTAGATGATCAGCGATTGATGCGGGAAGGATTATCGATGATATTAGATTTAGAGAAGTCACTTGAAGTGATTGCAGTAGGTGCAAATGGAATAGAAGCAGTGGAGTTAGTAGATAAATATCAACCTGATGTTGTTTTGATGGATATCCGGATGCCGATTTTAGATGGTGTGAAAGGAACAACTCAAATTTTAGCAAAATACCCGAAAACGAAAATTTTAATGTTAACAACATTTCATGATAAAGAGCTGATTATTTCTGCCATGGTAAGCGGTGCAAGAGGTTATTTACTCAAAGATATGCCTTCGGAGGCGATCGTGCAAGCGATTCACAGTGTTTATCGTGGTGGGGTTGTCATGCAAGAAGAGGTAACAGGAAAATTAATCGAAGAGCTAGTAGATCAACACGAGAATAAGCAAGACAAAAGTTTATTAGAAAAAGCAGAACGCAGAAAATTAGAACAGCTTACTAATCGTGAGTTTGAGGTGCTTTGTCTGTTAGGAAAAGGTTTGAATAACAAAGAAGTATCGCAAAAATTGTTTATTAGTGAAGGAACAACAAAAAATCATATCTCTTCTATCCTAAAAAAGCTGGAAATACGAGATAGAACACAAGCTGCACTATTTGCTTTAAGAGCTGGTTTATCAGAAAATATAGAAGAGGTGAATAAATAAGAAAAGAGGGTGTTCTAATATGCAAATACTAAAGGTAGGGCTTATCGGATATGGTTTTTCAGGTCAAACATTTCATGCGCCTTTGCTAGAGGTATTGGATTACTTTGAGATCAAAACTGTTCTTTCATCCAATCCTGACAAAGTGAGAGAAGATATAGGAGATGTCGAAGTGGTATCGGACATCCAACCAATATTAGATGATCCTTCTATTGACCTCGTCATCATCACTACTCCAAACAAACTTCATTTTGAGATGGCAAAACGATCTTTGTTAGCTGGTAAACATGTTGTGTTAGAAAAGCCGATGGTAAATACCGTAGAAGAGGCAGAGGAGCTATTAGCTATTGCAAAAGAGAACAAATGTATGCTCAGTGTTTATCAAAATAGAAGATGGGACAATGATTTTCTGACGATAAAAAACTTGATACAGCAAGGAAAACTAGGTGAAATTCAGATCTATGAAGCCCATTTTGATCGTTATCGACCAGATGTAGAGAACCGCTGGAGAGAGCAAGAAGGAGAAGGATCAGGTATACTTTATGACTTAGGTTCTCATTTGATTGACCAAGCTCTGCACTTGTTCGGTACACCACAGTTTGTACAGGCAGATGTTGTGAATCAACGAGAAGGTGCTGTCACAGATGATTATTTCCATGTCGTGCTTGGGTATGATACGATGCGAGCAATTTTACATGCTGGATCAATTGCCCCTGCTCATGACTTAAAATATATTGTACATGGTGAAAAAGGAAGTTTTATAAAATGCGGTTTTGATAATCAGGAACAAGCATTAATAGAAGGAAAGAAACCAATTGGTGCAGATTGGGGACAAGATGATCCAGACAAATACGGGGAATTAACGATTGAAATCGAAGGGAAACCTGTAACGCAAAAAGTGAAAACGATTGCAGGATCATATGTGACTTATTATCAAAAGGTTTACGAGCATATTTGTGAAGGGAAATCATCTCCTGTAACAGCAGAAGAGGGATTAATGACCATAAAATTAATCGAATTAGCAAAATGGAGCAGTGAAAAGAAACAAGCAATCTATTTAACATAACTGGAAACATCCCAGATACTATCAATCTGGGGTGTTTTTGTATATTCATTTTATTTTGCTGTTAAATTGTCATTGAAACAGATAGATGTGATTTCTATTTCAGAAAATATCGCTTCCATTTACATCCATGCTTTTTTTAACAACTTAACACCAAGTTCCATTTCATCACAAGTAAGATTACTAAAACCGAGTTTGATCATTGGTGCCTCTGTATTATTTTTTATAAAGTAAATGGAGGTCGGATATACTTTCACACGATGATAATAGGCGCGCTCGATCAGCCATTTTTCTGAATGCTCCAGGTGTACTTTGATTAATACATACAGACCAGACTGCTCACCTATAATAGATATATTTTGCTCAAATTCTTTTCTTAATACAGATACTAATTGCTGTATTTTTCTTTTATAAACAAGACGCATGCGTTTAATGTGGCGATTCCATTCTCCCTCTTCCATAAATTTAGCCATTGTGAGCTGGCTTAGAAGAGAAGTGGTACTTTCGAAATGAAGGAAACGATTTTTGTAACGATTGAGAAGAGATGGTGGTAACACCATATAACTTATACGAATTCCTGGAAGAAAGGATTTAGAAAAGTTTCCTAAATAAACTACTCTTGCCCGATCGATAGATGCTAGAGCTGGGAATGGTTGTTGTGTATAACGAAATTCACTATCGTAATCGTCTTCGATAATGTATCCCAGCCGCTTATTAGCCCAACGAATAAGATCATGACGCTGCTGGATGGGCATACTTACTCCAAGTGGGCTATGGTGGGAAGGAGCTACATAAATTAATTGTGATTTCATTTGTTCTAATGGGGAAAAATCAGCACCTGTTTCATAAACAGGTAAGGCTTCCAGAGTAAAACCATTTAATTGAAAAGACTCTCTAGCTCCATCGTATCCTGGGTTTTCTACGATAACACTAGAAAAATCCTCTTTTAGAATATGCCCAAGATAGAGAAGTAACTGTTGGGTACTACTCCCGATAATAATGGAATTTGCATCTGTTTTCACTCCACGGGATTGAAGCAGATATGCAGATATTTGTTGTCGTAGATTTCCTTCACCAAAGGGTTCCCCATAAAAAAAGCTCTCTTTTAAAGTGAGTACTTGATTGGATATCTTTCTCCACGTTTTTATGGGGAAATGTGTTTGGTCTATCGCACCTGCGCGAAAATCAACGATATAAGAGTCCATTGATGATGTGTGTTTTTTGTTAGGAAGTGCGGTTGGTTCTTGGAAAATATAAGGTTCTAATTCATTTACAAAATAACCTTTTTTTCCTTCACCACGAATGTAACCTTCTGCTACAAGCTGCTCATATGCCATTAATGTTGTATTGCGACTTACTTGAAGCGAGTCTGCAAGTTGGCGAATAGATGGCAATTGTTCATCAGTCCGCAAGTCACCATGTTCAATAAAAGACTTAAATTGCTCGTATATTTGTTTATATTTAGGAGCATCACTTTTAAAAGAAAAAATAGTATTTTTCATCTGTATCCTCTTTTGACATGTATATTTGTTATTTATTGTACCTTTTTATATGTCAATTTATATCATATTATTTTTTTATCGGATATTTATTTTTAAAAGATTAAACATGAGTGGAAAGGATGATTGCCGTGTACATTCCTAAGCAGTATCGTATGGATCATGATGAGGCAGTTCAAATGATGAAATCTAACCCGTTTGCCTTATTGATTACGGTTGATGGACATCGTCCTCTGGCTACACATATTCCATTGGAAATTTGGGAAGAGGATGGAAAAATCTATGCTACAGGGCATATTGCATACGGAAATACCCAGAAAAAGACGTTAGATAAAAATAATGATGTATTACTCATCTTTCAAGGACCGCATGCTTACGTTTCATCAAGCTGGTATCAGCGAGAAGAAGTTCCAACTTGGGACTATCTAGCTGTACATGCTTATGGAACATCTCGGGTAATAACAGATGACGAACTGAAAACGTCTTTAAAAACAATGCTTAAACATTATGAGTCTCATCGAGAAAACGGTCGGACTTGGGATACATTTGATCCAAAGTTTCTTCAGAGGGAAATGAAAGGAATCGTTGGTTTTGAAATTGAAATCACATCAGTTCAAGCTGCAGCCAAAATGAGTCAAAATCGAAATGACACCGATTATAAATCGATTGTGGATGAACTTGAAAATTCAAATGAACAAGGGGAAAGTCAGGTAGCTCAGTGGATGCGTAAGCAGCGAAAAGAGTTATTTAAGTAATGAATGACTAAATTATTATAGTTCCGTGGATCTGTTTATCATGCAACCCGATTCAATCATGTATAAAAAATCATAAAGAGGAGTTGCATTTTATATGGAGTTCTCAACGATTGGGCTGTTTGTAATTGCTGCTGTTACATTGTTAATCATACCGGGGCCAGCTGTGTTCTATATTATGACAAGAAGCATACAGCAAGGGAAGAAAGCGGGTATGGTATCTGTTTTTGGAGTAGTTCTTGGAGGATCTATTCATGTTTTAGCTGGAGCAATTGGAGTTTCTGCGATCCTCATGACATCGGCAACAGCCTTTAATATAGTTAAATATTTAGGTGCTGTGTACCTTATCTATCTGGGATGCAGGACTCTGTTTACTACATCCGAAAGTACAACATTAGATATTTCAAAAGCACCTCGCAAAAAATTAGTTAAGATTTTTTATCAATCAGCGATCGTGGAAATAATGAACCCTAAGACAGCACTCTTTTTTTTAGCGTTTTTTCCGCAATTTATCTCCCCTTCATCTGGATCAGTTCCGATTCAATTTTTGTTTTTCGGAGCAGTATATATTATCCTGGCATTCATTAGTGATGGTTTGTATGCTATTCTTGCAGCAAGTATTAGGACTCGGATTACAGGTAGTAAAAGAAGTTCAAAGTTACAAAACCGGATTATTGGTTGTTTCTATATTGTTCTAGGCATATTCGCCGCTTTTGCCAGTCCTTCCAAAACATAAGAAAATTAGAGTATAAAACAGCGGAGACAAGAAGATATGAATGAATTGGAGACATTATTTTATGACTAGATTTATCATTGAGAGTGATTTTTGGTCGTTATTTCCTCATGCAAAGATAGGTACGGTTATTTGTAAGGGAATTAATAATTCGATACAGGATGTTGAGATCTATAAGAATCTGCTGCAGGAAGCAGAGCAAGAATCTCATCGATTTCTCCGTTTAGCGGAATTTAGTAGTAACCCTGTTATACAGGTTTGGAGAGAGGCTTTTCAAAAATTCAAGACAAAGAAAGGAGCAAGGAGTTCCATTGAAGGGCTATTAAAAAGAGTGAAAAATGGAAATCATATCGGAACAATAAACCCGCTTGTAGATATTTATAATGCGATTTCGTTGCGTTATGGGCTCCCATGCGGCGGAGAAGATATGGACAATTTTGCAGGTGACATTCGGCTGACAAGGGCAAATGGTAATGAACCGTTTGTCCCATTGGGAAGTGATAAAAACGCTTCCCCATACGAAGGAGAAATTGTTTACAAAGATGATGAGGGAGCAATATGCAGATGTTGGAATTGGCGGGAAGCCCAAAGGACAATGCTGACAGAAGATACGAAAAATGCATTTCTCTGTATAGAATCAATTGACGAAACAAGAAGCGATGAATTTCTTGTTTCGCTTAGAACATTGGCTGAATTAGTATCACATCATCTTGGCGGTACACTAAAGATGGAAGTGCTGGATAGTAATAATAGAGAAATTACAATTTTAAGGTGAGATCGAATTTTCGTCTGAAAATGTTTTACCATGATAGTAATAACTGCTTCTCATTTATTATTATTGTAAGGTTCGCAGTTTTCAAAAAAATAGATACCATATAAAGATAGATGGTATCTATTTTTTTGTATAACTTTTACTATACAATGTATATTCTTGTATTCGTTCTAAATTAGGTTCATACCCAATTCCCTTTTTTTCTGGAACGCGAATTACTCCGTTTTCTACGGTTACTTCTGGGTCAATAATGTCTTTTTTCCAGTACCGGGAAGATGCTGCAGTATCACCTGGTAAAATGAAATTGGATAACGTTGTTATTGCTATATTGTGTGCTCTACCAATCCCCGATTCTAACATGCCGCCACACCATACTGGAACTTGGTTTGCCTCGCAAAAATCATGAATTTTTTTTGCTTCTGTCAAACCGCCTACCCGTCCAATTTTAATATTAATAATTTTACAGCTCCCTAATTGTAAGGCTTTGCGTGCATCTTCCACAGAGTGGATGCTCTCATCTAAGCAGATGGGAGTTTGGATATGCCGCTGCAAGGCTGCATGATCGACAATATCGTCATGTGCCAGTGGTTGTTCTATCATCATAAGATTAAATAAGTCCAGTTGTTTCAAATGATCGATATCCGCTAATGTATAAGCAGTGTTCGCATCTGCCATCAGCGGGATAGTGGGATATTGTTTACGAATAGCGGCGATTGGTTCGATATCCCAGCCTGGTTGAATTTTAACTTTTATTCGTTTGTATCCTTCTTTTATATAATCGTGTACTAAATCGAGTAATTTTGGGATGGAATCTTGGATGCCGATACTAATTCCAACATCAATTTGGTTTTTGGTTCCATCTAATGCTTTGGAAAGTGATAGACCTTGTTGTTTTGCATATATATCCCAAATCGCACCCTCCAACGCTGCTTTTGCCATATAGTTTCCACGAATAGGAGCAAATCTTTGGCTAACTTCATCTGGATGTTCCATTGTTTCTTCCAATAACAAGGGAATAAGGAAGTCATTCATCATACTCCAATTGGTGTGAACAGTCTCTTCTTTGTAATAAGGATCAATGGATGCTACAGATTCCGCCCATCCAGAGATACCATTCTTGGATACAATCTGAACCAAAATAAAATCTTTGTCATATTCCGTTCCTAAGCTGGTCGTAAAGGGGGATAACAGCTGCATTTTCATATGTCGAATTACAATTTGCTTTATGTCGATCATTGATATCACCCTCCTTGTTTCAATAAAACGTATTGGTGAAAAGCATTCGAAGCATTATCGTTTTTGATAAAATCTGCTACATACCAGCCATGTTGAAAATAATGAGCGAAAATTTTTCTTGTTTTGATTCGCCAATCATAAGCAATTTCAGGGGATTGTTGTTTTAAAAACTGAAAATTTGCTGGTACGGGAACAAGGAGCGATGTCTGTGCATTTATCTTTGTTAAATCTAGGTTCATAGCCATCAAATGATTGTTCTCATTATACATGGTGTCCAAAACAGAAATCGAATTTGCCTGTATCGATGTGAGCGCTGGTTGCAGCTTTTGATCTTGCTTTATCCACCATTCCACCATAAACCGATCACTTGGTAACCCTCTATTGAGTGAATCGGTCATATCACCATAAACATTTATGAGATAGTTTTTGCAGATCGCACCGAGTTTTTTTATATTTAGATAGCCATTTGCGGTTTCCAATGGGTCATATGTCCATGTAATCAAGTCATAGCCTAAACGAATTGCTTCTTCTCGTTGATTTCGTTTTAGTTTTTCTCCAATCCCACAGCTTCGGTATTTCTGGATAATGCCAAGTGTATGAGAGCAAAGATAAGATTTTGTACCATTAAACCCAGCAAAACTATATTGAAAACCGATTAATTGATCTTGGTCAAAAGCACCGAGTACTAGCCCTCCGTGCTTCACTGCGGTTACGCTTTGATGGACTGGAATTGGGTCATCTCCAATCCAAATTTTTGTCTCCAAATCACGTACCTTTTTTAGTTCATCAGCGGAAGTTAGTATACGAATGTCAATATTGATAAGATCCATTGTCATCCCTCCTTCTATAAGTATTTTTCATATGATCGTAATGTATTGCGCGTATTCAAAGCTTTTACTCCAAAACTTCTCCCCACTCGTAAATAATGTTTTAAGTATTGTTTTCTTTTTTCAAAATGAATGGAATCTTGTTTGTTTAATCAAATACCTAAGAATCTCATGATTTTCGTCGTGAAGGGTCCCAAGAGGGCTGTATTGCTTTGATATAATTATTAGGTACGTGATCTGTCAGCCAAACACCATTTTCACTTTGGAAAAAGTTATAGCCGTCACGATGCATGTCCGCTGCCTGAATCTCTAATACAACCGGAGAACCATGTCTAATGCCAACTTCTCTAGCAGTTTCAACTGAAGTGGACAGATGAACATGGTGCCTAGATTTTTTTTCTAATCCACTTTGTAAAATTTCTGCTAGCAGATGCTTTGCAGTTCCATGATAGAGCAAGTTTGGCGGTATTTTTGGTTCATAAGCTAAATCAACGCTTATAGAGTGACCTTGGTTTGCTCTAATTTTTTCTTTCTTGTCATCATAAGCAAAACGCTGTTTGTTATTGTTTGCGACAATATAATCCAACTCTTGTCGGGATATCATTTTCTTGTGTATTTTGCATTGCTCTAGTAACAAAGGAATAGGGACCCATCCATTTTTATCAAGTTCTAAACCGATTAATTCAGGTTGATGCCGTAAAATAAGACTAAGAAATTTGCTTTTCTGTTTTAATTGTTTCTCATCCATAAGAAAAAACTCCATTATTTCATTTTTGAAGTGCTTTATCGGATTTTAACACAAATGTTAGGGTGGTATTATTCATTTTAAGCTACATAAAAAAACAGAACAATTTTTTTGTCCTGTTTGTAAAAATAAATGATATTAGGATATGCCATGTCCCCCTACGGGCTGGACTTCTATTTTCTCTACCTTTTTAATAAGTGGGATACTTGCTTCAATATATTCTTTACTGCCTGCTAAGTGTAACGACGCCTCATGTGCTTCTTTGCTGGACCAAACTTCTGTTACCCAAATCGCGTTTGGGTCATCTAGCGATTCATTTATGATATATAATTCACAGCCATCTATTGTATGCATCATGTTTGCAACTTGTAGTAGATTTTTCGATAATTCTGGGCGTTTTCCATCATGAGTAATAAATTTTACATACATCCCATATTTGCTCATTTGAATCCTCCCTTAACGCAGTGGAACTTTTCCTTGGGCAATTTGCTCTTCTCTTGTTTGACCAAATAAGCCAGGGATATTAAGTCCTGCTTGTCGCATTAAAACAGTCATCTGTCCACAATGGTGAATCGAATGGTTAAGTGTTAGACGCAGTGTGGCTCCATTTTTCCATTGACCGCCGAAAAGTTCTTTTGATTCTTGTAACGTCTTGTCAGTCCATTCTGTAGAAACTGCATGAAGTAATCCATCTGTCAATGCTTTATAGGATTGAGCCAAATAAGATGCTGATTTCACTTCTGTTTCTTCTATTTTAGGCAGCGCAAGTCCTACTATTGTCATGCTTTGTAATGTTTGTATCAAATGCCAGCCGATTTCCCCTAAAGAACGGTGATCTTGATCAATTTTTTGATCTAGGGATTCATCCGTTAGTCTATTAAATAGTTCTTGTGTGCTTTGAATATGCTCTTTCCACTCTGTTTGAAATTGTTCCATTGTAAAAAACATAGTGATAACCTCCATGTGTTTAACTATTTTCTAGTATGCCAAAACAACCCTGACAATTGCTGTCAGGGTTGAAAAATTTATTGAAGCTGTTTATGGAGTTTTTTGATTTCCGATAGTGTATGATGCATTTGTCTGGAGAAAGCTTCTGTTTTATTTTGACGGTCAAACAGTTGTGCGAGACGATATTGTTCTTTGCGAATTTCTTCTATGTCTACTGATTTTGGTAAGTTTATTATCTTTCGGCTTTCTTCGTCTAAGAGATCCCATAGTGCAGTAGCAATGGTATAAAATTGAAATTGGATCGCAGATTCATCTGTGTCGATAGCTTCTGGAAAGTATTTCTCTAAAATAGGGATAGCTTTGGATAAATCTGTGATTGTTGCATACTTAAGTAAAGGTATCAATGTATCCATAAACCCCGTCTGATTGTAAATAAGCTGGTAACATTTTTCGTAATACGAATCTGCTTCTGTTTTTCGATCCGCTTTTAACAAAGGAAGTAAAAAGTCGCCATACGTGCGATGAGGAACACTGTGACAAGATAATTTTTTTTGCAGAATCGGCTCAGCAACTGCTAATGCTTCATCTAATTTCCCTAAATACAATAATGTTTTTGTCTGATTGGCTAGTGTACAAGCACGACAATCCGAAAGCATATCACTTGGTTCTCTGATCCATTTGTCATAATAGTATTGAACCTCATCAGGTTTATCCAGATTCATAGCTAATTCTTGTTTAATGTAATAGTAAAAATGAGAACCGTGTCCTGTTTGGATAAACCGTTTTCTGAGATCTTCTAGTGTTGCTTCGACTTTTTCCAATTCAATATCTGGAAATAAAAGCAAGCGGTCAGTGACCCATTTATAATTCCACATCATTTGATATTCATTGTACATTTCTGGATTTTTGTCGTATTGAGCTAGACACCATGCAAATGCGACAATAGCCTTTTCTCCATGTCCAGAAAAAATACAGGTGTCAACCAATTCCATTCTTGCTTCAAATTGTTCATCAAGTCCGAGGTGTACATCTGCGATCCGAATAGCTTCTTCTAACAAACCAATCTTCACTTTTCCTCTTGGGGCAAGATATGCTTGTTCTAATAAATCTTCGTATTGTTCGATCATCTTCTATTCACCTAACCCTTGTTCAATAAAGGAAATAAGTCCTTTATTTAATAGCTGAAACTCTTGTTTTCGCAGAGGATAATTGCCTAACAGTAATGCTTGAACATATAACATTTCAATCACCAATTTGTTTCGTTCTTGATTGGTCGATTGTATTATTTTTTGAATGGTTGGATTGCGGAAATTGAAACAGAGCTGAGCATCATTTGCTTTTACTTTGTTACTAGTCATTTGTCCAATAATAGAAGAAAATAGATCGTTTGCTTCTTCTTGTGTTTGCTCTGTTGTTCGCATAAATAACGCTTCTTCACTAGTCGTATAAAGGGCAGGCAACTCGGTAGGTTCATATTTTCTCATTTGAGCAGTACACTGAAAGTTTTGTAGTACTTGATTGGCTAATTCAATGAAGTCAAAAGCTTTTCGACGATCTTCAAGGGATAAATCGGTAAATTGGTACATAAATGTGTTCGGATTTGTTCTTTCAATCGTGAGTTCTGGATAAACCGTGTTTAGCTTTTCTATCAGTTCTGAGTCGTGAACATAGGCTCCATTAATCACACAAACCGATTGTGATTTTGCAACTTGACTGATCTGGCGGTATTCATCCATGTTTGGTGTATAGATGATGTTGTCGCTGTATTGACGAATTTCTTTGATTGTCATTCTTCCTAAAGACGTAGAGAATGGCAGCCAATCGATGAATAATGCATACAGTTCATCATCTTCCTTTGCTAAAAATTTCAGCGATTCATAATGGATTTGTATGATTTGCTCAAATAACTTTGGGTTGGTGTAAGTGAGTTGAACTAAATAACGCTTAATGCATGCACCAAGTTCTTTTTGCACCTGTTCTAAACGCTCATCGTTGGAGAACTCTTCTCTAGAAGCGGTAGGTTTTAGTTGATTGACATTTAAAATACTTGTCACAAAAAATGCCCAATCAGGTAGCATACCTTCCACTTTTTCTGACAGTAACATTTGCTTTACATAAACACGATGACGTTGCTTTGCATTTACTCTTACGGAAAAAGGGAGAATATAGGCTATTCCCCGGGCTTCTCCAGTAGAAGAAAATAGAGGAATGGCATCTAAATATTCGATATTCCATTGTTCTTGTGCATACTGCAGTGCCTCGTTTGTGCCCAGTTCCCAAGGTGCTTTGTCTGCGTTTAATCGCGTTTTTTCCTGATCATAGAAATGGATTGGATAAGGGAGGAATTCCCCATAATAACGAACCATTTCTTGAATTTGTTTGATCGTGAAGTAAGATTCAAATCCATTTTTACATTGTAAATAAATCCGTGTTCCAGGTGCCATTTCCTGATCCAAAACTTGAATCGTATAACTGCCGTCTGGTTTTCCACGCCATTCAATTGTTTTGTTTTCTTTGATTGAGCGAGTTAATAAAATAATTTCGTCACTGACAATAAAACACGATAGCAAGCCCACGCCAAATCTTCCAATATAATCATCATCTGTTCGATTATTTTTTGAGGTCTGTCCAATTTGTGCTAAAAAATGATGGACTTCCTCTTCTGTTAAACCAATACCATTATCTTCTATATACAAAGTGGGATTGCTGTTTTCAGATGTAAATAGTTCCAACCCTATTTCACCTTGGTGATCAGGTTGTATTTTTTGTCGAGCAGTAATGGCATCCACGCCATTTTGGATGAGCTCTCGAATAAATACTTGTGGAGTACTGTATAAATGGTTCGAAAGTAGATCAATCATGCCTTTGAGATTTACTTTGAAGTGAAATTGATCCATTTTTTATCTCCTTATCAAAGTTGCATATAAATTATAGTTTAAAGTTTATTATAAATAAGTTTGCTAAACCAGTGATTTATGAGATTTAATTCATGAATGCATTAGCAACTCGTCTTCGAAAAGAAATGTCCAAGGAAGTATGTGGTAAAATGTAGAAGAGTAGCAACCGCTGCTTCACCATCTACATGGAGGTTCTCATGGCTGAGTCCAAGACGGCACTAGCTACGAAGGTCGTTGTGGCTTTGCTTCAGGCTAATCCTTATCTTCTGTCTCCAGAAGATCGAGCACGTCAGACTAGGATAAAAAATGGAACGGAGACAAGACAGACTGCGATCGAATACTTTGAAGAAGACAATTCAATGGAAAATTTGCCGGTTCTTCTCCAGAATTACAATAACATGAAGAAGCAGTAGTCGATTTTCGTCCTTTTGAGAACAAAGACACTACTAGAGATTCTAGTAGTGTCGAGCATATAATGTGTTGCCCATAAATGAAGCAGCCTTTCTCCGAAAACTAGAAGGAGTCAGGTTGCTTCCTTTTTTCTTCGATGTTGGTGGTCGAATGTCAAGTGAATGGTGAAGTGGGATCAACAATGTTGGTAGCGTATCATTTTTGCCTATAAGTTTAAAAAAATGCAGAAATACCAACCATAATTAATAGAAAAGCTGAATGCTTGACACGAAACTAAATTGATGTTAATTTAATTGTGTACAATTCAATTTGACAAAATCAAAAGAAGGTGGCTGTTTTGCTGGTGTTGATAAGCAATGAAGCAGTTCGGGGAGAATAGATAGTTATGTCAAAAGAGGAAATGCTACGTCTGGATTCCCAACTTTGCTTTTCCATCTACGCTTGTTCCAGGGAGATTATTGGTCTATATCGTCCATTGCTAGAAGACTTGGGATTAACCTATCCACAGTATTTGGTGATGCTGGTTCTTTGGGAACATCAGGAGTGTTCTGTTAAAGAACTAGGAAGTTTACTTTATTTGGATTCGGGGACCCTTACTCCCATGCTGAAAAGGATGGAAGCCAATGATTTTGTGAAACGTTATCGCTCGCAAAAAGATGAACGAGTTGTTTTGGTAAATTTAACAGAAAAAGGAAAAGCTTTAAAAGAGAAAGCTTACTGTATTCCAGAAGCATTATTTTCCAAGAGTGGTCTAACCGCAGACGAAATTAATGATATGCTGCAACGTCTGCAAAGTTTGACCAAACAAATGAATCATTTCAAAGAAAAATAAGAAAAGGGGTATATAAAATGGAAGCATTGTATACGGCGAAAGTAACAGCAGAAGGCGGAAGAGACGGCAGAGTAACATCAGATGACGGGATTATTAATTTGGAAGTGAAGATGCCAAAATCACTAGGTGGAGCTGGCGGGGAAGCGACCAATCCAGAACAGTTATTTGCGGCTGGTTATGCAGCATGTTTTGATAGTGCCTTAAATCTAGTTATTCGTAAAAAGCGATTAAAAGAAGTACAAAGTACAAAAGTGACTGCTAATGTATCTATCGGAAAAGATACAGATGGCGGTTTTGGACTTGCTGTACAATTGGATGCTCAAATCGTAGGAGTGGACAAACAAACTGCGGAACAATTGCTGGAAGAAGCGCATCAAGTTTGCCCATATTCTAAAGCAACAAGAGGAAATATTGATGTGGCACTTCATGTAGTAGAGTAATAAATAAAGCCCAAACCGTTATTGGTTTGGGCTTTATTTATGTTTGCTTGACATTTTTAATATATGTTTTTACTGCTGGCGGAGTATATTTTTCGAATTTATCGAGTAGATTTCCAATATTTTCTTCTATTGTAAGGATAGAACGGTATTTTTCTTGCATAAATTTCTCCGAGATCATATGTGAAAAGAAAGAATCGAGTGCATCATAGTAATGATTTGTGTTTAGCAGACCGCATGGTTTTTGATGAAGCCCTAATTGTGCCCATGTAAATACCTCGAAAAACTCTTCTAATGTTCCAGCACCCCCGGGTAATCCGAGAAATCCATCGGATAACTCCATCATTTTCGCCTTACGCTGATGCATGGTTTCTACAGTTATTAATTCTGTTAACCCAGTATGGGCAATTTCTCGTTCGTCTAAAAAGTGTGGGATTACACCGATAACACTGCCGCCTGCTGATAAAACTGCATCAGCGACAGCTCCCATTACACCAACACTTGCTCCACCATATACGAGAGCAATATTTCGGTTGGCAAGTTCTTGTCCTACTTGTTTTGCTGATTCGATATATAATGGTGATGCACCGCTGCTGGAACCACAAAAAATAGCAATTGATTTCATATTTTTCCTCCTTCCACAGTTTATTTTAATACAACGCCTTTTGATTTCGTTTCCATTCTCATAGAAGAGTTTTTTCAAAGCAACTTCACAAAAGTAAGTAGATTGATTATAATAGCATAGTAGCACATAGGTTTGTATTTATGTAAAGTATCGAGGTGTCTTTCATGGGTATAACAGTTTATTCTCCAGAACAACAAGCAGTTGGTAGCTTTGATGACGGAAAAATAACAGAACAAAAGCCGATTGGGTTTTCTGGAGAAGGTTCCTTGGTAAAGCGAGTCGGACCTTTGTTTTATTGGGCATGGGCAAAAGCGGACCAAGAAGGTTATATACCACTTCATCCCCATCAAGCGTTTGAAATAATAACATATATCATAAATGGAAAAGCAGAGCATGGGGATACATTGGGAACTAAGAGTATAGTAGGATCAGGTGGAGCACAAGTCATGCAGACAGGGTCAGGTGTCTCCCATGAAGAGCGATTTATCGGACCAAATATGGAAGGCTTTCAAATTTGGTTTGAACCATTTATTGGGGAGGCCATCAAACAAGTACCAACTTATCATCAATTTGAAGAGTCTGCATTTCCTGTTCAAAGTAGGGATGGTGTGGTGAACAAGACAATCATAGGAAAAGATTCTCCCATTCATCTTACATCAGATGTACAGATGTGGGATATACAAGTGGAGCAAGGAAATAAGTACGAACACATCGTTCCTGCTGGATACAGTTTAGCTACTTTGTCTCTTCGTGGTGATGGAAGTTGGACAAGCAGAGGAACAATCGATTTTCAAGAGAAAGACTTTATTGTATTGGATGCAGCAAATGATCAAAAATTTATTTTGCAATCGAAAACAAACCCTGTGCTGCGTATGTTAATGATTCAAGTTCCTACTAAAGCAGCTTATAAAGTATATCCAAAGTGGTAAAAAATCTCTCCTAATGGAGAGATTTTTTAAGCTTTCTTGCGAAACAAACTGATCAACGATAACAATAATGCAACTGCTGCAAGCCCGATAGCGATCCAGTCTATTTTCGAAGTAGATGTATTTTGGGATGTTTGATTCATATTCATCATCGAATGATCAGCTGCATTTGTATCCGATTTTACACTTATCGTTGTAACAGAAGCTGGTTTATCACTATTTGGTGCTCCTGTCCAGTCGACTACTGTACCATCAGCATATGTTTGATGTGCTTTCCATGATAAACTTGTCGCTTGTTTTGGATTTGCTCCAATAAAAGGAAATTCAAAAAATTCATGTGCTTTAATACCATCACCCGTTGCTGTCCAAATAATTCCTGTATTTCTTCCATCTGAACCTTTTATAAATTGATAAGTCCATCCTGCTACAGGTTCTACTGTTTCTACCGAAACATCTTTTGGAAAATCGAGTTGAACTTTTGTAGTGCTGCTGTCTTTTTCAGATGGTACACGCATCGTGTATTTCTCCCAAGTTTCTGTCGTCGATTCTTTGGGCCATACGGTTACATGAGCATCGACAATATTTACCATTCCAAAAAAAACAAATACAAGAAAACAGGTTATCATGATAGGATACTTTTTCATCTCAAATCTCTCCTCATTGAGCCAAAATAGGGTATGCGATCTGGCTCATCCATATGCCAAGCAATAATGCGAGTAATCCCAGTATCCATTCGGTACGAAGGGAATCTTGTTCTAATGTGCCGAACGTTTTCCATTGTCTTGTTTGAAGAAATGCATATAAGAGCATGCCCAAGACGAGAAGCATTTTCAGGAGTAAAAATCGGCTCCAAAATGTTTGAAGCGATAATACTGCACTCCAATCAGTTTGGACACCTACAAGTAATAGTCCGCTAAGTATAAGTAATCCAGAAGCAATAAGTGCAGCTTTTGAGAAAAAGGAACGAAATTGTTTTAGAACACCAACAAACTTTGTTTGTTGTTTTATTCCGATAAAAAGCAAGTAAGCAATTCCGCCAAGCCAAAGCGCACCTGATCCCAAATGAAGTATACGAGCAAATAAAGAGAGAAGGTGATCTGTACTCGACCAAGTATGTCCGCTAAAGGCATAGGAGGCAGTTAACAGGGTCCACAAAGCCAAGTACCAGCTTGTAACCATATTTGGCAGGAGCAGTAATCCAAACAAACAGATCTGCACTAACAGTACAAAAGCAAATGGGGTTTGCAGCAGTAGGTCAAATTGTCCAGATAACAGCCACTTAGTCGGTAGATTTTGCGGCAGTTCAGAAGCATATAAAAACCAAATCATGACTTGGATGACCAGCCAGCCGATTGCTGTATAAACTTTTGCCCGATCAACTGGAAACCAAATAGCAGTTAGCAGTCCGCGCTTGCTCGCGAAAAAGGATATCCATATAAATCCTGCACTGAGTAATATCCATCCTTCATTCAAAAACCGCAGACTGATCAAACAGAAAGTAATAAGTGTGTTTGAAGATTGCGTCTCGCCTGACGTATTGGCAATTTTTTGCCCATAGGCAAAGGTATAGATACCATTTACCGGATGCCCGTCTTCGGAGAGAACAGACCAATTTACCGTGTATGTCCCTTTATTGATGGCTGGCAAGGTTACGATTACACGGCTGGGATCTTTTGGAGCAAGCTGAGTATCGACAGGGAGGTTTTGACCATTTGTATTGGTGATGTTGATAGTAACCAAATCGAGCTGCAGTTGTTCACTAAAATGCAGTTCAATTACTTTTGGAGCTGTTTTCAGCAATGCGCCTTGCTGGGGGTTGGTTTCCAGTAACGTAGCATGTGCAGATGCAAGCTTTGGAAAACAAAATGCAAATAAAAGAACCAAAGACAATAAAAATCCAATATGGAATCGTCGCATAAAGTTGAACCCACCCATCACATCGCCCGTTCGTATTCACAATAAGTATAAAAGATAGACACATTTTTGATATGACTCAAAAGGACTATTCTTTCTAAAAAACATAAAAAAAATACAGATCAACGGAATCTGGTCTGTATGAAGCGAAACTTATACTGTTTTTGTTAGGGTTTGATGAAGCTGTTCTGCAAAGGCTTGTCCTGCAAAAATGTACCCGATATGATTACTGGGAAATTCGACTAAGTTTTTACCTAATTTTTTAGCCAATAAGGATGCACATTTGTAAGGGAAGAAGTCTTTTCCTGTTTCGCCTCCAGCAGGTAATATCTTTAAAGCAGTGGAATCCATCTTTTTCTCTAATGTAAACAAATCTAACTGATAATCAAGTACACCTTTTGCTTCATATTCAAGAAAATAAATTGTATTATCATCTATCTCTTCATTACCAGGTGAATGGGAATTGTCATGCATTCCAATTGCTCTGGAGAACTTCTTCATCGCGGTTGATGTATTTTTCTTTTTATAATCTATAAGTAATTCTTTCATTGTATTTTTAGCAAAGGATAAGTCTTTTCCAGCTAGTAGTTGCAACAAAGGTGCTTCATGGGGAATCAGCGTGTGAATTTGATGCGGATATCGCAAAGCGAGTTCCAATCCAATGACAGCACCTGAACTGCTGCCAAATACATATGCAGGTTGGTCTGTTATATGATTTAAGAGGAGATGGGCATCTTCACTATGGGTGGAAATATGATAGGCTTCGTTCGGATTTTCGAGCGTACTTCGGGAATGTCCACGACGATCATACACAACAACGGTGTACCATCTTGCTAATTGATGGACAATAAAATGAAAAGTCCTTGAATCTCCACACGCTCCATGGATAAGAAGTAATACAGGACCAGTACCATGTATCTCATAAAAAAGTTTGGCTCCAGGAACTTTTAACGTATTTGTTTCCTGTTGATTCATTTTCTTGTTCCTTTCATGGAAGTTTTAGATAATATAAAAACAATATCTTATGATTATGAACAGGAAATGAATTGGATTTCATGAAAAAAGCAGACTGGGCAACCTTTGTAAAGGTTGCCCAGTTGATTATCGAGGGAGATGATAAAGCGTCAAGTCACTCGAAATCTTGTACTCGGTCCAGTGCTTTCCTGCCCGCTTCTGCTTTAGACAGGAGCCCTTCTTCACGAGCTTTCCACGGATAATTACTACTCCTTGCTTAAACTCATACCCATCAGAAGTTTCGCAAAATTCATTGGAATTACTTTTGTGAGCAGTAGATTCGATTGTGGTTGCGAGAATTACCCATTCCTTCAGTTTCACCTTTTTTGGTGATGTGTATGCTTCATCAATGGGGTAGTCGGTAGACTTCATGATGCTCCTTATGAAAGCAGGGAGTGAGTACACAACACTATTATATTGAATTGCACACAAAGAAAAAACATGCTGTTCGCATGTTTTTTCACGATTCTATAGGAAACACCGTCAGGTGTTTGTTGATTTCGCCTGCACACCTAGCTTATATTTAGAAACAGAGTTCCAAATCACCAAGGTAGAATATGCAGGCTTCGGATGATCACCACACCGGGGGTTCATCCTTCCCATCCTCTCTTGAGGGCCAGTTACTTCTTCTGGCGGACGGCCTCGCACTTCTCGCAACCCTCACCACGAGGGTCAACGCCGTGCGGGCAACGGGGCGTGTCAGGCATGATGCCTCCTAAAACACTAATGGGGCTATATATAGCTCCTCAGGTTGGGATTGATTACACTTTTATTATAGTATAGACAAAGCGAAATGGCTAGTATATTCCGAAATTTTTTTAAAAAATTTTTTGATTATTCATCAAAGGATCTGAATTTTGTTGAAAACAAGCTATATTTTTGCGTTTGGGAAACTTTAGCACACTGCTATGTTAGCGTTTTATCGGTGTCTAGAATGTTATTGGGAAAATGTAAACCGCATATGAGGGAGTGGTTTATATAATAATTTTATTATTTTAAAAAAATAAAACACAATTTCCTATCTTATGTGTCTATTTATAGATTATCATGCAAAAACTATAGTACTCCTATCAGAATATAAGAAATGTTACACCGGAAAGAAGAGGAGAGAAGAGAATTGACTGGATTTATCTTAGTATTGCTTATCATCGCTGCATGTGGTCATGCAGCTTGGAATGCGGTATCAAAGCAAGTAATCGAAAAAGATATATTTTTTACCTTAATCACAGGAATCGCCATTATTTTGTATTTCCCCATTGCGTTTTATCTATTTTTGCACCAATCTATCCCGCCAAAAGCGGTGATTTATATGGTTGGCAGTACTGCTTGTGAATTGATTTATTTTTATGGACTTGCCCGTGCTTATCAAGCATTACCACTGAGTTATGCTTATCCAATCGTCAGAGGTTTGGGACCACTGGTTTCGACGATGTTGTCATTTTTGTTAGGGGTTACGTTAACTGCTTGGGGATTCGCTGGAATATTCATTGTGATTGTCGGAATTCTCTTGATGCAGTTTCGAGGGAGATTTACATTAGAAACAGGTACAAGTTGGGCATTTCTTGCTGGTTCGATCAATGGATGTGCGTTAACCTTTGATAGTATGGGTGCTGCGTTGATGTCCGGTATTTTATTTAAATATTTGGTGTTTATTGGGATTTTTGTTGGCAAATTGATCATGGATCAAAAGCCATT
Source organism: Shimazuella sp. NTD247 (assembly GCF_059510415.1). Taxonomy (NCBI): domain Bacteria; kingdom Bacillati; phylum Bacillota; class Bacilli; order Caryophanales; family Thermoactinomycetaceae; genus Shimazuella; species Shimazuella sp. NTD247. Next base: position 233,116 of record NZ_JCAJZU010000006.1, on the reverse strand, counting down.
TCGCACTTATTACAAAACTTTTCGTTCCTATCCGTTACACTCCCTTATTGGAGCAGTATTTACTTTTGGAGCAAATGCTGCAACCCAGTATGCGCTTCAAAGTACGCCTGTTGGATATGTTTCCGCGACAAGAGAGCTCAGCATTGCTTTTGGCACATTGATTGGATGGTTTTTCTTTAAAGAAGAAATCAAACAAAATCAATTTATCGGCATTCTGATGCTCATTGTCGGAATCTTTTTGATTAAAATAGGCGGATAATTATTTCTGATATGTTTCTTTGTGATGATGTACTGTTAATGTATTGAAATATGATTGAAATTTAATTTCGTTTTCCTTGTGTTATGATAAGAAAAAAATTGGAGGGGTACCATGAGTCAATTTTCTTTACAAAAGGATCGCTTCGTTAATATTACAGAGGTAGATTGGAAAAAAATCGGAACCATATTGCTTCCTACAGGGCGGATCGTTGCTTGTGATCCATACATATATCCATTAGGGGAAGATTACGAACCATTTGTACAAGTGGTACCACAAGGGCGTTATCCCGTGTATTTGCACCGAATTACTTCCGATGACGACAATAATGGACAAGTAGCTCATGCGATGTTGCGTTTTGGTGATGGGATCGTAGCTCGGTGGGAGCTAGCCACTACCAAAGGGCAAGATAGTCGAGCGCTAAACGATGGCGAAATATTTGGTTACGCAGTGGATGCTGGTGTGGGATGTTTTATGGATTTAGAAACAGCTAAGCTCTTGCGTTTTCGTCGCGATGAAGTAGAAGATGGTGGAGATTGGATGAAGTTATTGTACAAAGATAACCGGACTTGGGGCGAAAAAACGATGAACCAAGTAGGTTACAATGCTTTTTGTTTTCAAGCAGGCAAAGGTCATGGCATTTATCCTACTTATTGGGGATACGATGAAGATGATAATCCTCTCTGTCTAGTCACGGAATTTATTAAAATATAAAAGAAGGTGGTTCTAATACTAGAACCACCTTCTTTTTGTTAATTTGCTTCTGTAATATATGCCTCTTTGGAATCAGCTACTCCCGATTTTTGTACAATAGCAAGTTGTTCTTTTGCCTTTTCTTTATCTGCATAATATCCAAGGTACACTTGGTAGCGTGTTTTTCCATCTTTATCGATTTTAGAAATATTTGCATTCAGCTCATGTTTCCCCAATTTTTCTACCAATTTTTCAGCATTGGCACGATGCTGAAAAAGACCTGCTACGATAATATAGGATTGCACGTTTTGCTGATTTGTTTGTTGCTGCGGAGGTGTATTTTTTTGTTCATCTGCATTTGGTTCACCAGGTGGCCAAAAGAAATAACCTAAACCGGCAACTAGTATCATTCCAACTATAATTATTGTGTATTTCCACCTGTTTGAAGAGGTTTTCTCTTGGATTGGCGCTTGATTCCAATTATCTTCTGCTCTTAATGTAGTATAAGGTTCCGTAAAATCAATCGGTGTTTCAGCGATAGTCGGAGAGGAAATATGTTGTAATGCTTGTTTAAAATCGCCTGCTGTTTGATAGCGTTCTTCAGGTTTTTTTGCCAGCACACGATCCAGAACATGTTTTAATGATTCTGGTAGATCTTCTTGCACCAATCGTGGGTCTGGTACTTCATCATGCAGATGCATCATGGCAACTAAAATATGTTCTTTTGCATCAAAAGGAACAGAGCCTGTGATCATTTCAAATAATACAACACCGAGAGAATACAAATCAGATGGATAAGAGATTGTTTGTCCGCTTGCCTGTTCAGGTGAGAAGTAGTGGACAGAACCCATCACAGTACCTGTCTTTGTTAAATGTGATGCCCCATCAACTAATCTAGCTATTCCAAAGTCGGTTAACTTATATCTGCCGTCTGGTGTACACAAAATATTGTGAGGTTTGATGTCGCGATGAATGATGCCTTGTTTATGCGCATGTTCCAACCCATCACAGATCTGCATACAAATTTCAACTGCTTCTTCTGCGGATAAAAAGCCTTTTTCGATAATGTAGTCTTTGAGTGTTATACCCTCGACAAATTCCATTACCATATAATACAAGCCGTCTTCTTCTCCGGCATCGTACACATTCACAATATTGGGATGGGATAGTCTACCTGTTGCTTGTGCTTCCAATATAAATCTTTTCACAAATTCGTCATCTTTGCCGAGATGCGGATCCATTACTTTGATAGCAACAATACGATCCAAAATAGTATCTCTACCTCGATAAACGGTAGCCATTCCACCACCAGCGATATCTTCGATTATCTCGTACCTGCCAGCGATTATCTTACCTAACATGGTATCACCTTTATCATTATGATTCATAGGGATGAAAGAAAGTCCATTGCTTATTATAACAGGTAGAATATTGTTTGTGTCTAAATCCATGACATAAGCGTGAATCTTTTGAGACATGGGAAAAATCTTTCTGTCTTTCTTTCCATATATGTTACATGTTTGAAAAACATGTTAAGAGAATGATAAATTTTATTATTTTTCTTTATTTTATGGTTTGCAATGATCGATAGAAAGGCAGGGACTTCTGAGACGAAAAATGATAAACTTATTCCTACTATAAGAAAAGGATGTGGGGGATTTGTCGAGAGGCTATGAAGCTTTACAAAAATTATTCTCCATCGCTAAAATCCCTTCCGAATGGTATCAAGCCTATTTCGCGCAATCATTCATAACAGAAGTAAATGTTCAATTACAAAAAAAAGCTTGGATGATTCATATCCATGTACCAGAGCTTGTGCCAGTCGAAGTATGGGAAGGTGTCCAAGAACGAATTGGGCGCCATCTAGCTCCTAGCGTGGAAGCAAAGGTACAGTTTATATATGATCCATTGGAAACAAAAGTGGTAATGGAAAAATATTGGCATTGGATAAAAAAACAAATAGCAGAGAAATCGGCAGCTGCTTCCGGCGGTTGGTTAGGAAAAGCAAAATGGAAAATTGTTTCCAATAATTTAGAAATAACTTTTCCAAATGTATTTATGGAAAAAATGGCACGACAAAAGGAGTTAGACTCACTAGTACAAGGGTATTACCGGCGATTAACTGGACAAGAAATACATGTTATTTTGCAAACCGATGAAAATTTAGTAGATGCAGCAAACCTTGAAGAAAAAAAACAGCAGGAAGAACAAGTTTTACGAAGAGAACTCTATCAAAACCAAATAAAAGAAGCTGCTAAAATAGAAGAGAAAAATCCTGCTGTCGAAAAAATTCAGCTTGGAAGCGCAATACAAGATTCTCCTGTCCCCATTGATGCGATTCAAGATGAAGAAAAGCGAATTACGATCACTGGAGAAGTTTTTGGTATTGACTGGAAAGAACTAAAAAGCGGACGAACGCTGTTTTCCTGTTATCTGACGGACTATACCAACTCCATCTCCGTTAAACTGTTTGCAAATAAGGAAGATCTTCCAATCCTGCGGCAAATAAAAAATGGTGTCTGGTTGAAAGTGAGAGGCCCTGTGCAATATGATACTTTTACCCGAGATCTCGTATTAACGATAAGAGATTTGGTAGAAGTAGAAAAGATTGAAGAATATCGCATGGATCATGCAGACGAAAAGCGGGTAGAGCTGCACTTTCATACAGCAATGTCAGCGATGGATGGCCTTTATGGTTTTGAGAAAGAGGGATTTTCTCAATTTGCAAAAGTGTGCAAGCGCCTGAAAGAATGGGGGCATACTGCGCTCGCGATCACTGATCATGGAGTCATACAAGCTTTTCCAGAAGCGTATAGTGTAGGAAAAAATCATGGCATTAAGATGCTGCTCGGCATGGAAGCTAATCTCGTAGATGATGGTGTATCTATTGTGATGAATCCAGAGAAACGAGAGTTAGAGGATGACACATATGTTGTCTTTGACGTGGAGACAACAGGTCTATCTGTCAATCATGATGTTATGATTGAGTTAGCAGCAGTAAAGATGAAACAAGGAAAAATCATCGATCGATATGAAACATTTATTAATCCGCATCGACCTTTGTCTGCTCAAACTACCGAATTGACAAGTATTACAGATGATATGGTACAGGATGCACCAGATGTTCAAGAAATCTTACCTGTTTTCCAACAATTCATCGAAGGCAGCGTGATTGTAGCACATAATGCACGTTTTGATATGGGCTTTATTCAGAATGCATTTCGCCTACATGGACTTCCAGCTGTTACAAATCCAGTGATGGATACATTAGAGTTAGCTAGATTTTTGATGCCCGATATAAAAAATCACCGTCTAAATACAATAGCGAAAAAATTTGATGTGACTTTGGAACAACACCACCGAGCTATCTATGATACAGAGGCAACAGGACACGTTCACTGGAAATTAATCGAAATGCTTGTAAAACGAGAGATTTTTTCTTTGGATCAATTAAATGAGGCAAGCAAAAACCGTGATACAAGTCGACTGCGTCCATTTCATGCAATCCTATTTGCCAAAAACAAAACAGGGTTAAAAAACTTATATGAATTGGTCTCTAAGTCACATATCGAGTATTTTTATCGTGTGCCTCGTATTCCAAAAAGTGTTTTGGAAGAATATCGTGAAGGGCTTATTATTGGCTCCGGTTGTGAAAAAGGCGAGTTATATGAGACTGTTCTTAATAAAACACCAGAAGAAGCAGAAGATGTAGCGAAGTTTTACGATTACTTGGAAATTCAGCCGTTGGAATACAATGAACACTTAGTTGAACGTGGTCTTGTGGAGAGTATGGACCGTTTGAAACAAGCAAATAAGTTAATTGTTCGTATTGGAGAAAAACTGGGTAAACCAGTTGTCGCTACAGGTAACGCGCATTACTTAGATGAAAAAGATGCAATCTACAGAGAAATCGTATCCAATAACCAAATGGGCGGAGCGAGATTTACTGGCTCTCTGCCACGGGCACATCTTCGTACGACCGAAGAGATGTTAGCGGAATTCTCTTACTTGGGAGAAGCCAAAGCAAAAGAAGTTGTCGTAACAAATACACAGTTGATTGCAGATCAAATAGAAGCTATTAATCCCTTCCCAGAAGGGACATATACCCCTGAAATTGAGGGTGTAGAAGAAGAACTGCGTACGATTTGTTATGAAACAGCACATTCATGGTACGGAAATCCATTGCCGGATATTGTAGCAGAGCGGTTAGAAACTGAGTTGAATGGGATTATAAGTAACGGTTATGCTGTTATTTATATGATTTCGAGTAAATTAGTAGTCAAGTCGATCGAAGATGGCTATTTGGTAGGATCAAGGGGTTCAGTTGGTTCATCATTTGTTGCAACGATGTCTCGAGTATCTGAGGTAAATCCACTTCCTCCACATTACCGTTGTCAAGATTGTTATGTGACAGAGTTTGTGACAGATGGTTCCGTAGAAACAGGGTTTGACTTACCAGACAAAAACTGTCCGAAATGCAGCAAACCGATGATAAAAGATGGACATGATATTCCATTTGCTACGTTCCTAGGTTTTGAAGGAGATAAAACTCCTGATATTGACTTGAACTTTGCAAGTGACTATCAAGCCAGATGCCATTTATACACAGAGGAATTGCTTGGCAAAGAGTGTATATTCCGTGCTGGCAGTGTTGGTACAGTAAAAGAAAAGACTGCATTTGGTTATGTGAAAAAATATGCTGAAGAAAATAACCGCACTTTCCGCCAAGCCGAGATCGCTAGAATTGCAAATGGTTGTATTGGGGTAAAACGTACTACTGGACAACATCCAGGCGGCTTGATGGTTGTCCCAAAAACAATGGATGTGGAAGATTTCACTCCGGTTCAGCGTCCGGCAAATAATATGAAGACGACGGTTACGACTACCCATTTTGATTACAATGCAATCGGCGGGAAGATCTTAAAATTGGACTTATTAGGACACACTGCACCAGCGATGCTAAAAATGTTAAAAGATATGACTGGTGTTGATCCAGTTACTCTGCCGACAAACGACCCGAAAGTAATCGAGCTATTCAAGAGTACGGAGTCTTTGGGGATTAAGCCGGAAGATATCAGTGGGGTGACGCTTGGTACCCTTGGAATCCCTGAGTTTGGTACGGCATTTGCGCAAGGAATATTGGAAATCGCCAGACCAAGGACGATTGGGGAGTTTACCCGTGTTTCTGGATTATCCCATGGAACAGATGTATGGGCAGGAAATGCGCGTGAGCTCATCCAAAATGGTGTTTGTACTTTGTCAGAAGCGATTTGTAACCGTGACGATATCATGCTGTATCTCATCCGCAAAGGGCTTCCAAATAAAACTTCGTTTAAAATAATGGAAGCGGTCCGAAAAGGAAAAGGTTTAACGGAAGAACAAGCAGACTTAATGCGTGAGCATGATGTACCAGACTGGTATATTGAATCTTGCCGCAAGATCAAATATATGTTTCCGCGGGCACACGCTGCTGCTTATGTTATCTCTGCGATCTGGATTGCATATTACAAGGTGTATCATCCAGAAGCGTTTTATGCAGCTTATTTTAGTAAAGCAATCAAGGATTTTGATATCGAATTGATGGTCAAAGGATATCAAGCGATCACGAATGCGATGAAAGAAATCAAAGAAAAAGGATATGGTGCTTCGCAAAAAGAGAAGAGCTTGATGACAATCTTGGAGTTGGCACAAGAAATGTATGCCAGAGGGATTAAATTTTTACCGATTGACATTCATCAATCGCATAGCAGCAGATTTTTAATTCGTGATGGCAAACTATTGCCTCCATTTGCTTCTATCGCGGGTGTTGGAGAGAGTGCAGCGGAAGGGATTGCCGAAGCACAGCAAGAGGGTGAATTTTTATCTATCGAAGATTTACAACGACGCGGACGCATTTCCAGTACGGTAGTGGAAAGTTTACAACGCATGGGTTGCTTAAAAGGATTGCCAGAAAGCAATCAGCTGAGTTTGTTTGTATAGACTTGCAAATTTAGCGCAAACTCATAGGGAGAAAGAAATGGAGGATGTGACAAAATGTATTATAGCTATAGACGCAGATCATCTGGTAGTTCATTTTTCATAGGCTTACTTATAACTTCAATCATTATCTTAATCATCTCTCCTCGAGCTCGTCGTAAAGTAGGAGGTTGGTTAGGAACACTTTCTTCCTTGTTAATGGGTGTTGGCAAAGATTTAGGCAGAAAAGTAAACGAAGTGAGCATGAATATAACCGATAAGTTTCGCACTTACAAACTGTCCGACTTAGCTGGTGGATTTATGCGTACGTATACAGCTACTAAAGGAGACAAATTCTCTTCCGATGAAGTAGAAGAGGAAGAAGATCATATCTACTTCCATGACCTCACTTCCCGCGAAAATCAAACCGATGAAGATGATGCGTATCATGCTGACAATGATAATGATGAACACAATGATTCTTCAAAAGATGATACAAAAAAATATCCACATGATTAAATTGCCTCCTCTCATTATAGAGAGGATTTTTTTGTTGGCATTCACATGTGTTTTTGTTACGCTTGAATGGACACAGTCCCTTCCTACAGGAGAACTCATGGGTGAGAAGATCAAGCTTGGACGAGTGGATATTGGTCTGGAGTATGCTGATCGTAGTCGTTTGCGCCTGCGATATGCTGATACGCTTATTGAGTTTGTGATCGCTGGTTATTCATGTAATCTCCGAATCCAATCCACTCGCCCTAATCTACAGGTTAACGCTTTTAATGGTAGTAATTCTTATCGGGGGGCATCAGCCTTTGCGACCTACGAGTACGACTGTCAAGAGCACCTGCTAAAGTGTGAAGATCGATCCGGTGATGCCTATGCACATTGGCTCATCACTCCGCACAAGAAGGGATGCAAGTGTGAGCGTCCTTGATGACTGACATACAAATAATCAGTCAAACTGGAGCAGGCTACATGTTTTCATGTGGTCTGCTCCACAATTATTTCCCGCAAATTGTAATATTGATATCTTCTTTTATTTGTATATTTTTGTTACTCTTAAGGAGTTGGAGTGTCTATACCAGTTAAGGAAGTCCCATGAGTGACAAAATCAAGGTTGGACGAGTAGATGTTGGTCTCAGGCACCATAGCGGTAATCCTTTGCAGCTGCGAGATGCCGATACCCGTCATCCTCGTATTGAATGGTCAATGTTCACGGATATTACTTGCAATCTCCGTATTGAGTCCACTTTTCCTAAGCTAAAAGTAAATGCTTTTAATAAATCCGCTAATTCACCATCCATAATCGCAAATTACAAGTATGACTGTAAAGAGCATATACTCGAATGTCGGGAATTTAAGGGAGCTAGTTGGGCTATTTGGCTCATCACTCCACACAAGAAGGGATGCAAGTGTAAGCGTCCTTGATGACTGACATACAAAAATAATCAGTCGAATGGGAGCAGACTGCATGTTTTCATGTGGTCTGCTCCACAATTATTTTCAACAGTATTAATTGTGAGTTTATTATTTTCTATAAAGAAAAGATTTTTTATTGGCATGCTGCCTTGCTTTTGTTACGCTCAAAGAGCCACAGCTCATATTAGATAGGAACTTTCTCATGAGTCTGCAGCATGTGAGAATTGGTCGAGTAGACATCGCTTTGAAGCATGTTGAATATGGATTGTCTCTTCGAGGCGAAAATACTGTAGGGTATTCAGTGATCAGGGGAACTGCCTGCTATCTAAGTGTCCAAGTGGACTCGTCTGCTCTAAAAGTTAATGCTTTTAACAAAAGTGTATCTTGGGGTGGTATTACTCGATCTGTCAAAGAAACATTCGAATTTGATTGTCAAGAGCATGTTCTCAAATGCGAGAGTAGTGTTGGAGATGCATTTGCACAGTGGTTTATTACACCACATAAGCAGGAATGTAAGTGCAAGCGTCCTTAAATGACTGACATATAAAAAATAATCAGTCAAACTGGAGCAGGTTACATCGTATTTATGTAATCTGCTCCAAACCTGTTTTGTAAAAGATAAGCATATGTGAAATGAATTCTCCTTAAAGGAACAATTTATTCCAAAATTGATAAATATTTTGTTTCAGAATATACATAATTGGATAATCTTGTTTTGTAATTCCCTGCTATAATGAGGGAGAAAATTACATAAAGGGGTTGTTTTTTACATGAAATTACTTCTAACTGCTTCTATTGCTGTGTTTGCTTTGAGCCTTATTGGAGATGTGAATATTGTTGACAGCTTTAATCATTTGCATGTACTAAATATTTAATTATAGAATCGGTATAAAAAAATTCATTTTAATCAATGGTTGATAATGAGAGTTGAAAGAGGGTTAGACCCGGGATAAATCTTCTTTCAAAAAGACAACTTTACAAACATACATATTATTGGTGAACGACTTCAATGACACAACGTGGATAGTTTTGATTATAGATAAGAAATCTTCTATTTAACCGTGAGATTCAAGGTGTTAGCTTGGTAAGGAAGAATTCATAAGGCTGTTTTAGCTCTTATGGATTTTAAGAAAAAGAAGCCTGCAATAATCTAGGCTTCTTTTTTTGTTGTTAACAATGATATGTTTTTATACATTGTGAAAACACTCAAATGGTGTCTTTTTTAAGAAGATACTCAATATAGTCTTTTGATCGTTTTATTTCTCCTTTCATGATGTAATAAGCTAGATAAGCATACAGGTCTAATAATTTTTCATCTGGACAGGTTTTTACAAATTTCATGTATGTAGAAAGGTCTATTTCTGATAACTCTCCAAGCTCTTGGAAAAATATCAATAATTTATATCTGCTGATTTTCTCATCATGTAAAAATTTTGAGAGCTCCAGGTCTGGATATTTTTGAATAACGAAATGAATTATATCTTTAATTTTCATGAGTATAGATTAAAATTGTACCAGACGGAGTTCGGAAAATAGAAATGTTTTGCAGATGGATAAAGCCTGTTTCAAATCCTTCAATGGGCTCTATTTGTATCTCTAGTGAGGAAAGTTTGTTATCAGATAACATTTGTTCTAGTTCATGTAACATATAAACACTCCTTTTGATTGTTTGAGTTGTTAGTAAAATTATAAAATTTGATTTAAAATAATTCAATATTTATATTTTTCCTACAATTCGTAATGTTATTTTCTAAAAAGGGAGGAAAAGAGAAAATTCCCATGAATAAGTAATATAAAATGACTTTTATATTACGGGAGATATGAAGAATGAATAGAAAACTGTTAGGGGCAAAACTGAAAGAGCGAAGAAGTGAATTGAAAGAGAGTATGGACAGCATATCAGATGAATTTATTTCTGCATCAACTGTGGGAAATATCGAACGCGGTTTGCCAAATGTAGCGGAGGAAAAAATTCAGTATTATGCGGAAAAGCTTGGTTTGGGAAAAGAGCTTTTTGGAATTATTAGCGAAGCAGAGAAGGAAGAGAAAGAAAATGAAGCTGAACTCCTATATTTAGAAGATATTATTTCTGCTGATGTGGATGGTTCATTGAAGAGATTAGAAAAAGAATTTAGACATTTGCAGAGTGGGAGTAGGCTATCACCTCTTTATCATTTTCTTGTTGGTCGCTGCTATTTTGGAAAAAAGGCATGGAATTTATCAGAGAAGACTTTTCAAAAAATGCTTACCATGATTGAAAAGTCAACAGATGTGCATTCTAACTTGAAAGCGGCAGCTTTAAATGATTTAAGTCGTATTTGTTTTTATCGAAACGATATAGAAAGTGCATTAAGGTATGCAAGCGAAGGTTTAGGATCTTTTTTAGAGGAAGGTAATAGAAAAGAGTATATATTTTATCTTTTATTGAACCAAGCATCTTTTCTGGAGTTGTTAGATAAAGATGAAGAAGCGCTAAAAACAATGGAACGATTGTGGAAGTACTTACATAGTTATACAGGTGCTCTTGTTCTGAGTATGATAAGTACGGATACTGTTCTTCAAATGTACATCACTTTTACAATCATTCTCAACAAAGCAAAACACTATAATAGAGCTCTTGAGTTTGCAGATGAAGGTGTTTCTATAGCGAAATCTAATCACAGTTTTGATAGATTAGTACAACTTTGGACTACAAGAGGAGTTATTTATGACAACATGAATCAGCGGGAAGAGGCAGAGAGATTTTATCTTATGGCTTTAGCAATAAGGGAGAAAGTAGAGAATAAAGTAAGGCTTGTTTATCCTCTTACACAAGTTGGATTATTATACTTAAAGAAAAAGAAATATGAAATGGTTAAAGAGGTTATGGAAGAGTCGATATCCATTTCTGATAAATATAATGATGTGAAAAGTAAAATTGAGTCTCTAGTTATTTTGGGTAATTGCTATTTGGAACAGGGTTTATACAATGAAGCTATAACTCCTTACACACAAGCTTCTGCTCTTTCCGAACAGCAAATACTTCTAAAAAAGCAGTATGAAATTACAGCGAATCTGTGTTACTGTTATTTTAAAATAAAGAACAATGAGGCGTATGCAGAACAACTACAAAGAATGTTTCAGCATAAAATAATGCTAGAGTGGGGTATTAATGTAAGGGAGGATGATTCAAATGAGCAAAAGACTTTCAACTGGACCCATTGAGCCTGTAGGAAAATGATATTTATACTATGATTATATTTAGAAGACATTTGAGCTTTAAGTTAGTATGATGATACCCATCAATGAAATTAGGGTGTCCTATATGCGTTATCGTGGTCCTGAAGATACTATTGGAAACGATTAGGAATTTGTTTAGAACCTGTAGTTTATACAGGTTCTTTTTTATGTTAATAATGAATAGTTCGAAATAACGAATAACATGTTTTATCCTAAATTGTAAATAAAATATAATAATGCAATATTCGGTATGTAATAAAAACACAATAAAATGTTATTGGTTATGAGGGGTGAATATATGCGTATATTTCGCTTAGTTCGTTGGAAAGCTCCAAAACCTAGCCATTGCCCAGGCTGTGATAAGTCTGACCAGTTATCATGGTCTAATGATGAATGAAAATGCGCACGTTGTGACCGCGTTGTGGAACCAAATTAACTTTTGTAATTGAATGATTGAAGATTTCGACAAAACTTGTTCACCTTTGACAAACTGCTTTCATATAAAATGGCTTCGATTATTCTGAAGAAGAAAGAAGAGATAGTGTAGGGTTTCTTGGAGGGCTTCTTTTTTCTTCTCATATTCCGGGTCTATACAATACCAATTATCATCAATTTGTGACAGGCGTTTAGTTTCCAGGGTTTTGTTAAAATCTGCTATATGAAACCTCTTGATTTTATGTTGCCTAAAAAAGAAGTAATTCTTGCCGTACCCCATAAAGGGCTGTATGAAAAGATTATCTCTCACCAATATAGAATTATTATCACATTCCACCATTTGACAATTCATCAACTGCTCGATCCTGTTGCTTATTTTTTTTATATATTACCGAATACACGCCTACCAAAAATGAAAGAAAGCCCATAAGACCGCCGATCCATGCATTCATGGTTATAGGATAATGATTGACAATATAACCGCCAAAAGCAGAGCCAATAGCTACACCAAGATGCATAAAAGAAGTAAACAAACTAATCTGAATATCGGCTGTTTCTGGAGCTGTCTGGATGAGATAGCTTTGTACCGGTGCTGCTGGGGCCCAAGCTAAAATCCCCCAGAATATGATAACTGGTATTAATGTAATATATGATCCAGTAGCAAATGGTAATGAAAAAAGGGATATACTAAATAAAATCAAAATAATTAAAAATGTTTTTGCACCACCGAACTTATCGGTTGACCAACCACCAATCCACCCTCCAAAAACACCTGCGATACCGAAAATCAACAATATGATACTAATCATCTCTATTGATATTCCCATAGTACGCTGAAGAAATGGGCTGAAATAAGTGTAAATCGTGAAATGACCTATCAACATCAGTGCAACCATCAGTTGAGCAGAAATAATTTTAGCATTTTTTAATGCGAGTAGTTGATCTCGTATTGGCACAGTTGGTTGTGGAGGAATGTTAGGGAGAAACTTAAGGATACCTAATGTCGAGATCGCACTCAATGCTGCAACTAAAAGAAAAGTCAAACGCCAACCCCATTGTTCGGCAATAAATGTACCTAAGGGTATCCCTAAAACAAGAGAAGCACTTATTCCCATAAAGACTAGTCCCATTGCACGCCCAACAATTTCTGGTTCTACTATTTTCGACGCAATCGTAAGCGCATTTACGACGATAATGGAACAACTTACTGCAATAATTACTCGAGCAATCATGAGGAGCGTAAAATCAGGGCTAAAGAAAGATATAATATTACCTAAAATAAAAATGATCATGGTCACAACTAATAATTTTTTTCTTTCTATTCCTGCTGTCAAAGCATTAAATATAGGTGTTCCAAACGCGATAATAAGAGAATAGACAGACACCAGCAAACCTACTGTACCTAATGATACGTGTAAATCTGTAGAAATCATGTCCAAAATCCCTGCGATAACCAATTCCACTGTACCTGTAACAAATGTTGCAAGTGCTAAAATATAAATACCTCTATTCACGTTACACCCTCCTCATTAAAATCATACGTTCTCAGAAAGTTCTGTCTTGTTGGCGCGACTTTTATGAAATCTACGAAATACGCTTTTCCATAAATTAAGGGAGAACACTTATAACAATACAGAACAGTTCTGTTCAGTGTAAAAGCGAAAATTATGCATAAACCTCAAAAAATGAAGTTTATGCAGTCCATTATTCCTGCACTTTTTGTAAATGCCTATCAATTAATTCCGTAGCGAGTTTCCTTAACTGTGTACCTGATACCTTTGAGCCCATCACAGGAACAGATGACATTGCCCCATTGATTACCAAAAGCAGTTGATTTGTTAGTTCTACCCCTTCTACCCCAGCTTGTTCACTTAAACGAGATATTCTTAAGCGAAGAGCGCGATTATACTCCATTGCAAGTCGGTGAGCAGGATGATTTTCTTCCGAAAATTCTGCAAGTGCATTTAAGAATGCGCATCCTCTATATCCGGGTTCCATTAAAAAATCAATCGTGGCATCGACCAATGCTAACAACTGATCTCTTGGTGAATCTCCATGCAGTGCAATTGCTTCATCGAAGTGCTTCCAATTCAACTGATCTTGTTCCACTAAATAAGCAGCGATTAAATCATCTTTTGTTGGGAAGTGACGATAGAGTGTCGCCTTTCCAACACCAGATTGTTCCACAATTTTATCTACACCAACGGAACGAATTCCTTCTTTATAAAATAGATTAGAAGCTACTTCTAAAATGCGTTGACGTGCGGGGGTGCGTGTTGTAACCATAAATTCCACCTCTACATGATTGGTCTCCTATTTATTCTTTACGAGACAGAACAGTTCTGTAGATTATATTGTATCACAATACAAACTATCCTACCTCTTATGAAACCAATCAAATCTATTCAAGATGAAAAAAATATGTTATTCTTCATCAAACGCTGTATAAAGGGATAGTTGCTCCCATTCTTTTATCTCTTTTATCCGATTGGATAAAGTCTCACGAATACCAAAGGAAGCATCCGCTCCTACAGGGAAATGAACGGGAGGATTAGCACTGTTTGCCATTTGGATGATTGCTTTTACAGCTTTAACAGGGTCACCAGGTTTTAGTTCGCTAAAACTTTTTTGTGTTGCTTCATGTATAGGAGCATATTCTTCTAATCTCTGTGCGATTTGCATCGATCTGCCACTAAAATCTGTGGCAAACACACCTGGTTCAACAATTGTCGTTTTAATACCGAAATGAGCTAACTCTAAATTCATCGTATCCGATATTCCTTCGATCGCAAATTTGGAAGCGGAGTAAAGACTCAAAGAAGGTGCAGTCATTACTCCCAAGATGGAAGAAAAGTTAAGGTAGTGCCCAGAATTTTGTTTCTTAAACACAGGAAGCGTAGCACGTATAACATTTAAAACACCAAAAAAATTGACATCAAACTGTTCTTTCATTTCATCATCGGTATATTCTTCTAACATTCCAGAAAGACCATACCCTGCATTATTTACAACGATATCAATCTTGCCAAAGGCTTTTATCCCTTCTTCAACAGCTTGTTTAATCTGTCCTTTATTTTTCACATCCAGTGCAGCTATATGGACATTATTAGGTGATTTTCCTTTAAAATGTAAAATGGTATCTACATTACGTGCTGTAGCGATAACCTTATCCTCTGTCTTTAGTAATTGTTCTACAAACTCTCTGCCAAAACCAGTAGAGGTTCCAGTAATAAACCAAACTTTGCTCATTATCTAAGCCCCTTTGAAATAAAAATATAAGAACAGAACAGTTCTGTCTTCATATAATACAAAACTGTTCTGTCTCGTGTCAAGATGAAATGAAACTTCTATTTTCTTTTCATTTGGACAGGTTTTGAGCAACCAAATAAATAAAAAAAGGGGTGACTCTGAAATTCCTTAACATAGTAAATCGGGGTATTCCACCAATTCACATTGGCGCTGAAGGACTAACACTTGACATTACCCCTCGGATGTAACTACAATAGTTACATCTGGAGGATGTTAGTGATGAAAATAAGCAGCAGATTTTCTATAGCAGTTCACATTCTTTCGTTGCTCGCTACTGCCAAGAATGCGCATTGCACGTCAGAGTGGATTGCCGATAGTGTCGGCACGAATCCAGTCGTCATTCGGAGAATACTTGGTCAACTAAAGAAAGCAGGATTGGCAGGCGTTAGAGCCGGCACAGGAGGGGCTTTCTTGATTAAAGAACTGGAAGAAGTTACTTTGCTTGATGTTTATCGGGCGGTGGAAGTTATGGAGGAAGGAGAACTATTTCATATCCATGAACAACCGAATCCAGATTGTCCAGTCGGGGCAAACATTCAAACCGTTTTGGAACTGATCGTAAGACGGGCCCAAAATGCAATGGAAGCGATTCTAGCCGATATTACAATGCATGAATTAATTTCCGAGCTTACCGAACAGATAAATAGTCAAGGGTGAATTAAATTTTTTTGAATCTGTTGTAACAATTCGTATTACAACTCCCGCTCCAAATGAGCTGAAAGGAAATAATAGAATGAAAATTGAAATTTGGTCCGATTTTGCATGTCCCTTCTGTTACATTGGAAAACAACGGTTCGAAGCAGCACTGGACCAATTTACGTACAAAGATGAAGTAAAGGTCATTTTCCGAAGCTTTGAGCTCGATCCGTACGCAGCAAGAGATGTAGATCATGATGTCCATGACATGTTAGCTGCCAAATATGGTATGAACCGAGAGCAAGCGATTGCAATGAACAAAAATCTCAGCATGCAAGCGAAGGAGGTTGGGCTTGAATTTCAATTTAATAGCCTAATTTTGACGAATACGTTTGATGCCCACCGATTGGCGCAGTACGCCACTAGCCAAGGGAAAATGAGTGAGATAGCTCAAGAGCTGTTTCGGGCTTACTTTATCGATTCCCTGCATTTGGGTGATCATGAGACGTTGGCCGAATTAGCGGTGAAGGCGGGGTTGAATCGCAATGAAGTGCTCAAGATACTTATGAGCGATGATTATTCTGCCGAAGTACGTCAAGACGAAGAAGAAGCAAGCCATCTTGGCATAAACGGAGTGCCGTTTTTTGTTATCGATCGTAAATATGTCGTATCTGGAGCACAATCAACCGACATGTTTCTCCATGCTTTACAGACGACTTGGAAGGAATCACAGTCGTTGGATGTGTTGGACGATAACAGGAGCGTTTCTGCGTCAGCGACTTGTGATGACGGCATTTGTCTGCCTTCGGACAAGCGTAAGAAGTAATATAAGTGAAAAGTCGCATTCGATAGCTTTTACTATATCTTCGTTGTAATGTTAACTGTTACAACATAATTTAACAAATACATGGAGGAAAAACGATGAAAATTTTAGTGACAGGTGCAACCGGGAAATTTGGATCGAAAGTAGTGGATACCTTATTGAAAACTGTACCTGCAAACCAACTAGCTGTCAGTGTCCGTAATCCGGAGAAAGCAGAAGGACTTCGTTTGAAAGGTATAGAGGTTCGACAAGGTGACTTTGATCGTCCAGAAACATTAGAGACTGCTTTTGCAGGGATCAACCGAATTCTGATCATTTCCGCGGATGGGGATAACGATAATCGAATTCGTCAGCATACGAATGCTGTAAAAGCCGCAGCGCGTGCGAAGATCGATTTCATTGCCTACACAAGCATTGCGAATGCAAGCGAAAGCAAAAATCTCTTGGCTTCCCCGCACCAAGCTGCGGAAAGGGAGATTCTAAAAACAGGAATTCCTTACGCTTTTCTGCGAAACAACTGGTATTTAGAAAATGAAATTTCAAGTATTCAAGGGGTACTGGCGGGAGCACCTTGGGTGACATCTGCTGGTTCCGGCAAGGTAGGTTGGGCTCTCCAGCAAGAGTATGCGGATGCAGCTGCAGCCGTACTTACAGAAAGTGGACATGAGAACAAGATCTACGAGTTGTCTGGTAAATTGCTCACTCAAGAAGAATTGGCATCAGCACTAGGTATAGCTCTAGGTAAGGAAGTGCCTGTTCAGCAAGTCGACGATACCACTTATGCCAATATCATGAAAAATGCTGGAGTGCCGGACTTCGCTATTCCAATTCTTGTCGGAATCCAACAAGGGATTCGAGAAGGAACATTGGAGATCAAAAGCACAGACTTTGGGAAACTGCTCGGCCGGCAGCTAACCCCAATTCAAACAGCTCTTGACCAACTTGTTCAATCCATTTCTTAAAACGAGGTAATGTCCATGACTGATCTTCTAGAAGATGAAGTCATCCTCCACTATATATGTGGCTTTTGTCATATGTAGCTTTATATGCCAAAACTATTTGGTTTGATATGTGAAATTTTTTAGTTTGAGACCATCGTATTCACTACGATGGATTTTTTATTGCATTTTTAATACTGGAGTTTAATTTCGATTTAACCAACCTAAAAAGACAACTGCCTTCCTTTGTTCTTAAGAGCGGAAAGGGCAATTGCCTTAATATAAACATACTTGATTTATATAAAATGGTTGGAATTTCTCTTTTTCAAAAAGTTGTGTTTTCATTCACTACACGATTTCAAATAGGTATGGTCTACAAAGCTTACACTAAGGAATAACCAAATTTGTTCTTTGCTGTGCAAGTGTGATGGTTGCAATCATTCCTGCATTAAATGCAAGGAAATCATTCTCTACTCCATCGCTAAAGATGACTCCATTTTGTTCCATCTGTGATTCGATAATGAGTGGATTACTTTTTGTGATGATTCCAGTCACCAATTGGGCAGAAGTGGTTTTACTTGCGAATGGTTCTCGCACAGCAAAAAGTAATTTTTCATCTTCCCAATTGATTTTTGGAGACTCGATTTGTTTTGTTTTTGGCTGGTAAGTATGATAGACGCCATTTGCCATATTAATTACGCTGCTTATCCAACCAGTTGCACCTGCTCCAGTAGAGACAATGATTCCACTGGAAGAATGTGTTTCGTTTGTATTTTGGTAGCCAAGTTGGTAGCGGGCAGATATGTGTGTTGCTGCACCGATAAATAAATCGTTAAAAGCTCGCAGGGTTTGCCCGTCATTTAAAGTAGCTTGTGCCATTGTAATGTGCTTGTATTTTTCTCTTCCTTCGAAAACGCTTTCTATCGCTTGAATGGCGTTCTGTACTTGGAAAGGAAGAAGAATACCGTCGATATGTTTTGGGTCTGGATTAATCGCAACAAGTGGTTGACCAGATAAATATTTTGCGGTATTGACAACTAATCCATCGATTCCGATAGTAACGACCACATCTTGTGGAGAAAAAATATAATTAGGCAGAAATGCTCGGTCGATTATTTGCAGTTTGTATTTTTCCCGCAATTGTTCTTTGATTGTTTCTACTGCTTGATGATAAGTTGAATGTTCTTGTTCATAGACATAGAAATCTTTTCCTCTATCTCGCGAAGGAGAATGTTTAGCTTGCTGCAAGCTCTGATTGACATAATATTTTGCTTGATTTCGCGTATTAAAACGCTTAATTAAACCTTCTAGGCGAGTTTCTCTGGTAACCAGTACAATTTTTTCGTAATTCATCGTTTTTTCTTCTGTGTCTCATCCATCAAAGATTCTAGTAAATCAGGAGAGATGTTTAATTGTCCAATTTTGGAAGCGTTTCTGGCAAGTTCTTTAATGGCCATACTTATCATTAGACGTGGTTCCCCCGATTGAATGGCAAGGGTTTGAACGAGAGATGGATCGAGATTGGCTAAAGGACGAAGCGAAGCTTCTAACGCATAAGCTTGAGTATCTGCTTCCGCCTTGGAATTTTCCGCTTTGATCGCAACAAGTAATTTGCGTTCTTCTTCCAATTTTACTGACCCCTTTAGTTTTGCTTCTCTGATCTTCTGTTCTTTCATTTCGATCGCTAAGTTCGCTTCCACTTTGGTTTCACGTATTTGCCGTTGTTTTTCTTCTAGTTTTATTTCTGTTTGCAGTTCATTTTCCTTGATTCTCCGCTCTTGTTCAACTGCTGCGTTTCGTCTTTCATAGATGGCATCATCTGCTGATTTAAGCAGTTGTTCTCTTGCTTCTGCTTCCAATGCTCTTGCCATCTCGGGAGTAGGTTTGATTGCTGCAATGGCTAATGTCTGGACTTCTACTCCTAGTTTCTCTAGATCTCCTGAATCAAGTAACAATTTACGAACAGCGGAACTTATTTCATCAGATATCTGCACTGCATCACGTAAGGAACGTTTTTGAATTTCGGTACGAGTATGTACTTGCAGTAAGTTAATAATTCGTTGTTCTAATTTTTCTGGATCATCGGATATGTATTGATTGGAACGTTCTTTAATCGTATAATCCAACAGCTCTGCTACCATTTCCGGATCAGTTACTCGATAGGTGATTTGACCTTGAACGGTTATGGTTTGAAAATCAGCAGTAATTTCATTGAAGATAAAAGAAGTATCTTTACTGGAAATAGGGACTACGGAAATGGATGAAGAACGTTTAAAATAGAAGAAGGATAAGCCTTTTCCACTTTGTTTTAATTTTCCTTTTTGATAATGAAGAACATATTGCGTTGGGTTTGTCTTGAGATAACGAAAGCCAAACATGATGTTCACTCCTTTTGTTGTATACAAGATATTGTAACATATACAATATTCACAAAAGTGGTGTGAAGGGGGAAAATTTTATTGAGTCATTTGCATGAGGCATTAGTTGCCATGGGAGATAAAACTCAAATCCATCGAGTGAAAGCGATTTCTGGAGGAAGTATCAACCAGGTGATGTATCTGGAAACAGAAAAAAATTGTTATTTGGTGAAAACGCATACAAACATGCCAGAAAACTTCTTTGTCCAAGAAGCTATGGGTCTATCAGCACTTTCTTGCTTTGTTTGCGTGCCAAAAGTGTATCATTATCATTATTCCAATGATACCAAGGAAGCGAGTTTATGGTTGGAATGGATACCGAGAGGTTCCATGAATTTACAAGCGGAAGAGGCTTTAGGAAGAAAACTAGCACAATTACATGCATGTTTGCATAGAAGTTATGGTTTTATTGAAGATAATTATCTAGCAGTCTATCCACAGCGAAATACATGGTCGGATAACTGGGTATCTTTTTTTCGTGATAATCGATTGAAAGTACAAGAATTAATAGCAAAAGAAAAAGGTTATCTGAATAGAGAAAGAGGACAAAAGCTCTGTCGGCTGAGCGAGCGTTTGGAAGATTTTATACCAGCTACTCCAGTAGCTTCACTGCTTCACGGAGATTTGTGGAGTGGCAATGTTTTTATTGATTCTTCAGGTAAGCCTGTTTTTATCGATCCCGCAGTTAGTTATGGAGATCATGAAGTAGATTTAGCAATGACGGAGCTGTTTGGAGGTTTTTCTGCTCGATTTTATGATGCTTATCAGGAGATTAAGCCAATATCCAGACAATACCAAGACCGAAAAGCGATTTATCAGCTATACTTTTTACTTGTCCATCTCAATTATTATGGGGAGACATATGGACAGCAAGTAGATGAAATATTGGATCACTATGTATAAAAAAAAGTTGCGCCCACAGGAAGAGTAATCCTGTGGGCTTTCCGAAGAATACAGTTTAGACAGTAGTTGGTACTACTGCTGACGTGTTTTCAGCTTATGTCGCTGTTCCTTCTTCGCTCCTTTCGGAGCTTTCGCAGCGCCTTCTTTTCCTGGTCCTTGTCATATTGGACAATGAGGAAGAGCACCAGCAGAACGAGCAAGAAAACTGTTCCTGCTCCCAGTGCAGTTTTCTGAGCGCCCTTTCGGACTCGGAGCAACTTTGAACTCATAGTTATTCCTTGTTATAGAAGAGGTTGCAATACTATTATTTTAAAGAAAATTTTTTTATCAATCAATGGAGAGGTGTTTCGATCATGCAAGAAAACAAAATGGAAATAAAAAAAGATATTGGTAGACTCTTGATTTCCTGCCCAGATCAAGTGGGGATTATTTCCTCTGTTTCGCAATTTTTACATAAGCATAGTGCAAATATAATTCATTCTGATCAACATGCGACAGAGCAAGCAGGCGGCATCTTTTTTATGCGAATCGCATTTCAGTTAAATGGTTTGGAAGAAAAGCAGCACACATTGCGTGAGAGCTTTAAAGCAGTTGCTGAAATGTTTGCAATGGAGTGGAAAATTACTCTCGCCTCACAAAAAAAGAAACTTGCTTTGTTTGTTTCTAAATATGATCATTGTCTGCAAGAGTTATTGTGGCGCTGGCGCATGGGAGAATTAGATGCAGATATAAAGTTAGTGATGAGCAACCATCTGGATTGCAAAGCCCTAGTCGAACCATATGATTTGCCTTATATCCATATCCCTGTGAACAAACATATACGCGAAGAAGCAGCGATCGAGCAAATGAAATATTTGCAGCAAGCTGATATCGATAGTGTTATTCTCGCTCGGTATATGCAGATTATCCCCAAAAGTATGATCAATATCTTTCCCAACCAAATTATAAATATTCACCACTCTTTTTTGCCAGCATTTGTAGGGGCAAACCCTTATGAACGTGCATTTGATCGAGGGGTAAAATTAATTGGGGCAACAGCGCATTATGTGACGGAAGATTTGGATGAAGGACCGATTATTGAACAGGATGTGCATCGTGTGAGTCATCGCCACCGTCCAGAAGACTTGATTCGAATTGGAAGTGAAGTCGAGCGGATTGTATTAGCAAGAGCCGTCAAATGGCATGTCAATGATCAAGTTTTGGTACATGGAAATAAGACGATTGTTTTTCCGGGTTGATTAGCGAAAAACAGAAAGGAGCTACTCATGCCGAAGATCACGGAAAACTGTGTTTGAATTTGCAGATGAAGACTTCGCCAATTACTATTTCACAGAAATGGTGTCAGGAGAGGTCACCTCTCCTATAGGAAAAGTGCTCGTTTTTACAGAATTCTGCTGTCTGAAAGCCCACGGTTTCAATCGTGGGAAGAAAGACAGCGTTGATCGGTATTCCTTAGAAAGGAAACGCTTAGAGCAACTCTTTTTTGCTGTATTCATTGCTGTCGTTTGAATAAACTTATACCATAGGAAGTGTATCGAGGGAGACATTCCATCACTAGGTAGAAGCACAAAAGAAAAGGGGGGAACACATGCCAACGATCACACTGCGATTAGAGCTACATAAACCAACGGAAGCAAAACAGCAGATGTACAAGCAAATGACAGAACGGAATACGGATTTTGCAAATTGGCTGCTGCAGCACCCAGAGGGAAACACAGCAACAAGTAAAATTTTCCGCGAGTTTTCGCAGGAAAAATTCCCATCTGCGATCGTGAATCAAACGATCCGGGAAGTAAAGTCGCAAAAGAAAAATCAGAAAGCAAAAAGGTTTCGTAAAATATGGTGTGTTTTTAACAAT
Organism: Shimazuella sp. NTD247; assembly: GCF_059510415.1. Lineage (NCBI taxonomy): Bacteria > Bacillati > Bacillota > Bacilli > Caryophanales > Thermoactinomycetaceae > Shimazuella > Shimazuella sp. NTD247. Next base: position 210,249 of record NZ_JCAJZU010000006.1, on the reverse strand, counting down.
CAAAACATGAAGGTAGAAAAGGGAAACAAATACGACACAGTCTCTTTCCCGACGCTGGAAAAACGAATCGGTGTACCCGTAGTGGTGCAAGCCTTTCAACGAAAATGGCTGGACAAACTGATCGATGGAACGGTAAAACAAGGAGCGGCGAAGCTATATTGCAAGAAAAAGAAATGGTTTCTCGCTATTGCGATCACATGGGAAGAGGAAGCCTCACCGAATAAAGGTGTCATGGGAATCGACATAGGGCTGCGCTATCTTGCTGTCGCAAGTGTGGGAACCTATTCGCTGTTTTTCAAAGGTTCTTCGGTTGCATATAAACGTAGACGACATACAGCAAGAAGACGCAAGTGTGGAAAAGCGAAGAAACGAAACGCAATCAAGCGATCGAAAAACAAAGAATCACGCTGGATGCGAGAACAAAATCATTGGATCAGTCGTCGAATCGTCGACCGTGCCATTGCCAACGGTGTTGGCGTGATACGGATGGAAGATTTGAGCGGCATTCGCAATACAGCAAAATCGAAACGCACGGATCAAGGTCGCAATCTTCATTCATGGTCCTTTTATCAACTACGAGAATACATTCGCTACAAATCCGAGATGGCTGGAATTCGTTTTGAATTGGTAAATCCGGAATATACCAGCCAAACATGCAAAAATGGTCATCGCTATAAAGCAAATCGCAAGGGACTTCATTTTTGTTGTAAGGAATGTGGCTATCGTAGTCATGCAGATCTTAATGGCGCGATCAATATCGCTAAAGCGATATCCGGTTTAGCAGCCTAGCGTACTGGTAACAGGTACGCCGCCCATGGAGGTACATCATAACTGCATGGGATGGGGTGATGGCACACCCCTGAACTTGGAAGTTGCACAAAACAGAAATGGACTGCGTGCGTGAACTACCCAAGAATCCCACGGCTTTAGCCGTGGGAGTGTCAAACAGCTGTTATTTTTGTTTACTGGTTTACTTTTTATTGGTGTCTGTATCGTTCTGGGAGGATGGATCAGTGATGCTTGGCTGATTGAGAAACCAATGCTTGATATGGATATATTTCTTAAAATCAATTTGGTGGGCTTACTTACTTTTGCTGTTATTTCTGCTTATAGTTTCTTTTTTTCTTGTCTATTCAATGATGAAAAGAGAGCAGTATCGGTTTCTGCTGGGATAACGATTGTATTTCTAATTCTTGATGTAGGCAGAGTGAGCGAAGATCTCGATTGGCTGCGCAATTTCACGATTTTTCATGCATTTGATCCAGCAAAAATTTCGGATGGAACGGTTCATGTTATCCCTTTATCCATTGGCTTGGTATGTGCTACTGTTATCCTTTTGATAGGAGCAGCATTTTTGTTTAAGCGCAAAGATTTACCTGTTTAATATTTCTTATAATATATTAAAGCAACCTTCTACAAATGGATGTAGATAACTATGAATTAACGATAATTGGCAAGCATCTATATGGTATTGCGATTATTTGCGGGCCCCCAGTACAATGACTGGGGGTGTCTACCTATGGAGTAGGTAGATTCATCCCCGGCGAGGCTCACATGAGTTACTTCTTGGTGGTGGAGGACACCTTCGTAACCATTCCGCGCGAGTCCAGCTCGAAGTGAACAACCTTCTTCGGCGGGACAGTGATGGGCTGATGCTGGTTGGTGTACTCGTACACACCGCCTTCGTGAACGGCAACCTTGCGGTTCCGCCAGTCCACTTCGACACGAGCTGCGCCGCGAACGAGCAGTTCCCCGTATTCTACGCGCCGCGCTTCGCTTCCCTGCAGACGGATGGTTCCCGTTTTGCGAGAAACAGTGGCGCGGATCGCCTCGATGATCGTGAGCTTAACATGACCGTGCGTCAGATTGAGATCGAAGGAAAAGAGGTTCTCGTTGTAGCTTGGAGTAAGCAAGTCGTGTGTGGCAACCTCTCCATACTCAACATTGTCGCGGTGCTCGTGGGCGTATGCAGAAGTTTTGAACGAAGCGGTCGACAGACCGATCAACATCGCGAGTCCGTTCATGGTGCCTCCAGCCAGAGATGTGTGTGATTATTTGTATTATATTTCGTCAGACGTGATCTTACAATGCGCAAAGTCATGAACAAAGAAGATGGAGAGAGAAAAAAACAACAACACTCCTGATGAGCTTTAGGAGGGTTGTTGTTTTAATAGTATTTACTCTTTTAATTGGAATGGAACAATAGTTACAATCACATTCTTTCTACGCAATATGTTTGCCATAATGAGAAAGCCAGATTGGTTGTGAAGAATACTTTGCCACCACTTTTTCGCCAGAAATTGAGGCATGATGACGGTTATTTGAGATTCCTCGGAATCTGATTTAGTGGTGATTTCATCAATAAATTGGCTTAACGGTGTCAATACACTTCGATATGGCGAGTGTAAAGTTACCAGCTGGACACCTGTTTCCCAGTCCTCCCAAGCATTTTGCAGCTTTTTTGTCGCCTCTTCGTCAGAACCCACATAAACAGCTATGACATTGTCAGAGAGAGATTTTGCATACAAAATGGATTTTCTCACCACTTTTGTAATGCCAGCAATTGGTACCACAACTACATTTTCCGTGACTTTTACCTCTGAAAGTTTTTGTGATATATCTGTTCGTAATTGACATCCAACTGCTATGTAGTGCTGATGAATTTTATGGAAGATAAAGACAGCAATCGGAATAAATATAAGACTCATCCAGACCTGGCCAAACTTCGTAACAAAAAAGATGATTAAAATTAAATAACAAATAAGTGCACCAATTAAGTTGATAATTAGTTTGGATATCCATCCTTTTGGTTTGGTTCGAACCCATTTGAAAATCATTCCAGTTTGTGAAAGAGAAAACGGGATAAATACACCTACGGCATAGAGTGGGATCAAATTTTCTGTATTTCCTTTAAAGATAATGATTAGTATGATGGAGGCCATTCCAAGTGTAATAATTCCATTCGAATATCCTAAACGGTCACCACGTACAGTAAATGCTCGTGGCATATATTTATCTTTTGCCAGATTGAATGCCAGCAAAGGAAATGCCGCAAAACCTGTATTTGCTGCTAAAACTAAAATAAGTGCTGTTGTTGCTTGAACAAAGTAATAAAGAATATTACGGCCAAATATTGCAGCACTTAATTGGGAAAGTACAGTTTCTTTTTCTGCTGGAGCAATTCCATACCAATAAGCAAGAAATACAATCCCTGAAAATAAAACTCCTAAAATAATCCCCATCACAGTTAATGTTAATGCAGCATTTTTTGGGGAAGGATCTTTAAAATTTGGTACGGCATTGGATATTGCTTCGACTCCTGTTAATGCGGAACATCCCGAAGAAAATGCTTTTAAAATAAGAAATAATCCAATTCCCATGACAGGTGTTCCGACCTGTGGATGAATGGATGATGAAACATGACCTGTAACCACTTGATACAAGCCTGTAACGGTCACAATTATTAAGGCAATTACAAATGCATACACAGGATATGCCAAAATAGATGCTGACTCTGTTAAACCTCTTAAATTTACTAAAGTAATAAAAGCTACCAATATTACTGCCATCCATACATTATACGGGTGTAATGCAGGGAAGGCAGAGGAAATCGCATCCGTTCCTGCGGAAACACTCACAGCAACTGTTAATACATAATCGATTAATAATGATCCTCCAGCAAATAAACCAAATTTCGTGCCTAAATTTTCTTTTGCTACCATATATGCTCCGCCCCCATTGGGGTAAGCGAAGATGATTTGACGATAAGATAAGATTAATGCTGCGAGTAACACAAGCACGCCAACAGCAATTGGCAGAGAATACCAAAATGCAACAACGCTGATGGTAGCCAATACTATCAAAATTTGCTCTGGTCCATATGCGATTGAGGATAGAGCATCCGATGACAGGATAGCCAAAGCTTTATAATTATTTAGCTTTTGACCTTTAACTTCATTGGATTTCATTGGTTTACCAATTAAGATACGTTTAAATTTCTTAAACATCATATTCCTCCATCATATTTTCAGGGCTGTATATAACACTAAACATAATAGCTATTTTATACTTATATCGTGTCCTGTACGATACCTTTTACAAATAAATTATATTTAAGAATATTGGTTATGTTTTGGTCCTTTTTTGACTTACGGTCAGCAAAAAACCCTTTTCGAAAGGGAAAAGGGTTCGGTAAAAATTTATGATATTTTTTAAAAAGCTCTGGTATATTGCTTTGGTATATAATTTTTTTGTTCCTCTCCTGCCAGTGCATGAACAGCCCAGTATGGATCACGTAACATCGCACGGCCAATGGCGACGAGATCAGCATCTTCATTGGCGAGTGTCGCTTCTGCTAAAGTTGGATCGTCTAAAATGCCAACAGCAATAACAGGTACTTGTAAGGCATGTTTGATAGTTCTTGCATAAGGAATTTGGTAACCAGGATGATTTCCAGGCCTTTTCTTACCTGATGGCCCTTCACCGCCGCTGCTTATGTGAAACATATCCACGCCTGCTTCTTGGTAACGCCTGCACAGTTGGATGCTATAATCCAAATCATATCCATCATCCATATATTCCACAGCAGATATTCGCATTAATAATGGCATATCTTTGGGCATTACTTCTTTTATGGCTTGAATTACTTCGACGCCAAATAAAGCCAAATCTTTACCGTATTCGTCCTCTCTTTTGTTAATTCCTGGAGAGTGAAATTGATGAATTAAATATCCATGTGCTCCGTGAATTTCGATTGTATCTACACCTGCTTTGATTGCACGAATTGCTGCGTCTTGAAACTGTTTTACTTTTTCTTTTACTTCTGCTGTAGTTAATGCGCGTGGTTTTTTGTAATGTTTATTTGCTGGAACATCTGTAGATGAAACTGGTGTGATGGCATCTTCCGCTTTGCGGCCTGCATGTGCAATTTGAACACCTATTTTGGTATTGTATCTATGAACTTCATCAATGATTCTGCGGAATGCTGGGATTTGATCATCTGACCAAAGGCCGAGATCATAATCACTGATCCGACCATCTGGCTCAATATCTGTCATTTCCATAATAATGAGACCAGTACCTCCAATGGCACGTGAAACATAGTGAACAAAATGCCAATCATTGGGTTTCCCATCTTTGGCTGTGACAGAATACTGGCACATCGGTGGCATCACAATTCTATTTGGAAGCTGTAAATTTTTTAGTTGAAAGGGTCTTGCTAAATGCATTTCAAATCGCTCCTTTGTATGTACGATTTACAATCTTACTTTAGCATATTCACTATAAAAAAGTAAGTATAGTAAAAAGGAGTGTATTTTGCGTTTTTTAGGGTTGACAACAAATTATTGCTATACATATCTTCGTGGTAATTTTATTAAGAAAAAGTTGGCGTCTCTGCGATTTGTTTGATGAATTTGTTTCTTCTAGCTAGGAAGTTTTTCATATATCTTAATAAAAAATAGTTGATCGGCGAACTTGCCAATCATCCCAAAGGGAGAAGTGAAATCAAAGGAATCAATCATTTTTGTTCCGCTATTGTATTCTTTAAAGTGGTGTTCATGTCTAAAGTGCTTAAAAGGCCCTTTTACCATTTCATCCACAAAAAAATAAGGCGCATGGTACTCCGTAATTTTTGAAGTCAATTGAAATTTGACACCAAAGTGTACTGCTTCCCATGTAACAATTTGATTTAATCCAATAAGTCCCTTTGTTACACCTGCAATTGCTTTTTCCTGTGTCTGAGCTGTTGACTGCATATGTAAATCAATGTTTCGAGATAGGTCAAAACAAGTTTGAATTGGTGCATCGATCATAGTTGTTAAATGAATAATTGGCACAAAGATCACCTTCGATTTTTTCATAATCGTACCTATTATAATAATTGTAAAAACAAAACTCCCACCGACTATAGCGGTGGGAGCAACATTTATCAACCAGTATTTCGTAATCCTGCAGCAATTCCATTGATTGTGTGAAGTACTTGTTCCAAAAGATATAGATCATCTTTAGAAGCTGCATGATGTCTTCGCTCCTGTAGTAAATGTACTTGAATGAAACTCAATGGGTCGACGTATGGATTACGCAGAATGATCGATTCTTGGATAACAGCATTGTTTTCAAGCAGTTCCGATTGATCGGTGATTAATAAAATTTGTTGCTTGGTAAGATCAAATTCTTTTTCGATTTGTCTATGGATTTGTTCTGCTTGATTTGTATCTGTAACAAGCGAAACATATTGTTTTGCGATGACCATATCTGCTTTGGACAGAGCCATCTGCAAATTGTCGACCAAAGTCGTGAAAAAGGGCCATTTATGGTACATCTCTTGGAGGATAGTTAATCCAAATTTATTTTCTTCGATATATTTGGAGATACCTGTGCCAGCAGCATACCATGCTGGAAAAAGATATCTTGTTTGTGTCCAAGAAAATACCCAAGGTATTGCTCGTAAATCGGAAAACTTCTGGCTGTTTTTTCGTTTGGTTGGTCGGGAACCGATTTTCAATTCACCAATTTCCGGCAATGGTGTAGCTTCTTGAAAAAAAGGAATGAAGTGTTCATTATCGAATACCAATTGCTGATATTCGGCAAGTGAATAATTGGAGATTTTCTCCATCGTTTTCATCCATACTGGATCGATTTCTACCTGTACTTTGTTTAAAGCAGTAGCAACCGATTGCAAGTAAGTGGAGGTTGCTTGCTCTAGGCTTCGAAGTGCAATTGGTTTCATTGCATATCGAGAAGACAAGACTTCTCCTTGCTCTGTTATTTTCACCCCGCCTAATACAGTATGAGGGGGATTTGCCATAATGCTTTGATGGAGTGGTCCGCCGCCTCTTCCGAGGGCACCTCCGCGGCCGTGGAAAAATTTTACGTCTAAATTATACTTTTGGGCGAGTTTCCATAGTCGAAGCTGAGCACGATATAGTTCCCAGTTAGCACTGATCATCCCGCCATCCTTATTGCTGTCAGAATAACCCAATGTAATTTCTTGATACGCTCTGCCATTGATGATAGCGGGTTGAAACGTGGGATTTTGAAAGTATAGCTCCATAATTTCTTCTGCACGATGCAAGTCATCAATTGTTTCTAGTAATGGAACAACATGAAGTCTTGTATCATGATCATGCCGGTAAAGACCTACTTCTTTTGCAAACAGAACTACTTCTAACAGATCACTTGTCCCTTGTGTCATACTGATTAAGTAATTAACGATACATTTTTCTCCAAACTCTTCTTTTGCTTTTGTAACAAGTTGGAATAATTCAAGCATCTGTCTGGTGTCTGGAGAATAATCCATAAAATGTGATGTTAATGGACGTGGATCTGCTAATAAATCGGTCAGCAGTTCTATTTTTTTCGCTTCGGATAGGTCGCTGTATTTTTTTGTGATATTTAAAGAGGATAAAATCTCATCAATCGCTTTTTCATGTTCTCCGCTATGCTGTCGTAAATCTAGTGAAATCAGGTGAAAACCAAAAATCTCAATTTGATGAATCAATCGATCTATTTTATCGCTTGCTCTGCCATTTCCTTTGTGTGATTGTAAACTCTTTTGAATTAGTTTTAAGTCTTGTAAAAATTCATTTGGATTATGATAATAACCAGCGGTTTGTTTTTGTAAACGTGTATGTTTTAATCTTGCCAAAATAAAGGTGCATTTTATGCGATAGGGTTCTTCTTTGTTTCGCCAAAACCCTTGTACGAGATCCTCTGCGTTGACTTCTTCTTTATCTTTTTCTAATGAATCCAATAACTTAGGTAAGATTGTTACACGTTCAGAAGAGTGACTTAGATATGGAAGTAATTCTTCTATTTTTCTTTCGTATTTGCGGATAACTAAATCTCTTTGCAATTCCAAGGTTTTCCATGTGATGTCAGGAGTAACCGAAGGATTACCATCCCGGTCCCCGCCAATCCATGATCCAAACTTTAGAAAAGATGGGACATCCCATATATGATCTGGATAATAACGATTCAAACATTGCTTTAGTTCTTGATGTACTTGTGGTAACACATCAAACAATGTTTGATCCATATAATAAAGTCCATTGCTTACTTCATCCAGAACAGTAGGTTTTCTTTTTCTCAGGGGGTCCGTTTGCCAAAGGGTACTGATCTCTGAAAATAACGTTTGGTGAAGTTCTTGTTCCTCTTCACTATCGGAAATTACTCGATCGAGTTTTACTAATTCCTCTGCAATACGTTTGTGAATATTCAATACACTTCTTCTTGCGGCTTCTGTTGGATGGGCAGTGATGATCAGCTCTAATGATAAGAAAGATAATATTTGTTCCACTTCTATTGCTGAAACACCAGAACGGTACCATTTTTCAATTGTACTCTCGATAGAGAAACGTTGAATTTCCCCCTCTTTTGATCTGCGATGATAGCGGTTTCTGCGCATACGATGGTTTTGTTCTGCAATATTGACCAATTGAAAGTAGATAGAAAATGCCCGAATGACATCATATCGGATAGATGGGTCAAGCATATCAATTTCTTGTTTGCATCGCATTAGTAATTCAGGTTGAAACTCATTCCTCAGTTGTTTGGACCATTCACGTATTTGTTCCACATGTTGTAATAATGTATCACCGCCATGTAAAGTAAGAACGTTTCCCAATATATTACCGAGTAATCGCACATCTCTACGGATAAGTGGATTTTGATTTTCTTGCATAACGATAAACCCCTTTCTCTGAAAACAATGTCACTAGCTGTTAAAATCATTGAGCAAAGAGAAAAACTGCGTTACAAACTCGTAAAACAATTGTTCCGATGGAGGAAGCTGCCGATTCTTTGGAATAATAATTCCTACATTTCTTGTTAAGTTTGGTTCACTAATCGAGATTTTCGCTGTTCCTCTTGGGATGTTATCAATCAACGTAACCTCTGGTAAAAGGGTTACTCCTAGACCGGTCGCTACGAGTCCCTTGATTGCATCAATGTCTTCTCCTTCAAAGGAAATGTTCGGAGAGAAACCGATTTGGGTACAAGCTTGAACGACAATATCTCTTAGTATATAACCTGTTGGAAACAGGACAAATGAATCGTTACGTAAAGCATTGAGATGAATAGAGTTTGATGATGATAGAGGATGATTCAAAGGAACCAAGGCGACAATTTGTTCTAAAAATAAAATTTTTCCTTCTATTTGCTTTTGATTCGTTGGAATCGGACCTAACAGAGCTAAATCAATCTCTCCTCGATTTACTTCCTCTATCAAGTGCAGATAACTCCCTTGGCGAAGTTGAAACCCGATATGTGGATATTGATTTCGAAATGCGGAAATAACCGTTGGTAGTGTATGGGCTGCTAAACTACTCGGAAATCCCACCCGAATCGTACCTCGCTCAGGGTCGAGAAATTCGTCCATTTCTTGTTTTGCATTCGCAATTGCTCGTACTGCTGCTTTTGCATGGTATAAAAATATTTTACCAATAGGTGTAATTCTTATATTTCTTCCTTCGCGGATGAATAACTGAACTCCTAATTCTGCCTCTAAATTCGATATTTGCTTGCTTACTGCTGATTGTGCGACATGCAAGGACAGTGCGGCTTCAGTCATATGTTCCCGTTCTGCAACCTCGATGAAGTATTGAATTTGTCTTAGTTCCATAGTAAAACCTCTTTCTAATCAAATCCATCTCGTTTCGAGATTAATTCTATCTTAAATATATATTGTTCGTATCAGTTTGGAAATATAAGATAAATATAAAATTTAAAGAAAATAATTCTAATTTGATATACGTAAGTGATCTTACCAAAAAAGGAGAGAAGACTGGTGGTTTTATCTAACTATCCCCAAAAACAAGGTCTTTATGATCCCTCTTTGGAGCATGATGCATGCGGAGTAGGATTTATTGCTCATATCAAAGGTCAAGCTTCTCATAAAATTGTGCAGCAAGGGATTGAAATATTGCAAAAATTACATCATCGTGGTGGTGAAAACAATGGAACTGGAGATGGTGCAGGAATTTTGATGCAAATTCCACATCATTTTTTTCAACACCAATTTCCCGATCATTTGCTAGCGCCAAATTATTATGCAGTAGGGATGATTTTTTTACCACAGGCAGATGATGAAAGACAGAAATGGGAGACATATCTGGAAAAACTAATTGCGCAAGAAGGTCAGTATGTTATCGGCTGGCGTACCGTTCCTGTTGATGATACAAGTCTTACAGCAATCGCAAAAGAAACAGCACCAGTCATTCGACAAATCGTAATTGGTCGAGCGCCAGATATAGATCAGTTGACTTTTGAGCGAAAACTTTATGTTATTCGTAAGCTTTTTGAAAAAAAGCTTCCAGAAGATGTCTATATTGTTAGTTTATCGAGCAGGACAATTGTTTACAAAGGTTTGCTGACTGCCTTTCAATTAGGAACTTATTTTTTAGATTTGCAAACTCCTTTATTTGCTTCGGCGTTCTCTATGGTTCACAATCGCTACAGCACCAACACATTTCCCAGCTGGAAGCGTTCCCATCCGTATCGTTATCTATTGCACAACGGAGAGATCAATACGCTTCGCGGGAATATCAACTGGATGATTGCACGTGAAAAAACATTTGCATCAAAACTTTTTGGTGATGATTTAGAAAAATTATTGCCAATCCTCGACTTAGATGGCACGGATTCAGCGATTTTAGACAACTGTTTTGAATTTCTTGTATTATCAGGCAGATCGATTGCGCATGCCGCCATGATGATGATTCCAGAAGCTTGGGAAAAGAATGAAGAAATCGTTGATCCTGTGCGTGCTTTCTATGAGTACCACAGCAGTCTGATGGAACCTTGGGATGGACCAACAGCGATTGCTTTTACTGATGGACTACAGATCGGAGCAATCTTGGACCGCAATGGTTTACGTCCAGGTCGATATTGCCTGACGAAAGACGATTTCCTTTTGTTTTCCTCGGAAGTGGGTGTTTTGGATATACCAGAGGAAAATATCATCTATAAAAAACGATTACAAGCAGGACAAACGCTTTTACTTGATTTACAAGAAGGAAGAATTATCGGAAATAAAGAGTTGAAAGATCGTGTTGCCAGCGAGCATCCTTATCGAAACTGGTTGAATCAAAATATGATGAACTTGGGTCAGATTCCTGCTAGACAAGTTCTGCCAGAAGTTAAAGACGACGCATTATTTGTGATGCAAAAAGCGCATGCTTATACATGGGAAGAACTGCACAAAAGCCTTATTCCTATGGTAACAGAGGGAAAAGACCCTATCGGTTCTATGGGCAGCGATACACCGCTGGCAGTATTATCCGATAAACCGCAATTACTGTATAACTATTTTAAACAGTCGTTTGCTCAAGTGACCAATCCTCCGATTGATGCGATTCGAGAAGCATCTGTTACATCTGCAACTTCTCTCTTAGGAGCAGAAGGAAATCTGATGGAGCCTCATTCGAGAGACTGCCAGCGTATTCGTTTGGAAACACCGATATTATCGGATATACACTTAACACAGCTTCGCAATCAATCTTTCTCCGCTTTTCAAACGGAAACACTTCCTATTTTGCTCGATGTGAGAGAGGCTGATCTAGAGAAGTCGTTAGATCGATTATTTGCGGATGCGGATAAGGCAATTGCTGCTGGCAAGACATTACTTATCTTATCTGATCGGGAAATGAATCGAGAACAAGCAGCCATACCAGCTTTATTAGCCGTGGCAGGTTTGCATCATCATTTGGTGCGCAGGGGAACGCGAACCAAAGTAAGCTTGATACTTGAATCAGCAGAGCCCAGAGATGTCCATCAATTATCAATGTTGATCAGTTATGGCGTTGATGCAGTTAATCCTTATCTTGTCTTCGCTATTTTGGATAAGGCAATTCAGGATGGCACTCTAGAAAACTTTGATTTACAACAAGCTACGAGTCGTTATATAACAGCTGCCACAGAAGGCATCATAAAGATCATGTCCAAAATGGGAATATCGACTATACAAAGTTATCGAGGGGCACAAATTTTTGAAGCGATAGGTATCGATGAAGAAGTGTTGGAGCGGTATTTTACCCGAACTCCATCACAACTCAGTGGAGTGAACTTAGAAATCATAGCCAAAGAAACACTTTTGCGTCATAAGGCAGCTTTCGAATCTCTGGTTACTTCAGCAAGAGAGTTGGACGCAGGAAGCGATTTTCAATGGCGACGTACAGGCGAAGCACATGCTTTTGATCCGAAAACAATCCATACTTTGCAGCAAGCATGCCGCAAAAATGACTATGCATTATTTAAAAAATATACGGAGATGGCGAATAAAGAGCAGTTGATCTTTTTACGGCATTTGCTCGAATTCAATTCTACTCTTCCTTCTGTTCCATTAGAAGAAGTTGAATCAGTGGAATCGATCGTACAGCGATTCAAAACAGGTGCCATGTCCTTTGGGGCCTTGAGTGAAGAGGCACATGAAGCATTAGCGATTGCCATGAATCGATTGGGAGGGAAAAGCAACAGTGGAGAAGGCGGAGAAAATCCTTCTCGGCACACTCCTGATAAAAATGGAGATTCTCGTTCCAGTGCGATTAAACAAGTAGCATCTGGTAGATTTGGTGTCTCCAGTGATTATTTGGTTCATGCGAAAGAGATTCAAATCAAGATGGCACAAGGAGCAAAACCGGGTGAAGGCGGGCAGTTGCCTGGATCAAAAGTATATCCTTGGATTGCCAAAGTGAGGAATTCCACCCCGGGAGTGGGGCTGATTTCTCCGCCGCCGCATCATGATATCTATTCGATCGAAGATTTAGGTGAGCTGATTTATGATTTGAAAAATGCAAATCGAGAAGCTCGAATCAGTGTGAAACTAGTGGCAAAAGCTGGTGTGGGAACGATTGCTGCTGGAGTTGCCAAAGCATCTGCTGATGTTATTGTTATTAGCGGACACGATGGAGGAACAGGTGCATCACCAAAAACGAGTATGAAGCATGCTGGTCTACCGTGGGAATTGGGACTAGCGGAAACACATCAAACTCTGCTTTTAAACCGTTTGCGTGATCGGGTTATTTTGGAAACGGACGGAAAATTGATGACAGGTCGTGATGTGGTGATGGCTGCACTTCTAGGTGCAGAAGAATTTGGTTTTTCGACTGCGCCTCTTGTAGTACTTGGTTGTATCATGATGCGGGCTTGTCATTTGGATACATGTCCTGTCGGCATTGCCACCCAAAATCCAGCACTGCGCAAACGATTTGGCGGAGATCCAGATCACGTCGTGCATTTTATGCGCTTCATTGCGCAAGAAGTCAGAGAAATCATGGCATCTCTTGGTTTCCGTACCATGCAAGAGATGGTTGGAAGAACAGATATTTTAGCTGCTGCTGCGCACAAACAGGATCACTGGAAAGCAAAATACTTGGATCTTTCTGCTTTGTTATATCGTCCTGCTACGGATGCAGAGGTAGGAAATTATCAAGAAAAAGAAGTAGATCATTCCTTAGAAACGACGTTAGACGTAAAAACGCTTTTGCCATTAATAACAAATGCATTACAAGCAGGACAAGTTGTACGTGCTGTAACACCAATAGTGAGTACAGATCGCGTAGTCGGGACAATTGTGGGGAGTGAAGTAACTCGCAAATATGGCCGCAAAGGATTGCCTGATCATACGATTCGTTTTCGTTTTCATGGATCAGCGGGTGTCAGTTTTGGTTCCTTTATTCCAAATGGCATGACGCTCTCCTTAGAAGGAGACGCAAATGATTACACGGGAAAAGGTCTTTCTGGAGGGAAAATTATCGTATACCCTTCACGCAAATCTACATTTTCATCAGAACAAAATGTAATTATCGGAAATGCGGCATTTTATGGAGCGACTTCAGGAGAAGCATATATCAGTGGGATTGCAGGAGAAAGATTTGCGGTTCGAAATAGTGGTGCTCACGCGGTAGTAGAGGGTGTTGGAGATCATGGCTGCGAATATATGACTGGTGGAAGAGTAGTTATCCTCGGAGAGGTAGGGAAAAATTTTGCTGCCGGAATGTCTGGTGGGATTGCATATGTTTATGCGGATAAAGCAGAGCAGTTTACACAAAACTGCAATCAAGACATGGTTTTACTAGAAACTGCTTTTTCAGAGAAAGAACTGTTACAAGTGAAGCAGATGATTCAAAAACATGTTCAGTACACAGGCAGTGAACATGCAAAACAACTATTGGATGACTGGGGTTGGAGTAAACATCATTTCATTCGCGTAATTCCAAGGGAATATAAACAAATTTTAGAAAAAACGGAGGAGGAAACTTCCATCGTCCAAGCTACTTCGTTTCTATAAAGGAGGGATAAGATTGATTACGATAAAACGAGAAGATCCAAAAACAAAACATCCGCTTGAGAGGCAGCAAAATTGGGGAGAGTACTACCTCCCCTTAGCGGAACAAAAATTGCAAGCACAGGGAGCTAGATGTCTAGATTGTGGAACGCCGTTTTGTTCGACAGGATCATTCATAAACGATAGTTTTGGATGTCCCCTTTACAACCTTATTCCTGAGTGGAACGAACTGGTGGCAAAAGGGAAATGGAAAGAAGCTCTCAATCGTCTAATGATGACGAATAATTTTCCGGAGTTCACCGGTAGAGTTTGTCCTGCCCCTTGTGAAGGTTCATGTACGATGGCTCTACATGATTCGGCTGTTGCCATTAAAAGTTTGGAACAAGCTATTATTGACAAAGGATTTGCAGAAGGCTGGATCACGCCACAGCCGCCGAAACACCGAACAGGCAAGCAGATTGCAGTAGTCGGCTCTGGGCCTGCTGGATTAGCAGCAGCAGATCAGCTGAATAAAGCAGGACACGAAGTGACCGTGCTGGAAAAAGCAGACCGTATTGGAGGTTTGTTGATGTATGGCATTCCTAACATGAAATTGGAAAAGAACATCATCGACCGGCGTGTAAATTTGCTCAAGCAAGAGGGGATTGAGTTTGTGACTAGTGTGGAACTTGGGAAAGATGTCACACTGAAGCAATTGCAAACAGACTACGATGCAGTGATTTTATGTACTGGTGCACAGCAGCACCGCAAATTGGATGTAGCGGGTGCTTCGGCAAAAGGTGTGTATGAAGCAATGGATTATTTAACCCAATCAACCAAACATTTATTAGACCCGAGCGAAGTTTTGTCGATTTCCGCTGAAAACAAAGATGTCATCGTCATCGGTGGAGGAGATACAGGAGCGGACTGTGTAGCTACAGCGCTGCGCCAAGGATGTAAAAGTGTTGTACAGTTTGGCAAGCATCCGCAGTTGCCGCAGCAACGAACAGAAGATAACCCATGGCCGGAGTTCCCCTATGTTTTTACCGTCGATTATGCGTATGAAGAAGCAGAGGCAAAATTTAAGGAAGATCCGCGTCAATACTCGGTAATTACGAAAAAAATCGTGAGTGATGAGCGAGGATATGTCAAAGAAGTGCATACTGTGCAAGCTCACGTTATTCGTAAAAGCAATGGACAAGTATATGTACAAGAATTAGCTGGTACAGAAAAAGTGTGGAAGGCGGATTTAATATTCGTTGCCATTGGGTTTGCTGGAACAGAGGAAGGACTATTGGAGCGTAGTGGACTAGCACAGCAAAATAACTTAGTACAGGCAGAGTATGGAGACTACACGACCAACTTAGAGGGAGTTTTTGCTGCTGGAGATATGCGCCGGGGGCAGAGTTTAATCGTCTGGGCGATCCATGAAGGCAGAGAAGCCGCGCGAGAGTGTGATAAATATGTAATGGGGTCATCCCAATTGCCTTAAATGAATGTTTAATTCTGAATTTCATATGCTATAATAAAAAATGAATGCTGAGAGCCAGTATTCTAGGCGATTGGAGAGAAGATGTCCAAGAGTTACAGTCCTAACTGGGATAAGGCTATTTATGTGAAGAATCTTCCACATAACGCTGAGGTTACCAAAGCTGGTGCATTTAGCGCGGATATTCAGTTTGGGGACTACAAGATCGAGCTGATTGGACCCCAGGCTAGAGTATACAAAAAAGGAATCAAAAACCCAATTGCTGACCTTCGTACTGGGAACTATATTATCCCGGAGGGAAAAGTGGAGATTGTACTGGAGAAGATTCCCTTTGGTACTTTTACCACTAAGGAATGTAAGGCACCGGTTCCGGGTAAGAAGAATGAATACCGAGTCGAGCGCATTGAGGTGTATAACGGAAACATTTGCTGGGCAACGATCCGGCAGGGTACCTACTCGATTCCTGGTAAAGTAAAGAAGTTCCAGCGATAGGAAGAGTAGTACATTAAGTGCCTGAGTGGTTGAAAACCATTCAGGCACCCAGAAAAATTGATTAGTATTTTATTTGTATAGACAAAAGCCTCTTATTACAAGGGGCTTTTTTATTATCAGCCCATTTTATCTTCTTTTTCGATATAATAAAAGGGTACACAACTGTATATTTCCCGAGGAGTCCATATGGCTACATACACTTTTAAATTTGGCAAGAAGAGTGTCATTGTCGACAACCTTCCACCAGATTTTAAAAAAGTTGTTCATAATGAAGTCATTGCTTTTGATAGCTATAAAATTGTCGCTGATCATGTTCGAGTAGAAGTAAAACGAAATAATATCCCTGTAGCGATTCTCTTTTGGGAAGGTGTATACCAAGTGGGAGATACGAAGGTAACCATTACATTTAAGAAGTAAGCGATAAGCTTAACTGGAGCAAAAATAAAAAAATGCTCCAGTTAAGTCCAAATCCCATTTAATGTTTCTGCTGTCTTCGTTCTTTCACAAAACGAAGACCTAGTAAACAAATAGTCAGCCAGGCCCCTCCAGCAGCATAACCAGCGATAACATCACTTGGATAATGCACTCCTAAGTAAATACGGCTGATACCGATAAGTAAAATGAAAATCGATGTTCCAATAAATAAATAAATTTTCACTTTTTTGTTGTTTATAAGCGTACATAAGAGTACGTACAGCATTCCATAAAATACAAAAGCCCCCATCGAGTGCCCGCTAGGAAAACTATAACCTGTCTCTTGTATTAATCGATCAAGGGTTGGCCGTTCTCGCTGAAAAATCCATTTCAGCAGCAGATTAAAAATTCCTCCGCCAGCTAAAGCAAGGAAGAGAAATATCGCTTCCCATCTTTTTTTTATGGAAAAGAAGAAAACACAAGAAATGAGAAGTAACAGGGAGAGTGCTTCGATGGAGCCAAAAAAGGTGAAAAATTTCATCAATGGAGTGAGGGATGGGCGGAACAGATGAAAAAAATCGATGATAATGTGATCAAATAAATATAATTCGTTTTCCCATAATTCATCTGTAACTTCAGCAAATACAGTAATAAATAGGATTAACATGCCGATTGATAACAGTGTATATTTTTTTAATGACAGGGAGAGAAGGGTGGTTTTCATTTTGTTCTGCTCCTTAAAATAGTAGAACATTGATAGAAATAGGTTCCAATAATTATATGACATGAACTGGGGTTATTATGTATAGGTGGGGCGCCCCAAACCGTAGGTCTGGGGCGTTTGTACTACTTCTTATCCATTTGATTCGAACGAGTAACCCATGAACTGTTTCCCCGAGTCTTATACGCGGCAATCCGTGCTGATTAGCATATTTCCGCTGCATAACCGCATGAATGGCGGAAGTTGCAGCATAGGCAACACCTGCTGCAATCAGGGTATTCTGCTGAATCTTGGATTTCATTTTTTTCCTATCTGTTAAGATAGAGTACATTGCCTCTATTATATAGACCATGCTGAAAAATGGTAACTATTATTTTCATACATGTAATAGTAACTGAGCAATGGAAAAATAAATGATCAATCCTGTACCATCCACCAAAGTTGAAATAAGGGGTCCAGAGACAACTGCAGGATCGATTTTTAACCGGTGCAATAACAATGGTAAAAATGCAGATACCAGCGAGGCCCATAAAACAATAACTAAAGCAGAAAGTGCCACTACATAACCAATCTTTATTTCGACGTGAAGAAGCAGTGCGCGGATATAGGCGACAATTCCTAATGAAACACCAAGTAATATTCCAGTGAGCAGTTCTTTACGAATGACTCGAAAGACATCTTTGAAAACAACTTCGCCTACACCTAATGCTCTAACCAGTGTACTGACGATTTGTGATCCTGTATTCCCTCCTGTACCGATCAATAAAGGAATAAAAAAGGATAATGCCACAACTTGATTTACTGCGTTTTGGTAATGGGCAAGTACATTAGAAGTATATGCGCCGCCGATAAATAAAACCAAGAGCCAAATAATTCGTTTTCCAAAGAGTTGAAAGCTGCTCGTTTTAAAGTACACATCCTCTAAAGGCTGGCTACCGCCTAACTTTTGGAAGTCTTCTGTTGCTTCTTCTTGAATAACATCAAATACATCGTCTACTGTGATAATACCTACTAACCTTCGCTCATGGTTAATTACCGGAAGTGCAATCAAGTCATATCGCGATAAGATAATAGCGGCCTCTTCTTGTTCCATCTCAGCAGGTACTGTGACGATATCTTCCGTAATGATATTTTCTAATCGTGTATCAGGTGAAGCAAAAATTAATTCTTTTAAAGAAACAACGCCTACTAAAATTCCGCGCGTATCTGTTACATAAATATAGGAAACGAGCTCTGCCTCATGACCAACTTTTCGAATATGCTGTAATGTCTGATCACTATCCCAATAGGTTCTTGCAGCAATGAAGTCTACTGTCATCAAACTTCCAGCAGTATCTTCTGGATAAGTCATCAATTGATTTATCTTTTTTCGGTAATCAACTGGCAATAAATCTAATAATCGTTCGGCTTGGAGTGGATGAATCGCTAAAAGCATATCAACAACCGTATCGCTTGACATTTGTTTAAATAGAGGTTTTGAAAAGGAAATAGGAAGATGCTGCAAAATGCGATATTGTAATTCTGGTTCTAAGTATTCAAGTGTTTGCGCAGCTAACGGAATCGGGATAAGTGGGAGTAAGGTGATTTGTTCCTCGTGTTCTAGCCCTTTTATTACTTCGGAAATGTCATAAGGTCGCAACGAGGAAATAATGTCATATACATCTGTAGTAGCCTCCAGCAAACTTACTCGTACCTGATCTTGTAAAAGGGAATAATCCAACACATTTTCCTCCTTTTGAAGTCCGTCGCACTTAGTATGTACTTCTTATGCTATTGGTATAAAAAATAAGGAATTAACGCGATGGATGTTTACTATTGGAGGATGGAAGGGAATAGAATGGTATAACTAGTGAAGGGGTGAGTCTTGTTGGATGAGCAAAAAGCTTTGGAACAAGCGATCGCAGAAATAACAGAGATTGCAACTCACTTTGGTCTTGATTTTTATCCGATGCGCTATGAGATTTGCCCAGCAGATATTATTTATACATTTGGTGCTTACGGTATGCCGACTCGTTTTTCACATTGGAGTTTTGGAAAAGCATTTCACAAAATGAAACTCTCTTATGATTTTAATTTAAGCAAAATTTACGAGCTGGTGATCAATTCCAACCCTTGTTACGCTTTTTTATTAAAAGGAAATAGTCTTATTCAAAATAAATTGATTGTCGCACACGTATTGGCGCACTGCGATTTCTTTAAAAATAATGTGCGATTTTCCAATACTTCACGAGATATGGTTGAGAGTATGTCAGCGAGTGCGGAACGTATTCGTGAATATGAATTGCAATATGGGAAAGATGAAGTGGAAGCATTTTTAGATCATGTTCTTGCAATTCAAGAACATATTAATCCGAGTTTGTTGCATCCAAGGCGCTCAAAGGCACCTTCATCTCCTTCTCCACAAAAATCTTCTCCTTATGATGATTTATGGAAACTAGACGGACAACAGGAAGTAAGCAAACCTGCCAGTGATGTTCACCGGTTTCCAAAACAGCCTGAAAAAGATATATTGCTATTTCTGATGAATCACAGCAAAATTCTCCAAGACTGGCATCAAGATATACTCACTATTTTACGTGAAGAAATGCTCTATTTTTGGCCTCAATTGGAAACGAAGATTATGAATGAAGGCTGGGCTTCTTATTGGCATATTCGTATTATGCGCGAACTGGATTTAACAGAAGCAGAAACCATTGAATTTGCAAAATTAAATTCATCTGTTCTCCAACCCTCTACAACCTCCATCAATCCTTATTATTTGGGTTTGAAAATGTTAGAAGACATTGAGCGTCGATGGGATAATCCATCGAAAGAAGAGCAAGAAAGATTAGGAAGAAAACCGGGGAGAGGCAGAGAAAAATTATTCGAAGTCCGGGAGTTAGACTCAGATATTTCTTTCATTCGCAACTATTTGACCCGAGATCTAGTAGATAAGTTAGATATGTATGTTTTCCAGAAACAAGGCAACGATTGGAAAGTTTCTGATAAAGAATGGGAGAATGTCCGAGATCAATTGGTAACAAGTAGAGTGAATGGCGGACACCCAGTGATACTCGTAAAAGATGGAGACTACTCTCGCAATGGAGAACTATATTTGCAACACATGTACGAAGATATGGAATTGGATGTGAAATATTTAGAAAAAACACTGCCTCATATTTATCAATTATGGGGCAGGAATGTCCATTTGCAGACAGTGATCGATAAACGAGAAGTTGTTTTTAGTTATAATGGAAAAAAATGCGCACGAAGGTTTTTGTAATAGTAAGTTGCCCCTCTTTTCGATTGAAGAGAGGGGCTTTTCTTATGCGCTTATCTAACAGGACGGTCATCCTGCTTATCTCCGTCAGGATGCTGACTGCATCCATCAACACAAGGTTGAAGATATCTTTCTTTTTAACTCCTGAATGGGATTCATCTGCCCCCTTTTTTTGATTATATTCTTCCATGAAAGTTTGTTCTAAATACCCTAAAATAAGATATTCATTCATAAAAGAAATGAATTTACATATTTTGCATAAAATTTTAGTGCGCCTATATGTTACAATATAAGTAACTTCCGGAAGAAAAAGTATTTCTAAGGAGGATTTGATGCTAAATCAAAAAAATATCAAAATAGGTGTTGTAACAATAGCCGCTGTAGCTTTTTCCGCATTTGCATTTCCATTTGTACAGAGTAATGCTGCTGCAAATACTTCAAGTACGATGAGTACTGTAAATGAGATGTACTATAATATCTCAGGCAAACAATCTCCCACATCCAAAAATTACAGTTCTAGTTCCAATACAAGCGGTTCTAGTACTGGTTCATCTAATACAGGTTCAGGCAATACTGGTTCTAGTAACACAGGTTCTGCTAACACAGGTTCAGGCAATACTGGTTCTAGTAACACAGGTTCTGCTAACACAGGTTCTGCTAATACAGGATCTACTAATACAGGGTCTACAGATCAATCAAGTAATGCTCTAGCTGACAAGATTATCGCGACTGGGGAAAAATACCTAGGCACTCCTTACCAATATGGGGCTGCATCTGGTCAGACGAAGACTTTTGATTGTTCTTCCTTTACTCAGTATGTGTTTAAGCAAAATGGTATTTCCTTGCTCCGCAGCTCTCGTCAACAATACACCCAAGGTACTAGTGTAGCACGTGACCAAATTAAAAAAGGTGATCTATTATTCTTTACAACCTCCGGTTCTGGCGGGAAAATTGGACACGTTGGTATTTATGCCGGGAATAATCAAATTCTCCACACTTGGGGTTCCAAAGGTGTTCAATATGAAAGTTTAGACCATGCATGGTTGAAACAAGGTTATGTGGGAGCAAAACGAGTTATTAAATAATTGGAAGATTTGTATCCGTGAAACATTTCACGGATTTTTTTGTTATAATTAGATATGTAATGGCTCTCTTTCTTAGTAAGGAAGGTTACCAATGGGCTATACACAGATAGATGCATTGAATAGTAGGGTCGACAGTACAAAACTCCGCTATACACCAGGCGTAGTGTATTATGACCGAACACAAAATAACTTTCGAACTATCGTTGCCATTTTCCATGACAATCTAAAAGAAGAGTACTACATTTTTGTGAATCTACGAAACGGGAATATTATCCAAATTCCAAAGAGTGGTCTTTGTAAAGATGATCCGAAGAAAATCGGAATTTGGGATAAAAAAGTTCGTACTGGTCAGCTCCCGATTCATCGAGAGGGAGTACATCTGAAGTAGCAAACGACCAAAAAGACCGGCTGTGTTTTACACAGCCGGTCAAATATTTTTACTACTATAATAAATAGTGCAGCCTTCTTTTTTTCTAATACCATCCTGTTTTGGCTTGAAAACTAGTTCCAGCAAAGGAAGCTTTGGCACGTGCTTTATTAGGATTTCTATCCCAAATTTGAGGTGTGTAACAAGAAGTTTGTCCTTTTTGAACCGCTTTGTTTCCACCAAAGGAATTACAAGTCAGGTAGTATCCACTTTTATACCGCTCAATATATGCATTTGCATAGTTGTTTTTTGGCGCAGGTGAATAAAATTTAAGAAATGCCCAAGCGGTGTGACATCCTGCACTTCCTCTTAACTGAATATATCCAATCGTTTTTCCGCTGCGGACAATATAAGTCGTAGCATAAATAATCGGCTTTTTATTTGCACATCCAGTGGAATATGGATTTGTTCCATCATACGACAAAGCACTCACTTGGTTAGAATCGATAACAGAAGTAGAAGCAAATATTATTAATGCAATCGTGAATGAACTGACACCATACCAAAACTTTTGCATCTGTTTTCATCTCTCCCTAATTTATTCACTTCTATGGATCTTAAATTATATTAGAAAATAGTATAAAAAAACAGACTGTTTGCACTAATTCATTTGCGTTTTGGCGAACGAATAACAAGCATGAGATTTTCCGTTAAGTGAATAAAAAAAGCATCATTCTAAAGAATGTGCTTTTTTACACTATATCTTTTGGATCGTAGTTGCCGCCGCCTAACCATAAAGTCGGCTTTCCTGTGGGACCTTTGAACAAATGAAATGCGGTCAGGCCGCACCGGAAACATAGTTTTAAACTGGGGACATTATCACATGCGACTTTTGTATATACTTTGCCTAATCTCTTTACTGCCTCCAATAGCAATTCTTCCCCTACTCCCTGCTTGCGAAATTGAGGATGTACTGCTGTTATCGCTTCCTCAATTCCGTAATGACTGAATATCATCACTCCAGCCAATTTTTTCTCTTCTAAAGCAACTAATGCAATCGAACCAGGAGAATGATCACTTGTAGTTATATTGGACAACCAGCGTAGTGCTCGATGTGTAATTCTTCCTTCTCCGTTTTTCTTTAAAAACAAGATGATTTTCTGGCGGTGTGGCATAATGTTGGGTAATGTAAATGCTGTTATTTTCATACCGATCTGACCTCTTGATTGCGTACAAAACCAGATTGTTGAAGAGCATATTGTATGATTCTTTGCAAAGAACGAGTTCGAATGTTTGGTTCGTCAAATTTTTGCGGCTTTGCATTGGCTTCAAAAAACCATAGATTTCCTGATTTATCGATTCCGATATCCATCGACATTTCTCCATAATTCCCATTCATGTTTGCTTCAATTTCTTTGGCAAATTTTAATCCGAGCTGTGTGAGGCGATTCTCTATTTTTTCATGTAATTGTGGAAATGAAGCCGTGATAACCCTATGAAAACTTTCGATTCTTCCTCCCATCGGTACATGTGTAGAGATGGCCTTTTTTCCGGCAATTCTTACACCAATTCCAGTGACTTTCCACTGTGCAGTATGATCCTTTTGTACAAGCATGCGAATATCAAAAGGACTTCCTTGGTATGTTGCAAGCGGGATGGCTTGTTGCAATATATACGGGCGATTTTGTATGCGTTTTCGTATTTGATGGTACGCTTCGGATAATCTGCTCAACTGGATTTTTTGTTTTTGTTTTTTCGTTTGGTAATGAAATGTATAAGGGCCATCTCCCTCTATTTTCATCATTCCAATTCCGGCTTTTCCATCGATTGGTTTTAAAATTAATGAAGCATGTCTTTTTGCCATTTGATAAAACGTTGCATAGTCGGTAAATTTTGCTGTAGCAGGTAGATTCGTTTTGCAGTCTGTAGAAGATAAGCTATGAAATAGGGACCATTTGTTGAAAAACTGGGGATTAAACATTGGTATGCGTTTCTGTTTAAGGTATTCTATTGCTCGAACGACAGGAATTGATCTCTCATCGCTGCGGTAAGGAACACGATTGTAGATAACATTTGGCAATGGCAATACGGTTTTCCGAAAAACAGGTTTTGGCTTTGATTGCTGTAATAAATATCCGATTACAAAAGGTTTATCGTGCGAAATGCCTTGTGGTGTTAAAACATAGATTGTTACACCCATTCTTCTTCCCATTTGGATCAAATCTGCAAAGTTTTGATAATTTCCTGAAAATGGCTTTCTGCCTTCACTAGTTAGAATAGCGATAAATGGTTTTAGTTGTGCACTTGTTTTTTTTATATGCACAGGTAGCTTATCGGATTGTGACATCGACTGAAATTGACTTTCAGCATGCAGACTATTTCCAATCGTTTCATTGGTTGATTGACCATTTCTTTTTTCGGTAGTACTAGAATTAGGAAAGAAGAGGAGAGGAGAAGATGATGATTCAAATTCAAACGAATCGTTTGTAGTTGTCATTTCCTCTCCTCCTTTAAACGAATTGTGCTAAATGCATACTGTATTCGGTTATGCATTTTGCCGAGCGCCATCCGGCATCTCGTAATGTTGGGTGATCAAATATATGCCTTCCTGGTTTTGCATTGCATTCAAATAACCAGATGCGGTGATCCTGGTCGATTCCCATATCCATTCCTATTTCTCCGAGCGGTCCATCTGCTTTTTCTTCTAGCACTTCAGCAATTTTAATTGCGGTTTCCTCTAATTGATCTAACATAGATTGGGATTTTTCTTTAAAGTTTCTATCGAATAATTGCTGTGTTGATAAAAGCGTTCCTCCTGTGCGGACATGTGTTGTAACGGAACCAGCACCTGCTAATTTTGTGCCAATACCAATTACTTTCCAATTATCTGTACTGTCTTTGTGCAAGTGTACACGGAAATCAACAGGTCTGTTTTGTACACGGATTAACCGAATTCCTTGTTGCGCTAAATACCCCTTAAATCGTTGACCGTTTTTACGAAAATAGTGTGATAAAAGAGATTCTAATGTAGTGAACCGATGGAGAACATTTCGTTCCCCTCCATGAAAACGACAATAATACCCCTTTTGAGGTTGATGCGATATACGGAATATACCTAGCCCAAGACTGCCTTTGATTGGTTTTAAATACACTATTTCATAAGTATCTAACATGTTTTGAAGTGATTGAACCGATGGAGAAAGGATAGTTTCTGGAATGTATTTGCGTGTATGATCTTCTTGGAACAGCCATTCATGAACAGACCATTTGTTGAAAAAACCTTGATTAAAAATTTGGCATTTGGTGAGGGATTTTAAACGAGAGATACAATTTTGAACATGTGCCATGTTTTCCGATTTTCTATTTGGTACTCGCTCATAAATAACGTCAGGAAGCGGGGAAATGTGTTTCATCCATTTTCCTGAGCGATAATACCATCCAGTAACTACTCGATTTTGCCAATCGATCATTTCAGGAGTAAATACATAGATGATCGGTTTTTCCGATTCCCCCGCCTGAATGAAGCTGCGAAATAATGATGATCTACCCCCGAAAGGATTAGCAGCATTTGCTTGATGACCGGTAGTCAATATACCGATAACAGGACCAAATTTTATCGTTTGTTCTTGAACGACAGCTCGCATTTTTCCACTGAAAGGTAGAGCTAAAAGCCGAGCGATCGAAGGGGAGAAAATCACTTTCGATTCTGTTAATTTTGTAGTTATTACTCGTGCTATAACCGATTTATTGCCAATTTCTACTTTAATGGATTGACCATTGTGAAAGCCGAATTGATCGCATAATGATAGTGGCAATAAGATCGCTCTAGCAGGAGTAGTATATGACAGCTGCGTTTGGCATATGAATGAATTCATCAAAATCCTCCTACTTTCTGGGAAAGCAGAGCTTTAGCATATTGGACAGGAAGTTCCATCGAACGTTTCCTAGTCTCGATCTCGCCCGTTCGCAGGAAAACGGAGCGTCCTGGTTTGGAATTTATTTCAATAATCCAAACATGTGCATTTTGATCTATCCCTACATCTAAACCAAGTTCTACTAATTTTCCGTGGTGTTTTTCAATGTGGACTGGGATAATCTCAGCTAATTTTTTGATTTGCTGTTTTATTATTTCTATTTGATCAGACTGAAAATGTTTTGCTAAAAACGGAGAAAGTTTCAGAGCATTACCGCCCCCGTGTAAATTGGAAGTGATACTTTTACTCTTCCCAACGCGAATCGCTTTGCCTGTAGTTTCCCATTGTAGTTCTCCATTTTTTTGTACCAGAATACGCAAATCAAATGGCAGTTCGTCTTTGGTATACAGAGATAAAAAAGGCTGCACAAGATACCTTGTATTTTGGATAAAAGATTTAACCCAAAGCATGAGATGGCTTTGACTCATAATTGTTTTTTCAAATGGTAAATTGTGTTTTGTTCGTCCTTTTACATAAAACCAATTATTTTTCTTTTCAATGGAAACTACTCCTATTCCGTGACTTCCACCATTTGGTTTGATGCAAATTCGGTTATATTTTTTTAGCATTGTTTGGATTATATTGTGGTCACTAATGAGATGTGTTTCTGGTAGAAATGGTTTTAAATCATCACTGGTTTCTAACATGCGATATGTCTGAATTTTGCCGCCTAAAGCTCTCCCGAGAAATTGGACATGTTTATCATGATGAATTCGCAGGATGTGTGGGCGATAGGATTGAAAATGTAAGGCGTCGGTATAATAGCAGCGATCATAAATAACCAAAGGAAGTTTGCGGACACCGAAATTCCACTTGTTCTGTTCGAGATACCAACCTAGAGTAGTTCTTTTTGTCCAATTAATTTGTTTGGGATTAAAAATCAGCACTTCTAGTTGGTGTTCTTGCGCTATTTTTGCTAGTTGAAAGAAATAAAGCGCTTCAGAAAAAGGAGGAATTTTTTGCGTATTATTTGGTATGCAGACAATGACACCAAGAGTCCGAAGATTGGAAGCGGATTTCATCGTCATTTCCTCCTCACTGAAGGTGTGTTTGGTGTAATTCCTGCTAAATAATGGACATAATCAAATAATTTACTAACAGAAGGTCGTATTTTTGTACCTTGATTTAAAACGGAATCGTCTGTTTTGGATGGTTTGGAGTTTATTTCTAATAACCATATTCGCCCTTTGGTATCAAGTGCAAGGTCAATTCCTAATTCTGCAAAATGACCATTTGCATGTTTTTCAAATGAATTGGCTATGTTTATCGCCAAGTTACGGAAGTCGCTGCTAACTGGTTTTTTGTTTAGTTGTGTTAGTTCTGCCAATAGATCATGAACTTTGCGCAGTGTTCCACCTCGAGCTAGGTTGGAAACGATTTGTCTGTCATTGGCAATACGAGCGACAGCGGATGTGACAGACCATTTTCCTTCTCTGTCTTTTTGCACCAGAACACGGAAGTCAACAGGTCTTTTATCGTACGTAACAAGTGATAATCCCTGTTGTATTAAATATGGTTGCTTGCCTATTTTATTGGTCAGTATTTTTCCTAATTGTATAAAAGATGCGGTGGTGCGTGAGATCGTTCCATTTGGACTCGCATACTGGTATAGATACGATTGATGTATTTTAGTGAGACGAATGATACCTCCACCAAGGCTGCCATTAGTAGGTTTTAAAAATATACAATGATTTTTTTTGAGAATATCTCTTACTTTTCTTAATTGATAACGTGTTGTTTGTGGAAGGATGCTAGCAATGGATTCGTCTTTTTGCAAAATTTCATGCACTTGCCACTTATCGAGGAAACGTTCGTTAAACATTGGAATCTGGTGATGATTAATCAATTTGTCTATTTTCTTCTGAACGTTTTTTAATTCTTCAATACGACGAGATGTGATCCGATTATAAATGATGTCTGGATAAGGCATACGGGAAAAAATCCACTTGCCTTTTTCGCGGATCCAACCGAGAATTTGTCTCTTTTCTAAATAAATATGCTGTGGTTGAAAGACGGCAACTGCAGTCCCTTTCGTATTTCCTGTCAGTACACACTCATCCAAAAATTTTGTTAAGGGTCCCAGTACCCCTTCTTGTTTGATAGAAGGAATTGCATCGATCAAAATTCCAAACAATGGTCCAAACTTTAAGGACATTGCTTTTTCGTCATACTGAGCATAAATAGATGACTGTGCACGCAAGTGCAATTTTTTTGCTAAATTTTCATGAATTCGTACCAAGTTACCAGAATGGTTACTAAGAGCAAGATAACCTGTATCAGCTGCACTGCCAAAGGTTACCCAAAAAGGCTGACCTTTGATGCCAAGGGCTAGGGCCACTGAGCGACTCATGATGATATTGGTGTTATTCGAAAATTGATGCTCCGGAACGATTTGTAACTGTACCTTTTGTAGCCCCATAAATATCCCCTTCCCAAGCGGTAACTACTGTATGGTATGTAGGCAAGTATCAAGGGGTGCGTAAAACGGGCTTTTTCTCATTTGAAAGTAGATTTATGCAAAAAATAAATTTATAATAATGAGGAATAGAAATCCTATTCTTTTCGAGTATGGAGATTCTCATGGCTGTGAATAACAAGAGTCAGGCCCTCAAGAAGCTGGACGAGCTGATCGCAGGAGCCAGCAAGGAAGCCCGTGAGGAGGCTAATGCGAGCAGGCGTGAGGTTCAGAACGAGATTCGCTCAAAGAGGCTTGTGAATAACAAGCCGAAGGAAAAGACCTCGCGTTTCCTGCGCGGTATCCAGGCTGTTACTGCTGGTGCGTATACGACACAGCTGAAGAATGCCCAGAAGTGGATCAACGCTGGCCAGTGGTCTAAGGCGAAGGATGCCCTTCAGGGTCACAAGAGCAACCAGGGCGTCCAGGAGGTTCTTGCTTGGCTCGATAAGCAGTAATAATTTTACAGTGTGAGGATCTTGACCGTGTATCTGGTTTGCTGGATACACGGTCAAGTCATGTAATCACTCAAAAAAAGAAAACTTATCTTTTTATTTTCCTTTATAATAGATATAGATGGATCGTCCATCCCTTCGAAAATCTGGAGGAACATATGCCCTCAACCATTTCTACTCATGACGAAGCGATCAATAAGCTGAAAGAGATTCGTGATAGTTTGGGACGGCTTCATGTCGTTCAGAAGTCTGTCATCGGTGATGCGATCAAGAGTCTGGAGAATAACCAGCCTCGAGTTGCGAGAGAACAGCTCAAATCGCTGCCGAATGCAAAGAAGATTGCTGGGATTTCTGAGGTGATTGCTTACCTTTAGCCTTAGAGATGATTGAGGGTAGGACCGAATTTTTCCTTTGGAAATTTCGGTCCTGTCCATTTGAAACGATAGAAGAAGAAAAATAATGTAGAATAATAAATGTCTCATCGTTTTTCAGCTCAAGGAGCAGACATGACGAATAAACCAAAAAAGGATCCCATACGCGAATGGCTGCGATTATTAGAAGCAGATGCAGATCTCGATGGAGATGAAGAGCGAGCAGAACAGATGAACACTGCTGTCCAAGCGCTTGATCGAGATCGCGAAGAAAGGGAACGGAGCTGAAAAAAAGGAGGAGCTGCTACTGAGTAGTCCTTCCAATGTTTATGAAGAAAATTATTTAATCTCATTAAATTAATATGGTAAATTTTAAAAATAAAGGATTATGCTCGAATGTTTGTAATGATTGTGGTATGCTTGCCCTAGTTAAGTTAGAACGTGAAGGAGCGTTCGTGTTATTATCCTATGCTGTCCCAATAGGCAGGATAAGACTTTTTTAGCAAGTGCAATGGAGGCACGATGAACAACTATTCTTCCTACACGCCGATAGCCGGTCAGCTCACGTATCGGGATGAAGCGATTCGGTTTGCGATTTGGGCACTCAGGCTGTTTCGGTATGAGGAGAATACTCGACGTTGCAACGAGATCATCTCTTCTGTCCTGAGCGGTCAGCCTAACCGAGCGTGGTTTGAAGCTCGGGAGCTCCCTGGTCATCGCACTAGTGAGAAGATGGAAGTCCGCATCCGTCGCCTCCTGAACAAGACTCCTGAATTCATCCAGATGATCGACAGTGAAACGCTGGAAATCGCCCGTTGGTTTGCACGGATTCAACTCGATGAGAAGCAGAGTGATATTCGCGATGAAATACTCATCCTGCTGCTCAATAAGCAGATCGAGTGGGTGGATTTTAAGCTCGCTGATCTGGATTGCCCGGTGATACGAGACAAAATGAGGGGTTATCTTCGAACTCTTCTCGTTTCGTAGCATCACCATCGGCTGGGAAAAGGTAGCGATACCTTGACCCAGCCGAATCCATTTAATAGGATAGAAATATGACTGCATCTTTGAGACAACTAGAAAGAAGTGGTCTTTTTTTTATTAGGAGGAATTACATATGAAAATCATATTTCATGGACAATCTTGTATTGAAATACATACTGATGAATACAATTTAATCGTCGATCCGTTCTTGACGGGCAATCCGAAAGCGGATATTACGGCAGATCAAGTAAAAGCAGATTATATTTTACTCACACATGGACATGGTGATCATTTGGGTGATACCGTTTCCATTGCCAAACAAAACAATGCACAGGTGATCGCACCAGTAGAACTAGCAGCGTGGCTGTCTTGGCAAGGTGTGGAGACGCATGGTATGAATATTGGCGGCAGCTTTACATTTCCTTTTGGACGTGTCAAATTTACGCTTGCTCACCACAGCAGCGGATTGGTGGATGAAGAAAAGAAGGAGATCATTTATTTAGGCAATCCTGTTGGTATTTTATTGATGATCGAAGGAAAAACGATTTACCATGCGGGGGATACCTCTTTATTCTCTGATATGAAATTAATTGGTATGCAAAATGACATTGATCTCGCGTTTCTTCCTATCGGAGATTACTTTACCATGGGGCCTGACGATGCGGTCATAGCTGCTGAATGGATTGACGCAAAACAAGTAGTACCAATCCATTACAATACTTTTCCATTAATTGAGCAGGATGGATCGAAGTTTGTTACAAACTTACGATACAAAGGTTTATCTGGCGTAGTTTTGGAACCAGGGGAATCGATCGACTCCTAAGGCATGTCTATTTTTACCCTTCTTTCATACAGTAAAAAGAGGTGGTAAATATGCAGACTTTTACCTTATTAAAAATAATAAGCGGCATGGGGTTAATTGTATTTGCGATACCGAGATTGGATTGGGAAACTGAATTGCAAGTCCTTTTCTCTAGTTTATGGGTTTTATTTACAGTGTTATTTGTTGTTGCTAACTGGAATGCTTGGAAACTCGCAGGAGCAAAGTTACAAAGACAAAAAGAGTACAGATGGAGACAGGGTTGGTTACAACATAAGAAGAAACAAAAAGGAATACGACAAACGTATTAGAATAAAGAGAGGTATGGAATCTCCAACCTCTCTTTTATTCATTTATTTTGTGGTCTGATGTTGTAGTTGCTCTTTTGCAAAACGCCTTATTTTAAAAGCGTAGTACAGATTAATAATACCGATGAGCAAAATGATACTTGAGAGAATTTTGCCGATGATGGGTAATGTAAAGGTGAATAAGTGAATAGAAAGAGCGACAAACAAGATTCCCATACTCAAGTTCATATAACTTCTGGAGAGCAGAGCATTTGCTCCCTTTTTTCTGCGAATAATGCTAAAATAGATTGTACTGCAAAAAGATAAAGCCATGATTACTATCAACATTAAGGTGAAAGTTTCCATATTCTCCCCCTATTAAAAGGCGTGAAGAAACGCCGCCATTATCACAGGAAATGGGGCGCTGTTTTTCTTCACCAATTATTTTGTATCTTCTAGGCGCTCTTCGGGGATAAACCAACACCCAATTGGCGTACGATCGATGTGCACTTTCTTCCCTAAGTTGGCAAGTTCTTTTTCGATATAACTGGCTACTTCATCTGTCTCTGTGTAGACAGAGTAACCATTTTTAAGCTTTTCCAACTTTTCCCTCGCAAGCGCCTTACGACTAATAATCATATTTGGTTCCCCCTTTTCCAAAAATTTATATACTATTATCATACCCGAAATGACAGTTTTATGAAATAGATTCCAGACTGGAAAACTCGACTTCTTTTAAAATTTAACCATTTTATTCACAATTCATCCATAAGGGAAGGAGGAATTAGCATGATGAATAATCATTCATTTGTTCATTTACACGTACATACAGAATATAGTCTGCTAGATGGAGCCTCTCGAATAGAGGAATTGATTTTGAGGGCAAAAAAATTGGGAATGCAAAGTTTAGCTATTACCGATCACGGGGCGATGTACGGAGTGGTTCCATTTTATCAAATTTGTAAAAAATATGGGATAAAACCGATCATTGGTTGTGAAATGTATATCACTTCAGGACATTATCAAGACCGGCCAAATAGAAAAGAAATGAAAAATAACCATCTTTTGCTATTAGCAGAAACAAATGAAGGTTATCGCAATTTAATGAAATTGGTGACAGAATCACAGTTACGGGGGCACCATTATCGGCCGCGGATTGATAAACAGCTGCTGCGCGAGTATTCTACCGGATTGATAGCTACAAGTTCTTGTTTAGCTGGTGAGATTCCTGCTGCTATTCTACAAGGAGAAATTCCTTATGCGAAACAACTTCTACATGAATATATTGCTATATTTGGAAAAAGTAATTTTTTGTTAGAACTACAAGATCACCAGTTATGGGAACAGCATAAAGTCAATCGTGTTTTGATGGAATGGGCAAAGGAATATGATTTGCAACTGATAGCTACCAATGATGTCCATTATACAAATTCATCCGATACTCATATGCATGATTGTCTCTTATGTATTGGTACTGGCAGTAAACTTGCTGATGAAGGCCGATTTCGCTTTCAAACCGATCAAGTCTATTTAAAATCACCAGAAGAAATGGTTTCACTTTTTCAAGATATACCAGAAGCAATTGTAAATACAGGGAAAATCGCTGATCGATGTGAAGTTGAACTGCCGTTAGGTCAACTATTGCTGCCAGCATATCCTTTGCAGGAGCATACTACATCTTCGGAATATTTAAGAGCGTTATGCCAGAAAGGATTAGCCAAGCGATTTGAACAAATAAGCCGGACGGTTACAGATCGAATGGATTATGAGTTGAAAATTATTGAGCAGATGGGCTTTAGTGATTATTTTTTGATTATCTGGGATCTCATTCGATTTGCTTGGAAACAAGGTATCGCAGTTGGACCAGGACGTGGCTCTGCAGCTGGTAGCCTAGTTGCTTATTTATTAGGTATTACGCAAGTTGATCCGATTCACTATGAATTGTTGTTTGAACGGTTTCTTAATCCAGAGAGAATCAATATGCCGGATATTGATATTGATTTTGATTATGAGCGACGTGACGAAGTGATTGAGTATGCTAGAAATCGATTTGGTCATGATCGAGTCGCACAGATTATTACATTCGGCACCATGGCTCCCAAAGCAGCAGTTCGCGACGTGGGAAGGGTAATGAGCATTCCTTATCAACAAGTAGACAAGCTTTCCAAGTACATCCCGAACACTCCTGGTATTTCATTGAAAAAAGCATTTGAACAGGAACCCGCTCTACAGGCGGAAGTAAATAGTGATATTACGGTCAAACAATTATTTCAAACCGTTGCAAAAATAGAAGGAATACCGAGACATCCATCTACTCATGCAGCTGGAATTATTATTGCGCCATCTCCTTTAACTGATTATGTACCGCTACAAGAAGGCAGCGGTGTAGCTCCGATCACCCAATATCCGATGGAATCACTAGAATCGATCGGTTTATTAAAAATGGATCTATTGGGTCTGCGTTATTTAACAGTAATTGAACGAGCAAAAAAATTTATTTCTTCGCAAACTGGAGAAATTTTTACATTTGATGCAGAAATGACAGATCGAAAGACATATGAGATGTTATCTAAAGGAGAGACAAGCGGTGTGTTTCAGTTGGAGTCATCTGGGATGAAAAAAGTGCTTATAAACTTAAAGCCATCTTGTTTTGAAGATATTATTGCTGTAGTAGCATTGTACCGACCAGGTCCGATGGAGCAAATTCCGAGATTTATTCGTGCAAAACATGGAGAAGAACAGATTCAAATGCCTCATCCTATTTTGACAGAGATTTTGCAAAAGACATATGGTGTAATCATTTATCAAGAACAAATCATGCAAATTGCTGCGAAATTAGCTGGTTTTAGTTTAGGAGAAGCAGATTTGCTTCGTAGAGCAGTCAGCAAAAAAAAGAAAGCGTTGTTGCAAGAACAACGCGAAGCATTTGTAAAAGGTTGTGAAAAACAAGGTTATTCTTCTGAATTAGGAGATGAAGTTTACGATTTGATTGTGCGGTTTGCGAATTATGGATTTAATCGGAGCCATTCGGTAGCATATGCGATGCTTGCATATCAAACAGCATATTTAAAAGCCAATCATCCTGTTGCTTTTTTTACTGCTTTATTAACTACTACAATGGGCAGTCAATCAAAAATGGTAGATTATTTGGAGGAAATCAGGAAAGCCGGAGTAGTTGTTTTTCCACCAGATATACAAACGAGTGACGAGAGTTTCACCATGTCTGAGCAAGGCATATATTTTGGTTTAGGGACTATTAAAAATGTAGGTACTTTAGCTATTCGTTCTATTCTTCAAGCGAGAGATAAGGGGCCTTTTCAAGATTTATTTGATTTTTGTGCAAGAGTGAATTTACGGCATTGTAATAGTCGTGTTATTGAGTCTTTGATTCAAGTAGGGGCGATGGATTCTTTACCAGGAAACCGAAAACAAAAGCTTGCTATATTAGAAGATGCAATAGAAGCAAATCGAGATTATGGTGATCAGCTTCCTTTATTTCAGGAATTTCCTTATGAGATTACTTACCCAAACCTAACTCCGTTTACTCCGTTAGAAAAATTGGAACTGGAGAAAGAGTTAATTGGTTTCTATGTCTCCGGACATCCATTGGACGAATATCCGGCTTCTTTGTACAACATCCACCAAATTAGTTCTTTAGCAAATCGCACAAAAGTGGAGCTGCCTTTGTTGATTTCAAAGGTGAAAATAATACAAACAAAAAAAGCTGAAACGATGGCATTTGTAGAGGTGGCAGATCAGACTGGGACAATGGAACTCGTTGTTTTTCCCGATATCTATAGAGAAAAAAGGATGATATTGAAAGAAGGTGAAGGGATTGCAGTCACTGCCACTGTGCAAATTGCCAATGACAATTGTAAATTAATAGCTGTAGATGTTACGCTTCTCGATTCAATTAAAAATGCAAAAAAATTGTATATTCGTATCTCTGAACAGAATGAGAGAAACGTTAAAACAATAAAAAATATATTAGAAAATCACCGTGGAAATCTCTCTGTTTTTTTGTATTATGAACGGACAAAGTCAGTATTACAGTTACCATCAGAGACTCTAGGTGTATTTCCAACAGATGCTTGTGTGAAAGAATTTACTCATATTGTTGGAGAAAACAATGTCAAATTGCTTTAAATACAAGGCTTTGATGTTTTTATTTATTGTAAATATTATGATACAATGAGAATGTATATGTATGCCCATTACCCTCTGAAGGGTTGGTGAGCCTAATATGTTCGTCGGTGTCGTGGTATCTTTATTTGTTTTAGTTATGCTTATCTTGACAGCAGGTATTTGTGTGGCAAATATTTGCAGGGGTGGAAATAAAAGAAACAAACGATATAGGAATCGCCGAAATTCATCGATTTATTACTCTTGTGGAAGTAGCTTCAGTAATGATTATTCGTCCTGCAGCAGTAGCTCGAGTGATAATAATAATTCTTGTAGCAGCAGCAGTTCGCATCACAGTCATTCCCATCATTCTTGCAGCAGTCATTCTTGTAACAGCCATTCTTGTAGCAGTAGTTCATGCAGCAGTGGAAGTTCATGTAGTAGTGGAAGTTCCTGTGGTTCGTCATCTTAAATAGATGACGAACCTACTCTCTTTTTTTCGGAGAAAATGGATTATATAATAATAAATCCGAATAATAAAGCTTCATTATTTTATTTTATTCCCTTTTGTTATAATGTTTGGTATTATGAGTCGGAGTTTGCCTATTCAGTGGACAAAGTCGTGCAAAAGCTGTTAAAGCAGCAAGCCACGCTTTGAAAAAGGAGCGAAAATTTGTTGACTAGTTTACGGGAACAATCACTTCAATTACATCAAGAAAAACAAGGGAAATTAGAAGTTATCTCAAAAGTCCCTGTCCGCAATGCGCAAGATTTAAGTTTAGCTTATTCTCCAGGTGTAGCAGAACCTTGCAAAGAGATTTTTGAAAACAAGGAAAAAGTATATGACTATACCATGAAAGGAAATCTAGTAGGTGTAGTCTCAGACGGGACTGCTGTCTTGGGTTTGGGAAATATTGGGCCTCATGCAGCAATGCCTGTAATGGAAGGAAAAGCAGTTCTTTTTAAGGCTTTTGCCGGTGTGGATGCTTTTCCCATTTGTATTGATACCAAAGATATAGATAAAATTGTAGAGACGGTCAAGATTTTGGAACCGACGTTTGGCGGAATTAACTTAGAAGATATTGCTGCTCCAGCTTGTTTTGAGATAGAAGAGCGATTGAAAGCAGAACTAAATATTCCTGTTTTTCACGATGATCAGCATGGTACTGCAATTGTAACAGTTGCAGGACTTATTAATGCGCTGAAAGTTGTACAAAAACAAATGAGTGATATTCGTGTTGTTATTAATGGAGCAGGTGCAGCTGGGATTTCCATTGTGAAATTATTAATTCATATGGGTGTAAAAGATGTCATCTTATGTGATAGCAAAGGTGCAATTTATAGAGGTAGACAAAACGGCATGAATCCAATCAAGGAAGAAATTGCACAAATAACGAATCATGACTGCATACAAGGGGATTTACAAACGGCAATTGCTGGCGCTGATGTTTTTGTAGGTGTTTCTGTTGCAGGTGCAGTAACTTCAGATATGGTAAAATCAATGAATAGTGATCCGATTATTTTTGCGATGGCAAATCCTGTTCCTGAAATTATGCCTGATGTTGCAATTGCAGCTGGAGCAAAAGTAGTGGGAACTGGCCGGTCAGATTTTCCAAATCAAGTGAATAATGTCCTTGCTTTTCCAGGTATTTTCCGAGGAGCATTGGATGTACGTGCTACCGAAATCAATGAAGAAATGAAAGTGGCAGCAGCTCATGCTATTGCAAATTTGATACCAGAATACGAATTGCGTCCAGATTATGTAATACCAGCACCTTTTGATTCTAGAGTTGCTCCGCAGGTGGCTAGAGATGTTGCAGCAGCAGCGATTCAATCAGGAGTAGCATTGCTTGTAAAGGACCCTGATGAGATTTTGGAAAGAACCATACAACTTACAAATGCAGCTATCCAAAGTTAATCAAGTAGGATCATAACATTCCAGTATGAAAACGAGGTGAGTTTTATTGCTAAAGGATTTATTTCGCAAACAACGAAAATATGCAACAATACCTTCGGAACAAGCGAAAAAGGAAATTCCTGAAGGCTTGATGGAAAAGTGCCCAAAATGCGGTACAATTTGCATTGCAAAAGAGCTGGAGAAAAATTTGAAGGTTTGTAAGTCTTGCGGCTACCATTTTTCACTCAGCGCACCTGAAAGAATCTCCTCGCTAGTGGACGAAGACCGCTTTTTTCCATTTGATGAAGAACTTCGTTCCGTCGATCCGTTGGATTTCCCTGGATATGTAAAAAAGATTGAGCAAGATATAAAGAAAACCAATTTGAACGAAGCTATTGTAACAGGCGAGGGTACTATCGGCGGATTCCCTGTAATCCTTGGAGTGATGGACTCACGGTTCCGTATGGGTAGCATGGGTTCTGTCGTTGGAGAAAAAATAACAAGAGCAGCGGAACAGGCTACAAAAAAGAAATATCCATTTATTCTTTTTTCAGCTTCTGGTGGAGCGCGTATGCAGGAAGGTGCACTCTCCTTAATGCAGATGGCAAAAACAACGGCTGCATTAGAAAAAATGAATCGAGAAAAGGTTTTGTTTGTATCTGTTTTAACAAATCCTACAACAGGCGGCGTTTCTGCTAGTTTTTCTTCTTTAGGAGATATTAATATTGCTGAACCAGGTGCTCTGATTGGTTTTGCTGGTAGACGAGTTATCGAACAGACTGTCCGCCAAAAGTTACCGGATGATTTCCAAACTGCTGAGTTTCTTTTAAAAAGAGGGCAATTAGACCAAGTTGTGCCTCGATTGGATCTTCGAGATACTTTGATTAAAATTTTAGCATTTCATGCTTAGGGGGGGGATAACTTGAATAGTCCGCTGTCCTTTGAGAAACCGATTGTAGAATTACGAAATAAAATAGAAGAGCTCAGAGCTTTTACTAGTGAAAAATCAATCGACTTGAGTGAAGAAATAGAGACTTTAGAAAGAAAAGCGGAACGGCTGGAACGGGAAATATATGGTAACTTGACTACATGGCAAAAAGTTCAGATTGCACGTCATGCGGGTCGTCCCACAACTTTGCACTATATTCATACCATTTTTACTGATTTTATGGAGCTTCATGGAGATCGTTTGTATGGGGACGATTCAGCAATTGTTGGCGGAATTGCCAAGTTAAATGGTTTACCAGTTACCGTGATTGGTCATGAAAGAGGAACTGACACAAAAGATAAAATAAGCCGTAACTTTGGTTTGCCTCATCCGGAAGGATATCGCAAAGCGCTTAGATTGATGGAACAAGCAAATAAATTTGGCAGACCAATTATTACATTTATCGATACGCAAGGTGCTCATCCTGGAATGGAAGCAGAGGAGCGGGGACAGAGTGAAGCGATCGCACGTAATTTGAGAGAAATGGCTGGTTTTGCTGTTCCGATTATTTGTATTGTCACTGGAGAAGGCGGCAGTGGCGGAGCACTTGGTATTGGTGTTGGAAACAAATTATTGATGCTTGAACATGCCTATTATTCCGTAATTTCTCCAGAAGGTGCAGCTACAATTCTCTGGAGGGACGCATCGAAAGCGCAAGAAGCATCAGAAGCACTGAAAATTACTTCTGATCATTTGTTTAAGCTGGGCATCATTGATGAGATTATTTCAGAACCAAAAGGTGGAGCACATCAAGATCCACATCAACAGACGATCAACATTAAGCGGACGCTTGTAAAATATTTGGAACCTTTATTGGCGATGAGTGGAGAGCAATTAATTGATGACCGCTATCAAAAGTTCGCTAAAATTGGGGAATTTTCATCCGCTGTATTAGAAAGTAAATCATAAGAGAGAAACTGTAGACGTTTTTTGTCTACAGTTTTGTTTCAAGGATACTTGTATAATACAAGTATTTAGGAAGGATTAGTGTGTATGGAATGGGATACGCTAGAAATAATTGAACATGAAGTTGTTATGCTGCTTCGCAGAGCAGATTTTAAAAAAACATTGGATGGCAGAAAAGGAAGCTTGGAACGTTCTGCCTATTTAATTTTAAAAAGAATAGATAGCGATGGCCCAATGGCGATGAACTTGTTGGCACAACTATTTCAATTGGATTTATCTACTGTCAGCAGGCAAGTGCTTGCATTAGAGGACAAAGGGTATGTAACTCGTTCTATTGATCCGCTTGATGCAAGAATAAAAGTAGTGAAGTTAACCGATGAAGGTAAAACTGCTTTAGAAAAAACAAAAATAAAAAGAAAAGCGATTTATGAACAATTATTGTCTGACTGGTCAAAAGGAGACAAAGAAATATTTGCCCAACTTTTGTCAAAGTTAAATCGAAAAATGGAGCATTATAAATCGCTGACCAAGTGAATGGAGTGGTTGAAATGGACTATCAGAAGTCAGCTTTGGTATTAATTGATTTACAAAAAGGTATTGTACCGCTAGCTCCAAATGGTTCCATCATTGTAGATAATGCCAAACAATTAATTAATCGTTTTCGCGATGAAAAAGCTCCTATCTTTTTTGTACGAGTAGCATTTCACGATACATATGATATATTGAAGCCGGAAATAGATCAGCTGCCTTCCAATGCAAACTCAAATTATGCCGCGGATTGGACTGAACTAGTGGCGGAATTAGATATTTCTGCTCACGATTTTATTATTACAAAACGTCAATGGGGTGCTTTCTTTGGGACCGAATTGGATTTGCAGCTGCGTAGGAGAGGTATCGATACCATTGTTCTAGGTGGCATTGCAACAAATATCGGCGTTGAAATGACAGCAAGAGAGGCATTTCAATTAGGCTATAACCAAATATTTATTACAGATGCAATGGGAGCTGCTTCGGAGGAAGAGCATAAGATGAGTTGTAAATATATTTTTCCTAGGATAGGTAAGTTAAGAACAACAGCTAAATTTTTAGAAGAGGAAAATACTACTCTTGCACCTAATAAAAACTTATTGTAAAATCCGGTTGAGGTGTGAAGAATGCTTTATATTGAGCTTTGTAAATTAACAAGGA
This sequence comes from Shimazuella sp. NTD247, assembly GCF_059510415.1. NCBI lineage: Bacteria > Bacillati > Bacillota > Bacilli > Caryophanales > Thermoactinomycetaceae > Shimazuella > Shimazuella sp. NTD247. The sequence continues at coordinate 169,712 of NZ_JCAJZU010000006.1, read as the reverse complement.
AACTAGCTCCATACAAATGTATACGGTGAGCATTGTATGGAGCCTAATGAAGGCGAAAGTTTGAGTTTCCCTTCTTCATCGGATAAATACGCTCAAAAAGTATAGTTCCCTATGCTTATTTGTGTTGTATACTTCCGATAATGATAGATCAAGGACCTTAGGCGATGCTTGTCTGGAGGTCCTTTTGTTTTTTGTAATTACAAAGCAGAGGGCTGTGTCACTGACATGCGCTCTGCTTTTTACTTTTTGAAAAGAGGATGTTATAGATATGAGTTTATTAAAAGTAGAGCATTTATCCCATGCATTTGCAGATAAAAAGCTGTACAGCGATGCTTCTTTCGATCTTTATAAAGGAGAGCATATGGGAGTTGTAGGTCATAATGGAGCTGGGAAAAGTACATTGATTAAAATATTAACCGGCGAAGTCATAGCAGATACTGGGGAAATCAGCTGGCAGCCAAATATTAAGATCGGGCACCTCGATCAATACGCTCAAATTGATGGTCAATATACGATTTATAATTATTTAATGACAGCTTTCCATGATCTATTAGAAATCGAAGAGAGAATGAATTTGCTATATCAACAGAGTGCTGCAACTGGAGATAATAATCAATTAATGCAGGCCGTTGAGTTACAAGAGCAATTAGAAGCGAATGAATTTTATCAAATCGACAGCAAAATTCAAAAGGTTGCTGCGGGACTAGGAATCGATGCAATCGGCATGGAGCGAGTAATCGAAGAATTAAGCGGCGGCCAGCGGGCAAAAGTTATTTTAGCTAAACTATTATTAGAAAAACCAAACGTTTTATTGTTGGATGAACCTACCAACTTTTTAGATAAAGAGCATGTAGAATGGCTTGCCAACTATTTGATTTCATTCCCTGGTGCATATATGGTAGTTTCTCACGATTTTTCCTTTCTGGAAAAGATAACTACTTGTATTTGTAATATTGAGATGGGGATGTTGAAGAAATATTATGGTACTTTTTCCGAATTCCTTCGTCAGAAAGAGCATCTCCGCAACGACTACATTCGGCAGTATGAGGCGCAAAAGAGACGTATTGAAAAGACGGAAGAGTACATTCGAAGAAATATTGCAGGAGTAAATTCAAAAATAGCCAAAGGCAGAAGGAAACAATTAGAACGAGTGGAACGTATGGATGCTCCGGTATTTACTCAAAAGCCGAAAATTGAGTTTCAAGCATTGCCGCTAACGCAGCACACCGTACTGGAAGTGGATGGTTTAGAAGTAGGATATCGTTATTCACTCCTGTCAAACATAAATTTCAAAGTACAAGCTGGGGAAAAAGTCGTCATTACAGGATTTAATGGGATAGGAAAATCAACTTTACTCAAAACATTGTTAGGGAATATTCCAAAACTATCTGGAGATTTCCATTTTTCACGTCAAGTTAAAATCGGATACTATGAGCAGGATGTGAAATGGAGAAAGGCTCAATGGACACCAATGCAAATCATTTCCGATGCATTTCCATCGTTAAACCGTAAAGAAATTCATAAACATTTAGCACAATGCGGTGTGAAAGATGAGCATGTTACCCAAGCAATAAGTTCTTTAAGTGGTGGAGAACAAGCGAAAGTGAGGATCTGTCGATTGCTCTTATCACCTGCTAATTTTCTTATTTTAGACGAACCGACGAACCATTTGGATGCAGAAGCGAAAGAAGCGTTGCAACAAGCTCTTTTTGCCTTTTCTGGGAGTGTGATTCTTGTTTCCCACGAAGCAGGTTTTTATCAAGGTTGGGCAGATCGTATTTTGCAAATCGGGCAATAAATTTTTCACCCCCTTCGCTTTGATGTGAGAGGGGTGATTTTAGTCTACCCTTTAGATTTAAACTTTTTAAATTAATACCATTTTATGTTTGCTTGTCTTTTGATGAATTAAGTTATCTGAATTTGGGAATTTTCACTTTACATAAGGTGCTAAGCTTTTGTAATGCTATAATGAAATTATCGTACAAGCGATCACACAAGGGGTACAATCATGGATGTCAAGCCGGCTGACCGTGGAAACTTCGATCACTTCGAGGCTGCACGTAAGGATATGGAAGCTTATATCACCTCCCTTCCGATCGATCAGCAGGCTGCTGCGAGGAAGGTACTTGATCTCTTCTTCCAGCTTCCCACATCGGAGAAGCGAGTGACCGACAGCATCTACATCATCTCCGGAACCTGCAAGTTCAAAGTCAGCATCGAGGATCTTAAGCAATTGATCTCCAGCTATCTGGAGCTGACCGACAAGCAGCGAGACTGCTTCGTCACGGCTGTTCCTTTCTTCTTCAAGCGCCTTGATTTTCCAGAACATGAGGAAGAAGCCTTGCCGATCCAGGATCGAATCTGGATCGCTGCATCTTTTGCCAAGCTTCACTTTAAGGTGAGGGAAGCGGTCAAAATGCGTATCATGGACGCGACTTTGAAAGCGATGGGGGGCATCACTCCCTCATCGTCGTATTTCGCATCGATGAAAAAGCTCAACTGGCCGTACTTTGAAACGCTCAACAACTTGTTCAATGAAGCGGATGACGGTTCCCACGAAGTGAACACCAACCTGATCTTGTCGGAAGACAAGGCAGAGGTGGCTCGGGACCAATATCTCTCGTGGATCGTTCTGAGCGTACAGCAGGGCATGGAAGCTCTCCTGTGGATTGAGTGCGTGTCTCACTACTCTCAGCGTGACGCCGCTCGCAAGCTGATCAAGCAGTACCGTCAGACTTCCTGATATCAATCACAGAGTTGTTACTCTTCTCTGTGTGGTCACGGGCAGCAGATATACTTCCGCTGCCCGCCCATTTTATATTTAGAATACATAAGATATTAATTAATTCTACCTGAGCAAAAATAGATGCAGAAAAACCCGAGCGAAGATATGCACCTCTGGAGAATTAACTTGTTTCCGATTCTGCCGTTATTTCCGTTTAAGAATAAAATAGGCTTTCCGCCTTTTGTATAACCAAACTCCACTCTCACAGAGGGGAGTTTATCGATATCCTACTCACCTTCCTCAAAATGAATCAATAACTCGGTCAAATATTCTTCTGTTTTTTGAATTTTTTCTATTTCACAAACAGATATATATCGGATCATAGATGTGTGTAATTCTCTTACCTGTTGAATATCAGCCGTTTGAATAAACATAGTTAAGCGCTTCCAATCTTTCTCTGTAAGAGAAGTTTTTTGGATGTTTGGATTAGGATGAGTATGTTCTATCAACGTTATCATGGCTTCTATGAGAGTTAATCGGGTTTTTGCCCATCGGAATTGATCTATCATTTGAACATAATGTTTTCCTTCACAGCAGTAGACAAAATACTTGGCGAACTCTTCTCCTAAATAATGTATTTGATCCAGATCCAACTGGGCACCCCCCGTTCATCGTTGTGTTTATCTTTAATGTATCGTATTTATATCGATTGTTAAATAAAATATTTAAATAATATAATATAATAATATTTTCCAATTGCTATTTACGTTTACAAAATGGTTATTTTAATTGTTTTTTATTTAAATGTAAACCTAATATAAATAATTTATATGATTTTTGTATGAGTAAGCTATTTTTTGATTAGGTGATATAATAATAGAAAAACTTCTATAGGGGATGAATTTCATGCCGAGTATTTTGTCTAACGACGGAACACAGCTGTATTATGAAGAGGTTGGGCAAGGATTCCCGTTGATTCTATTGCATGGATTAACACAAGATATGGCTTCTTTCGAAAAAGAAATTACGTATTTTAAAAAGTTTTTTCGAGTAATTTCGCTGGACGCACGGGGGCATGGGAAATCAGATAAACCCAAACATTACACGCTAAAAGATCATATTGCAGATGTCATTTATCTCATGGATAATTTGAATCTAAAAAAAGTACATATGCTAGGTGTTTCAATGGGGAGTTATATTGCTCAAGGGGTAGCGATCGCTCAGCCGAGCCGTATCGAAAAACTTGTTCTGGTTGTTTCCAAAGCGCATGGACAAAGTTCATCAATGCAAGAACTGTTCGACAGGCATGAAGAGGAATGGAAGGATCTTACGATGGATGAAAAGTTTATTCGTGCACAAATGTATATATTTCACGACATAAAAGCGGTAAATCGAGCTCTGGTGAAATTATCAGAAAAAGCGACTATGCTTACAGAGGGGCAAAAAATGGCAGCGAATAAAGCGTTGGAAGGATTTGATTTTAGATCTGATTTACATAAAATAAAAGCAGAGGCACTTGTAATCAATGGAAAATATGATGGATTAAATCCACCTGCCAGGGGAGAAGAAATAGCTTCCTTCTTACCAAATGCAACTTTCCAGTTATTTGCAAAATCCGGACATGCTCCAATGATTGAGGAAGAAGAACATTACTTTGATCTGATTGCTAATTTTCTGATATAATGTAAAACTTAAAGCGAATATAAGGTATTTTTTAGATGGTTTTTATTAATGGTATATTTCTGGGTTTTGTAAAAATTTTATAAGAAATTATTATACGGATCTTCATTTGATCCGTTTTATGTTTTAGCATTCGTTGTTTTCTGGTTACTGCTCGACGGAAGGATATTTAGAATGTAGAATTACAATAATAATGCTAAATAATTATCTTTCGAAAATAGGGAGTGGAGAGTGTGAAACGAATCGCTGTATTAACAAGTGGTGGAGATGCACCAGGTATGAATGCTGCTATTCGTGCAGTAGTTCGTGCAGCTATATTTGCTGGAATGGAAGTGTTCGGAGTAAAACGTGGCTATACTGGACTTATACAAGGAGACATCATTCCACTTCCTTTAGGTTCAGTTGGGGATATTATACATCGCGGGGGTACGATTTTATACACAGCTAGATCTGATGAGTTTCGAACGGAACAAGGACAAGCCAAGGCTCTAGAGCAGTTAAAGAAGTTTGAAATTGAAGGGCTTATTGTAATAGGTGGAGATGGAACTTTTTGTGGAGCTGCAAAATTAGCGGAAAAAGGTATAAAAACAATAGGTATTCCTGGAACGATTGATAACGATATTCCTGGTACTGAATTTACTATAGGATTTGATACTGCTATCAATACAGTGATTGATTGCATTGATAAAATTAGAGATACTGCTACATCGCATGAACGCACATATGTTGTAGAAGTGATGGGTAGAAATGCTGGAGATATTGCATTATGGGCTGGTGTAGCTGGTGGAGCAGAATCTATTCTCATACCAGAAGAACCATATCAACTGTCAGAGATTATTTCACGCTTGAATCGTGGCGTAGAACGTGGTAAAAAACATAGTATCATTCTCATTGCCGAAGGTGTCGGCAATGGAGTGGAAGTTGCGAAAGTGATTGAAGAAAAGAGTGGATTAGAAACAAGAGTAACAATTTTAGGACATGTTCAACGGGGTGGATCACCTACTGCTTTTGATCGAGTACTTGCTAGTAGAATGGGAGTAAAAGCAGTAGAATTAATAAAAGCAGGCGAGACAAACAAAATGGTTGCTATCCATAATGGAAAACCGGTAGGGGTACCATTCTCTGTAGCATTTACCGAAAAACATACACCTGATCTTTCGCTCTATCCATTAACTGAACAATTGTCCATTTAGAGATTGAAGAGAAATTGGGGGAAATAACGCAAAATGCGCAAAACGAAAATCGTGTGTACCATTGGGCCGGCGAGTGAAGATTTGGAAACATTACGAAGTTTAATAAGAGCTGGGATGAATGTAGCCCGATTAAATTTTTCACATGGTAGTCACGAAGAACATGGAAATAGAATAAGTACGATTCGTCAAGCAGCGAAAGAAGAAGGGAAAGTCGTTGCGATTTTACTAGATACAAAAGGGCCGGAAATTCGAACAGGAGATTTGAGTGCGCCAGAAGTTGAACTTTTGGCTGGAAACGAAGTTACACTGACAACAGAATCTGTACTTGGGGATGCAAGTCGTGTATCTGTCAGTTATACGGATTTTCCTAAAGATGTCAGGCCTGGTTCGACGGTTCTTATTGATGATGGTTTAATTGGATTAGAAGTAGAAGATATCGAAGGTTCTGAAGTTCGTTGTAAGATTCAAAGTAGCGGAACATTAAAGAGTAAAAAAGGTGTGAATGTACCAGGTATACGAGTGAATCTCCCCGGTATCACAGAGAAAGATGCTGCTGATATACGCTTTGGAATAGAACAAAATGTTGATTTTATCGCAGCTTCTTTTATACGAAAAGCGGAAGATATTTTGGATATTCGAAAAATATTAGAAGAACATAATGCCTATATCCCTATTATTGCGAAAATAGAAAACCAAGAAGGCGTTGAGAATGTTGATGAAATATTAAAAGTAGCTGATGGTTTAATGGTCGCTCGTGGGGATTTGGGTGTGGAGATTCCTGTCGAAGAAGTTCCACAAGTTCAAAAAGATACGATTCGAAAGTGTAACATTATGGGTAAACCAGTTATTACAGCGACACAGATGCTTGATTCAATGCAGCGCAACCCACGTCCTACACGTGCAGAAACAAGTGATGTGGCAAACGCAATTTTAGATGGTACAGATGCAATTATGCTTTCAGGAGAAACAGCTGCAGGGAAATATCCAATAGAGTCAGTAATGACAATGGCAAAAATTGCAGAACGAACAGAAGCATTTTTCAATCATGATTTATGGTTAGATAAAATGAGCCTTGAAAAAGGACATACAATAACCGAATCTATCAGTCAAGCTGTAGTGCAGACGAGTAAGAATTTGAAGGCATCTGCAATTATCACTGCAACAGAGCGTGGATTTACAGCGAGAATGATTGCAAAATATCGTCCAAACATTCCTGTTTTAGCAGTCACTCCAAATGAAGATATCATGAGAAAATTAAACCTGCTATGGGGCGTGTTCCCAGTGTTTGGAGAGGAATGTGAAACAACAGATGAAATGTTTCAAAGTTGTATTCATGCTGCCCTTTCTACTTCGTTTGTTACCCAAGGTGATTTAATTCTTATTACAGCAGGGGTTCCGGTAGGACAATCTGGAACGACAAACTTGATGAAAGTATATGTAGTTGGTGGAGTTTTGTTACGTGGAAAAGGGATTGGAAAACAAGTAGTAACTGCACCTGTCGTCGCAGGTACAACAGCCCAGGAGTTAAGAGAAAAAATGATAGATGGGGCTGCATTAGTTACATCTGGAACAGATAAAGAAATAATTGATCTTATCCAAAGAGCTTCCGTAGTAATTACAGAAGAAGGGGGATTAACTTCTCATGCTGCTGTAGTTTGTGTCAGTTTAGGTATTCCAGTCGTAGTCGGGGTTAGAGGTGCAGTAGATACCCTTCGTTTGGAAAGAGAAATTACGGTAGATACAAGTACAGGGCAAATTTATTCCGGCAAAGCAAATATCATGTAATTGCTAGTGTTTGCATAGTATAATAGGTGAGATAGAGACTCTCTAACGAAAGGCATAAGAATGAGCAGCAGCATTCGAGATGATTTTCTCCGAGGGTTGAAGGAAACAGGAGGCGAACTTCCCAAGGATAAAGAAAAAGGGAAGTTTCGTTATCTAATCGTTCACACTTATCGTCTTTTTTATAATCGAGGGGCACTGTCTGCGGATGATTATACTGGAGAGACACCTGTTCCAGTGGCAGAAGTTAAATTCAAGGTGGTTGATCCTTTGCGAGTAGAGTGTGAGCTTCTGTCTAAAGATCGTAAGGTACTAAAGCGTTATACTTTTAAAACTGGTCGTGCTGAACAACATCACGTCCGGTTGGAGTATCCCAAGTCAGCATAGCATTGCAGATTTAAGAGCAATTGTGAGAGCTGAAATGCTTGCAATTGCTCATCCATTAAAAATAAAACACCATCTCTGCATTGTTTAAGTTTGCAATTCAGAGATGGTGTTTCTTATAACATTACGAGCGAGAAAACCCATGGTTCGAATCGTGAAACGAAAGCGAGAGTTAGATAAGGGATCCCTTTTTACATTTCACAAGTCTGACTATTTTTTAAATAAACATGACAATTGACGAAAATGCGATCTGTACTATTCGAAATTTCAACAAGGAATGGGTTCACGGTTTAAGCTTGGATTATCGATGATTACCAAGAATCCCAGGGCATTAGCCGTGCGGAGTTGTCAATACTTACATCAATCCTAGTTGAGGGAAAATCCACCAGCGTAGTCGGCTGCGGCGTTTTGCTTTACGGCGAAGCATGGAAAACACTCCTTTCTTTGTCCATTTTTTTTTGTATTTTTTATAGGCTATTCATAAACGATAGTTAAAAAACAATTTTGATCTAAGGGAAAGGAATAGCCTTTTGTAAAACCAACTTTCTTATTCTAACATATTCTTGCGTTCATTTTTGTAGTCTTGTCCTTATTATGTGATGTACTTTGATGAAATATGATAACTATTTTTTTGTTATATTAACTAATAGGAATATATTGATGGAGGAATTGGGTTTTGAAAACAGAGATAAGAGTCCGATATCAAGAAACGGATCAGATGGGTGTAGTATATCACGCTAATTATTTGGTTTGGTTTGAAGTTGGGAGGACAAGCTTGATTCGTGAGTTTGGTTATTCGTATCCTCAACTGGAGTCAAAAGGTATTTTATTGCCAGTTGTAGATGTTGGAGCGCAATACCGTCATTCTGCAAAATACGATGATGTTGTTGTAGTGACAACAAAAATAAATGAATTAGGACCGAGTAAAATTGTTTTTGGGTATAACGTTACTAGGAAAGAAGATAACAAACTACTTGCTACTGGGCATACCAAGCACATTTGGGTTTCACGGGAAATGAAAAGGGTTCGGATAGATGAACGTTGTCCTGAACTATATGGAAAGCTTGTAAATATGGGCAATATAAACGGGTAGACGTGCTTCCGCTCTGGAAAGGAATGGCTAAAATGTTTCTTAGAAAAATAATTCAGATAGGCGTCGTTTTCTTTCTTGTGGAACTAGTAGGAATCTTATTCGTTGGTAGTAAAATAGGTGCATTTCCCACCTTTTTATTAATTATTTTGGCTGGGATAATTGGTGTTATTCTTATTCAAAAATTAGGGTATCATACATGGAAAACAGCACAGCAACAATGGTCTGAAGGGCAGCCTCCAGGTCATACTATCTTAAGAGGTGTGCTTCAATCATTGGGCGCTGTGCTGTTAATATTCCCTGGTTTTATCAGCGATGTGATGGGGATATTGTTATTTATTCCTTTTACACGAAAATTCGTTCAACAGCTGGTATTTGTCTGGTTGCGAGATAGGGCAATAAGGCGCTTTCGATAGTTATCTACTGTTTTCTTCCGTTGATTACAAAACTCCATATATCTTGGAAAATATGGGCTCTTTGGAGTGCAATTGCAATAACTGCAACTGTAGGTCCAACAATAAAACCTAGTACACCGAGCAGGTTTAATCCAATAAATAGTGCTATCAAGGTCACCAACGGATCCAGCCCGACACTTGTAGCAACTAGTTTGGGCTCAATAGATTGTCTTGTGATAAGAATGATCAAATAAACAATACTGAGTCCAATAGCTAGATGAACATTTCCAATAAAAAATAAATAGATAATCCAAGGTACAAGTACTGCTCCAACGCCTAGATATGGTAACAAGTCAACCACGCCAATGATTATTGCAATAGAGATGGCATAAGGAACATTTAGAATTAAAAGTCCAATGTACATGATAATCGATGAAATGGTGATCAATGTTAACTGTGCCCCGATAAATCCGACTAAGGCTTTTTTTAAATCATGGAAAACAGCACCACTCGTCTTTTGGATATGTTTTGGGATGACGTTTTCTAGATCTTTGTTAATTCGCGGCCATTTCAAACTAATAAAAAAAGTTGCCAGAGTGATGAATACCATAACTGTTATCAGATAAGGCAAATTTCCTAAAAAAGTTCCGATACCTGTTATGATGTCAGTGATGAGCATGGTTCCTTGTTTGGTTAACGCAGAAATATTTTCTTGAATGGTTGCTTGGATGCTTGCTTGTTGACTTGGATTTTTTTGCAGGTAGCTCTGGACCGTATCCATGATGTGGTTTAGCAGCGTGTTTTGTTGGACAAACTTAGAAAACAGTAATTGGCCTAAGTCATTCAAAAAGGCAGGCAATTTTTGGGCCAAATTGGTCAGTTCTACTACAACTCCAGCTACTAAAAAAACGATGATCGTAAACAATATGGACAGAAGTATGAATAAAACCAAAAACGAGCCAAGTAGACGTGGTATTTTACATTTTCTTTCTAGCCAACGGATAATTGGTTCCATCAGCATGGCAATAATCCATCCGATCAGGAAAGGGTAGAGCAGTGGGATGGAAAATTGTAGAAGAAAATAAACCGATATCATGATTGCAATTACGAGTACAGAACGAAAGGTGATTCCAAAAATATGCTGTTTCGACACGTTTATTTGCTCGCCTCCTTCCAAGGATGATTATATCATTACCCCGTGAGAAATGGTTATGAACCAATGGCTCTAGGATGGGAAATTTGGTAATAATGTGGTACACTAATTCTTGGGCACGAAATTCGATTTATCAAGTAGATTTAATCTCTTTTCTCGGATATAATATGGAAGTGTTTTGATAATCGAAATGAAATCATAGTGACATCGGTATGAAACCGTTTACTTACCTAATATTTTTCTGTGCCTCTCATTTTGTTACGATGGATAAGGAGCGATAACACATGGTAGTTAAAGGCTTGGAAGGTATTACAGCTCTCTCCTCAGAAATTTGCTCCATTATCGATGGAGTATTGGCGTATCGTGGTTACAATATTGATGATTTAGCAGATCACTCTTCTTTTGAAGAAGTAGCGTTTCTTCTCTGGTATAATCATCTGCCAAACAAAGAGGAATTAGCTGAACATAGAAAAGCACTACAAGAAAATGCTGCAATTTCCGATCAACTAATTAATCAAATCCGCTTATACCCAAAAGACGCACATCCAATGACTACGCTTCGAACCGCAGTTTCTGCTCTCTGTATGTTTGATGATGAAGCAGAAGTTAACACAGTGGAGGCGAATCAACGCAAAGCAATCCGTCTAACTGCAAAAATACCAACAATTATTGCTGCTATTGCTCGTATACGCGATGGAAAAGAACCAATTGCACCTCGAACTGATATGGGGTTAGTAGCAAACTTCCTATATATGCTGACAGGTAAGGAAGAATCGGAAGTGGCTGTACAGGCACTTGATAAAGTTCTTATTCTGCAAGCTGACCATGAACTAAATGCTTCGACTTTTGCTGCACGTGTTACAGCTGCTACATTGGCCGATATGTATTCTTCCGTAACAGCTGCTATTGGTGCGCTCAAAGGTCCGCTTCATGGTGGGGCAAATGAGCAAGTAATGGTGATGCTTCGTGAAATTGGTTCTGCGGAAAATACAGAGCCATATATCTTAGATAAGTTAAATAATAAAGCAAAGATTATGGGCTTTGGACATCGTGTGTACAAAAATGGCGATCCAAGGGCAAAACATTTGCGAGTAATGTCTCATAAATTAGGAGAACAACACGGAGATACAAAATGGTATGACATCTCAGAAAGAGTTGAACAGCTCGTTGGTGATATCAAGGGTCTAAAACCAAATGTTGATTTTTATTCTGCTACGGTTTATCACTACCTTGATCTCTCTGAGGATTTGTTTACCCCATTGTTTGCAATGAGCCGTATCACTGGTTGGACTGCACACATCATGGAGCAGTATAATGATAATCGTTTAATTCGTCCTCGCGCAGATTATGTAGGGAAAACTGATCAAAAATATGTACCGATTGAGAATAGATAAATCAAAGGGGATATTATCCCCTTTTTTCCCTATTTTTTTTTGAATACATATGATGGGTTTAATAATGAGGAGGGTATCTATATGGCAGCAGAAAAAATAACGGTTGTCGATGGTAAATTGCATGTTCCTAATCATCCGATTATTCCTTTTATTGAAGGAGATGGAATTGGTCCTGATATTTGGGCAGCTTCTAGCCGAGTATTAGATGCAGCAGTAGAGAAGGCATACAACGGAGAAAAGAAAATCGAGTGGAAAGAAGTATATGCTGGAGAAAAAGCATTTAATTTAACGGGTGAATGGCTGCCGGCTGAAACTTTAGAAACGATTCGAGAATACCTCATCGCAATCAAAGGACCACTTACAACACCTGTAGGCGGAGGAATTCGTTCTTTAAATGTTGCTTTGAGACAAGAATTGGATTTGTATGTTTGTCTGCGCCCTGTTCGATATGTCGATGGAGTTCCAAGTCCAGTGAAGCGACCTGAAGATGTAGATATGGTAATTTTTCGTGAAAACTCAGAAGATATTTATGCTGGAGTAGAATGGGAAGCAGAATCAACTGAAGCACAAAAAGTGATCCGATTTTTGCAGACAGAACTTGGCGTGAAAAAAATCCGTTTTCCAGAAACTTCTGGTATCGGTATAAAACCAGTATCAAAAGAAGGCACGGAAAGATTGGTTCGTGCTGCTATCGAGTATGCATTGCTACATAAACGTCCAAGCGTGACACTTGTTCACAAAGGAAATATTATGAAATTCACCGAAGGAGCCTTTAAAAACTGGGGTTATGAGCTCGCAGAACGGGAGTACGGTGACAAAGTTTTCACTTGGGCACAATATGACCGTATCGCTAAAGAAAAAGGAAAACAGGCTGCTGATCAGGAACAACAAGCTGCCACAGATGCAGGAAAACTGATTGTGAAGGATGTAATTGCGGACGCTTTTCTTCAGCAAATTTTGACCCGTCCGAAAGAATATGATGTTATAGCGACGTTAAACTTGAATGGAGACTATATTTCTGATGCATTAGCTGCTCAGGTTGGTGGGATAGGTATTGCTCCAGGGGCAAATATTAATTATGTATCTGGTCATGCTGTTTTTGAGGCAACACATGGAACAGCTCCAAAATATGCTGGTTTGGACAAAGTAAATCCTGGATCTGTCATCCTGTCGGGTGTTCTGTTGTTAGAGCATCTTGGTTGGCAAGAAGCTGCTGATCTCATCCATCAGTCGTTAGGAAAGACTATTTTGAGCAAAGTTGTTACATATGATTTTGCGCGTTTGATGAATGATGCGACTGAGGTTAAATGTTCAGAGTTTGCAGATCAACTTATTCAAAATTTGTAGGAATTCGTAGGAGGATACCAGTATGGCAGCTATTAAACGTCGGAAAATATCTGTAGTTGGTGCAGGTTTTACTGGTGCAACTACCGCATTGATGCTTGCACAAAAAGAACTTGGGGATATTGTCTTGGTGGATATTCCACAAGCAGAAAACCCTACAAAAGGGAAAGCATTGGATATGTTAGAAGCAAGTCCTGTCCAGGGTTTTGATGCAAATATTACTGGAACAAGCAGTTACGAAGAAACTGCTGATTCGGATGTTGTCATCATTACAGCAGGCATTGCTCGTAAACCCGGTATGAGCCGAGACGATTTAGTAAATACCAATGCAAAAGTAATGCGGTTGGTAACTGAGCAAGTTGTTAAATATTCTCCAGATTGTATCATTCTTGTTCTCACCAATCCGGTTGATGCAATGACTTATGAAGTTTATCGTACATCTGGATTCCCAAAACATCGTATCATTGGACAGTCTGGAGTATTGGATACTGCTCGTTTCCGTACGTTTGTAGCTCAGGAACTAGGCATCTCCGTCGAAGATATCACAGGTTTTGTGCTTGGTGGACATGGAGACGACATGGTCCCATTGGTTCGTTATTCTTATGCAGGCGGTATTCCACTTGAAAAATTAATTCCACAAGAACGATTGGATGCAATTGTAGCGCGTGCACGTACAGGAGGAGGAGAAATCGTAAATCTCCTTGGGAATGGCAGTGCATACTATGCACCTGCTGCGTCGCTGGTACAGATGGCAGAAGCGATTTTAAAAGACAAAAAACGTATTCTCCCAGCGATCGCATATTTGGAAGGTGAATACGGTTATCAAAACCTTTACCTTGGGGTTCCGGTAGTACTTGGTGGGAATGGAATTGAAAAAGTATTGGAATTGGAACTTACCGAAACAGAAAAAGCAGCATTAGATAAATCTGCTGATTCCGTGCGTAATGTAATGAAAGTATTAGGTTAATATGGATATAGAAAAACCCACAGTTCTTCGAAGAACTGTGGGTTTTTCTATATGTTTGGCAGATTTTTTGTCTTATCGAAATCCTCCTGATGCAGTGATTCTTTCTCCTGTTAGCCAAGCAGAGTCATCCGAGGCTAAAAATACGACCACAGGCGCGATATCTTGTGGTTTTCCAAAGCGGCCAAGTGGAGTAATTTTAGCCAATGCCTTTGCTCGGTCACTGCCAGCAATTCCAAGACTCTGGGTTCCTTCGGTATCGGTTCCTCCTGGAGCTACTGCATTTACGCGAATATTTCGAGATCCTAGTTCTTTTGAAAGTGCTACAGTGAGAGAATCAACCGCTCCTTTGCTTGCAGAATAAATGCTTGAGTTGATAACGGGGCTCTTACTGGCAGTCGAACTAATGTTAATAATGCTGCCTCCGCTGGATGGAAAGTATTTCAGGGCTTCTTGAACTGTAAGAACGATGCCGAGCACATTTGTATTAAATGATAAATGGAATTCTTCTTCGGAAACATTCTCGATCGATTCAAATTTATATACGCCAGCATTGTTCACGAGTATATCTACTGAACCAAAAGCGTTGTTTGCTTCTGCGAACAATCGCTTTATGTCTGCTGAATTTCCAACATTCCCTTGGACACTGATTGCTTTGCCATCATTACGAATGATATCAGCTACTACACGTTCTGCTCCTTCCTTACTGGAGGAATAATTTACAACAACACTCGCACCTTCTGCTGCCAATTGGATTGCAATTTCAGCACCAATTCCTTTGGATGCACCAGTTACGATAGCGGTTTTACCAAGTAATTTTTTCATCTTTCCATCCTCATTTCTTTTTGAGTTAGTAACGGAAATTTGATAATTTTTATGAAGAGAAAGTAATGTTGACAAGACAATCATTTCTGTTTAGTAGATTATTTTTATCATAACGGTATAAAAAAAGAAAACAAGGATTGAAATTTAATGTTTAACTAGCAATGTAATGCGCGATTCGATCAAGAAAACTCTCTTTCTGCACAGCATTTTTGGTCACGAGCGGCACAGGTCTAAAGCCGTCTATGTTATGACCTTTGAATTGCAACTCTACTTGCCCTACGATCGTTCCTTTTTTTAATGGGGCTTTTAGATTGCTTTTCCATACAACATGATAACGATAATCTGTTTTCTTGTCTCCACGCTTCACTGGAATGCGAATATTTTTTGCTGCAACAATCGTTGTTTTTTTCTCTTTGGCTTCAGAGATAGAATGGGTGTAGTTGCCTGGTACAGATTGCCCTGCTTTTAGAAAGGTTATTGGTTGAAACATTTGGTAGCCAAAATCATATAGTTTTTTAGTTTCCGTAAAACGCTTGTCCTTGGAGGTTGTTCCCATTACAACGGACATAAAACGAGTATCGTTTTGTTTGACAGTTCCTGCAAAACAATAGCCTGCACGCTGCGTGGAGCCGGTTTTTATTCCTTGAACACCTTTATACTCATGCGATAGGCCTGGCAGCATGCTGTTCCAATTCAGTACTTTTTGTTGTCTCGGTGTTCCCGGATGAAAGGTATAGGATGCTATTGTTGTAAAGTGGAATATTTCAGGATGATTGGTGATGAGCTGTGTCGCTAATGAAACGGTGTCTTTGGCAGACATGACATGCTCTCCTTGTGTCTTTGGTGGATCTGGATAGTCTTCTTGATTTAATCCGGAACTATTGAGAAAGTGTGTATGTTGTAATCCAAGCTCTTTTGTTTTTTGATTCATTATAGCTACAAATTTTTCTTCGGATCCAGCTACGTATTCGGCTAGAGCTACTGCTGCATCATTCGCAGACTGCACTAGCAATCCAGTAAATAACTCTTTCACTGTAATCTTTTCATTCGGTTGTAAGTAGATTTGTGCTTCGTCTATATCTGCTGCGCGCTTACTCACGACGACTTCATCTGTCCAATGTATTTTCCCAGCTTTTATTTTGTCTAAGATGATATATGCAGTCATCATTTTTGTCATGCTTGCGGGTGGGCGAGACTGGTTTTCGTTCTTTTTTGCTAATACCACCCCAGAATCATAATCCATCAAATAGTAGGCTTCTGCTTCGACTGTTAACTTGTTCGTATCTGCATCCTGCCCTTTGAGAATCTTTTGTTTTTGCTGTTGTGATTGGATGTTTTCATCTTCATAAACAGAGGCTTTTAATGATGGATGCCCATCTATTTCTGAGGCATATCCATGAAATGGCATAACCCATAAACATAGTACAATTGATAATATGCTAAGTGTATTTTTCATAAAAAATCTCCTTCATCGAAACTTTCTTCATCATATATCAAAATATTCCATCTAGGAAATACAATTCATATAATGATAACTATTTTGACAGCAATTTCCTTCGTTCTTTCTGTCTATGTACTTTGGTTTTACTGCATGCTAGTATTAGTGTGATAGCCTCGAAACTACCTAGGTAAAAGGAACAAAAATGAAGAAAAAGACAGTAGTAGTGAATCTCCATGGTTGGACGGCAACTCCGCAGAAGTACCAATTTGAGCGTTCATGGTTTCTTGGAAAAGTGGATGAACTCGTCTCGCTGACTCTGCCTGGACATGACACAGGTCATAAAACAGAAGAAGAAAAGGCGCGAGCAATGTCGCAGTTTTCGTATCTTGACTGGCTGGAGTATGTTCAGGAGCAGCTCTTTGCATTGGTTCAGCGTGAAGATGTTGGTGCTGTAATTGTCAATGCTCACTCCATGAGTGGGTATCTGGCTCTGATTGCTACCGTTAACATGAGCACGGAAGAGAGGGAGAAGATCAGGGTGTCGGCAAAGGCACTTCCATATCGTCTTCATCTCATTCTGTTTGGGTTGATGCTGCATCTTACGAAGATCCCTGTCCCATTCCTGATGCACCGAATTATGCTGCCAAAGGGTGGGGAAGCTGGTTCAAATCTAAAAGTTACTTGGAAGAGTGTGCGTGATTTGAATAAAGTCATCCGTCTAGGCAAACAGGCTCTCTCAAAGGTGACTGTTCCTGTGCTGCTTTTTCAGGGCGAGAACGATCCTTCTGTCAAGGAAGTGAGCGGTAAGTTTATTCGAAATCGCCTTCCGCTTTACACACCTTTCCGAGCAGAGCCTCTTCCTGGGGGGCATACACCGAGCGAAGCGGAAAAGAAATTTATGGCTCGTGTTATCGTGGAGACTTTTTGTTCTGGTAATTCAAGTGTAGCGTAACATCGGGGTACAAACTGGTGACGGTGAAAATCGTCACCAGTAAGCATTTTGTCAAGAAAAATTGAAAGCGTTATCATTTCAGAAGATAACATATATATAAATTGATATCGTATAGGAAACGCAATCCATTCTGCTTACATTTTTTTAGATACATCAATATGTAAGAAGGGATGAATGAAGTTGCGAGAAGATAAACAGATATATTTGCCGACCTCCATCAGATGGGAGAAAACAAATTTATATCAATTTATAAAAAAGAGTGGATTTGCTTCCCTCGATGAACTTTATCAAGCTATAGAACAAGATCCAACATGGTTTTGGTCAGAGATGGAAAAAGAAATCGGGTGGACATGGCATAAACCTTATGACAAAGTAATGGATGATTCCGCAGGTATTGCTTGGACACGCTGGTTTTGTGGTGGAAAAACAAATGTCGCATATGATTCAGTAGAGAAACATGTGTTTGGGAAGGCTGGTACGAAAACGGCAATCATTTGGGAAACAGAAGATGGGACGACTAGGAAAGTTACTTACCAGCAATTATCCGAAGAATCAGATCAATTTGCACATGAGTTGCTTCGTCTGGGAATCGAAAAAGGAGATCGAATGGTTCTCTATATGCCAATGATTCCAGAAGTAGTTACAGCAATGCTTGGGGCAGCCAAAATAGGCGCAATTATCATTCCTGTTTTCTCAGGTTATGGAGTGGATGCGGTTGCAACAAGAATACAAGATAGTGAGGCAAAAGTACTCGTCACAGCAGCTTACTTTTACCGTCGTGGAAACAGAGTAGAAATGAGAAAAATGGCAGAAAAAATCGTGGAGAAATGCACTTCACTTCGTTTTGTTATCGTTGTTCAGAGAGATGATGCGGCGTTTGTTCCCGCTCATTCTCAAGCACAATGGATCCATTATGAAGATATAAGAAAGCATCAAGTACCCATAAGTCCTATGGTTTGGGTGAAGTCAGAAACTTCCTTGATGTTGTTATACACTTCTGGTACGACAGGAAAGCCAAAGGGAACTGTACACACCCATGTTGGTTTTCCCTTTAAAGCTGCACAGGATTTGAAATATGCATTTGATTTCCAACCTGGGGATAGGTTGTGCTGGCTAAGTGATATGGGCTGGATGATGGGTCCATGGATGGTTTTTGGAGGACTGCTACTTGGAGGAACGATTGTATTATACGAAGGTACTCCAGATTATCCGCAGTTTGATCGCTTATGGCAACTGGTGGAAAAGCATGACATCACACATCTTGGCATCTCTCCGACATTAATACGAATGTTGATGAGCAGAGGGGATCAATGGATAGAAAAACATGATCTACCTTCATTAAAGGTGTTTGGCTCTTCTGGAGAACCATGGAATAAAGAACCTTGGATTTGGTTATTTGAAAAAGTAGGAAGATCTCGGTGTTCGATAATCAATTATTCTGGTGGTACAGAGATTTCTGGAGGAATATTATCTAGTTTTCCGGGATTGCCGCTCGTCCCTTGTTCGTTTCATGGTCCGATTCCTGGGATGAATGTAGATGTTGCTGATGTACAAGGAACTTCACTAGTCGATGAAGTAGGAGAGTTAGTTATTCGAAGTGCATGGCCAGGAATGACAAAAGGATTTTGGAGAGACCGTGACCGCTATCTAAAATCTTATTGGTCACGATTTGCTGATCGATGGATTCATGGAGATTGGGCAGAGCGGAAATCAAATGGATATTGGTTTATTCATGGACGCAGTGATGATACATTAAATATAGCTGGAAAACGAATCGGACCAGTAGAGTTTGAAACAGCGCTTGTCGCTCATCAAGCTGTTGTCGAAGCAGCTGCGATTGGAATTCCTGATGATATAAAAGGGACTGTTGCAGTCTGTTTTGTTACACTCCAAAAAAATGCGGATATATCAAAGGCATTGGAAGTTGAACTTTTAGCTTGGATCACAGAGAAAATTGGGAAACCATTAAAACCAAAAGCAATCTATTTTGTTGATGAGTTGCCAAAAACGAGAAATGGAAAAATACTACGACGTGTTATTCGTGCGATTTATTTAGACGAAAATCTTGGAGATTTATCTTCCCTTGAAAACCAATCTACTGTGTCCAGTATTAAAAAAGGAATATGGAGGATTTAGCGAGTCAATGTTAACTGGTATTCATTAAATCTATATGTGAAAGACAGTCAAAATAAAAATTTAAACAGGAGAGCTATGGTCGATTTTTTGATCGATAGTTTCCTGTTTGTTCTTATTACAAGATTTAAACTTGTCCTTTTTTAAACTAGGTTCGTTTTCTCATGTATTATTGATCGATTTGAATAGATCATTTGACGGGAAAACACATAAATGGATCAAATTCTTATGCTTTGCTTTAATTAGGCTCATTTTGATTTCCTTCATTTGGTTTGCTCTTTATTTCTGTAAAGAGATTGGAGGTTTTTGTGTCTTTGAGAAGCAAGGGAGATATAGATTTCTCGATTTGTCGGAGACGATCTATTATCTCTTGGATATCACCTTTTGTACTAGGCTGATGCTTATTTTTAAGCGAATAGCCAATTTGGCCGCTTGGTTCAATGGTAGCCCATTCTACATCATCTATATTGGCTATCCCGACTTCACGAAGCCGTGCTTCTAACTTATCGACTGTAAATCTTAATTTGCGGAGATTTTTTAGATGGAATTTTCCATTTTCAATTACAATCTTTGATTTACCGATAGATAGTGTTTCGAATAAATCAAACTTAAGTTCCAAATATTCTAAGATGATCATGATAATGATAATAATACTAGCTGCGAGCATCGTATATCCTAAACCGTGTCCTGATACAGGTTCCACTAAAAGTGTTCCAAGACCGACAACGACCATAACTTGTGGCACTGTCATTTGCGATATCGAGATCCTGCCACTTAAACGTAGTAATATCGTTCCGATTATAAAGATTAAAGTCGTTTCCCAAATCGTTTGAAAGAGCATAAGTATATCATCCTTTCAAGTAATAATATAACCAGCTCTGTCAAAGAAAATTAGCGGTATAGCATATTGGTATGTTTATGACTCACTACGAACCACAGATTCTGTAATAGTGAGTGAGTTATCGTATGTATTCAGGTTAACTGCTGCCCCTATAGGTAGCGCAGCTTTATATTTGCCGTGAGCTGTCTGTAAATTAGTCATAAGAGGTTTATTCAATGGAATAAGCAAGGTATCGATCAAAGCTTGGTAGGATGTTTGATAGGAAATAGGGCAGCTGGTACATTGTCCCATAACAATCCCGAGGCAGTCTTCGAATTTTCCAGCTAATATTAATCGGGTTAGATCTCGATATATTTTATCAGTTGGCTCATGAATTTCTTCGAGCACAATAATTTTTCCTCGTGTATCTATTTCATAGGCAGTACCCAGCGTGTCAGCGAATGAAGTGATATTTCCTCCAACTAGTGATCCAGTGACATTCCCTTGAATGAGGCTTTTTAGAGGAATGCCAGGTGGATTTTGAATTAGTCTGGAATTAGTGGGCTCTTGCAGGATAGAAAAAAATTGATTGAAATTATATGCTGGTGTACTCGTTTTAAAATCGAGTAGCAATAGACTTTGAAAGGTAATTAGATCTGAAAATTGATATAAAACATTGTTTAATATCGTTATATCACTATATCCCGCTACAATTTTTGGATTTTGCGCAATACTTGTATAGTCTAAGTACGGCAGAATATCTTTTACCCCAGTCCCTCCCCGAGTCGGTAAAATTAATTTTACTCGAGTATCTTCCACCATTTTCATAAAATCAGAAGCTCGATTCGTGGCAGAAGTAGCAACTATTCCTTCATGATCATATACATGTTCTCCAATGAGAACAGAAAATCCCATCTGTCTAAGGGTACGAATTCTTCTGTTAATGGTCGATGATCCGAGAGGACTCCCAAGTGTAACAATACCAATGGTGTCCCCGCTCTGTAGCACGGGGGGTTTTATAGGCATTTGTGGCACCTCCTATTTTACGGATTCCCATTATCATATGTATCCCTTTTTTTGAAAATTACCAATTAATTTGAAATGAATTTGTACATGTATCGCTAAGACTTGTTCACGTTTTTCTGCCTTTGTAAAATAAACGTAATAGCAGGAAAGGAGTGGTAAAATGAAATATAAAAGACTTTTGCTTGCCTGTAGCGCTCTTATTCTTTGTAATGTTTCTATTACAAGTTTGCCTGTAGCTGATGCTGCGACAAAAGTGATTACTAGTGGAGAATATAAAATGACGGTTGAATATGATGATCCAAACCTTAATTCCATCGTAATGGCATATGAACAGACATTTAAACGGTCCTATGTACAAATGGCCGATCATTTTAGTCCAACGAAAGCTCCGAAAGAAATAACACTGAAATTCGAGCGAAATGAAAAATATCCTTATGCCTATACACAGGGAACTACTATTTATATGAACCCAGATTATGCGAAAAAAAATCCAGAAGATCAAGGTCTATTGGTACATGAGTTATTTCATGCAGTCGATGCATATCCTGATATAGTAAAACGTGCTAGCTGGTTTGATGAAGGTATGGCTGAATTTGGTCGTAATCACTATTCGATTTTAGATTATCGGTTTTATAAGGCTCCTACGGATGATCAAAAATATACAGATGGATATGAAGTAACAGCAAGATTTTTTGAGTGGATCGAATATATCAAATCTCCAGGAAGTATGTTGAAGATTCATCAACGAATACAAAATGGCTATTACTCTGATGATCTATTCAAAGAGTACACAGGTGAAACCTTGGACGAGCTATGGAATGAATACAAGAAGACGTCTGGAAACATAGAAAAGTTGGACTGGTCATTTGCAAAAGAAAAATCGAGATACAATGGAGAAACTGGCAGTGGAAAATGGGTAAATTATTTTTCATTTGAATATATCCCTGGGGAGCAAAATTATTTAAATACACGCAGTAACAATGCTACACAAGGCAAAGTTAACTATAAAATCGTTGATAACAAGACAGGGAAAACGGTAAGTACATTTGCAACAAAAGAACTATGGGAAAGATCGATTGATTTTTTTGATCCTTTTGAAAAATATGTAAAGGAACCAAAGAAAGGTGATTATACGATGTATGTGCAAATTCCTAAAGGCATGAACATCGATTTTGAATTTAATTATGGAAATAAATATCATTAGTAGAAGAGCAGTCTGGCTGTAGAAAGCCATCTGCTTTTTTTAATTGTTAATCCTCTATGACTGTTTCTTTTTACCGCTTGTCGATTGAACTATTTTTTAATAGCATGGTTTTAAATAAAAGGTAAGGAGAGGAAGCATGCGAGGACTTCTCAATAAAAAAATAGTACCGTTTCTTGTGTTTGCAGTTGCAAGTATTCCAGTGCTGGGTCTTTCCCCAGAAAAAGCTTCTGCTACGACAAAAACAGTAACAAGTGGTAATTACAAGATGACAACAGAATACACTGATTCCAGTTTATCATCTGTAGTAAGTCGCTATGAAACAACATTTAAACGTACATATGCACAAATGGCAAGTGAATATAGTCCAAAAAATGCTCCAAAAGAAGTTATCGTAAAGTTTGTGAAAAATGAGAAGTATCCCATTGCTTATACGGTTGGCAGTACGATTTATATTAACCCTGACTATGCAAAGTCTCATACTGGTGACCAAGGAATGCTTGTCCATGAAATGTTTCATGTCGTCGATGCGTATCCAAATGGGGTAACAGCTCCCAGTTGGTTTAAAGAAGGCATGGCTGATTATGCACGTTATCGGTACTCCAATATCGAATCATGGCGCTTGCCTGCTGTAAAATCAACACAAAATTATACCAATAGTTATGGGGTAACAGCTCGATTTTTTACATGGATCAATCAAATCAAGTATCCTGGCAGTCTTTTAAAAATTCATCAGCGTGTGCAGAATAATTACTACTCAGACGATTTATTTAAAGAGTATACAGGGAAAACGTTAGCTCAACTCTGGTCAGAGTATCAAAAGAGTCCAAATGGAGTAGAAGATTTAAATCGATCTTTTCTAAACAATAAATTCCGTTACAATGGGGAAAAGGGCAGCGGAAAATCAGTCAAATATTTTGAGCTTACTTATATACCAGGAGCACAAAATTATATTCATACCCGCAGTAACAGTGCAACACAAGGAAAAGTGAGTTATAAAATCGTGAACAGCAGTACCGGAAAAACAGTGAAAACCTATACTACTTCGACATTAAAACAAAATTCACTCAGTTACTTTGATCCATTGAGTAACTATTCCGGACAGCCAAAAAAGAGTAAGTATAAATTATATGTTACAATTCCAAAAGGGATGAACATCGATTTTGAATTTAACTTTGGAAATAAATATTATTAATCAAAAAAGCGTATCTCAATTCAAGAGATACGCTTCTTCATTCATTAACAAGATAGACTAACGATGATGTTGCGATTCATAGTACCCAGTTATTAAATAATTTCGCTTGTTTCTTCCGAGTCTATTAGAATATTCTCCTCTCTAATAGGAAAAATAATTTATGTCAGTTAAGAATTTCAAAAATGGAGGATTTGAATTGGCAAAGATAACAGTAGGAATAGAAAATCAATCTCCAATTGAACTTTATTATGAGGATCATGGTTCTGGGAAACCAGTTGTGTTAATCCACGGATGGCCATTGAGTGGACGCTCTTGGGAATCTCAAGTTCCTGTTTTAATCGAAGCAGGTTACAGAGTAATAACATACGATCGACGTGGGTTTGGGAAATCATCTCAACCATGGAATGGGTATGACTATGATACATTTGCTGCTGATTTACATCAGTTGCTGGAACATTTGGATCTTTACCATGTTACCCTTGTCGGGTTTTCGATGGGTGGAGGCGAAGTAGCTCGTTACATAGGTACATATGGTACAGAAAGAGTGGAGAAAGCAGTTTTTGCTGGGGCAGTACCCCCATACTTATACAAATCGGAAGAGCATCCAGAAGGTGCAATAGATGATGCTACGATTGAAGAATTTCAAAATGGTGTAAAAAATGATCGAATAGTATTTCTTGATGGATTTACAAAAAATTTTTTTGCTGCAGGAAATCAAAACAGTTTAGTCAGTGAGCAATTTCGCCTTTATAACCTAGATATTGCAGCAAGCGCATCTCCGAAGGGGACACTAGACTGTATCAAGGCTTTTAGTAAGACAGATTTCAGAGAAGATTTATCCAAGTTTCACATTCCGACGCTTGTTATACATGGTGATTCAGATGTGATTGTACCATTCGAGCAAAGCGGAAAGCTCACACATGAATCCATAGACAGCAGTGAGTTGGTTCTTATAAAAGGCGGCCCGCATGGATTAAATGCTACACATGTAAAAGAATTTAATGAAGCACTACTTTCTTTTTTAGAAAGATGATGGCAGATGCAGAGGTAATGGATCGAAAGACATTAGAACCCAAAGACCTGTGAACGATGCGCACATGGAAGGGTCACACTGGAAAATATATGTATCTATCATGCTGTTTTCGGAGTTACCTCGGATTGCCTATGACAGAGTTCCTGCCATAAACGAAAAAGTAAGTTAAACCACTTCTTATGAGGTGGTATTTTTATGCTCATGAGGTGGTGAGATGATGAAAGTAGATGGAGATACAAGCAATGGATACCACACATTCAATGAGCTTTATTATCATCGAATGATATTGTTTTCAGTGATTTGTAATCAGGAACAAATGAAGGATATGGATGGTGGTTACACATGATGGAACGATGTACAGGAGTTAGACAAAGCACCTCCACACCAACACGATCTATAGCAAATTTCTCTACCTTATAGCATTGCGGGCGAGAAAACCCACAATTTAAATCGTGGGATGAAAGCGAGCGTCAAACGAGGGGAAGGAATTTCCCTTCAGCAGTTCAACCTTTGGAAAAAATAAATTTACAAACAAATGTTCGTATGGTAATATATGTATAGTCGCGACAGACGAAAACCAAGTTTGCTCGAGGCAAAGAAAAAACAACAAACATAAACCGTGGGGCGCACGGGGTTAGCTTGGTAATGAAATAGTCATGAGTCTATCGTCCCAAGAATCCAACGGCTTTAGCCGTATGGAGTTGTCAAGCATGATCTCTCCGTATGTGTGTAGGGATCACTCATGCTTGAGTGTTTTTTTTACTTTAGCACACAACAACAAAAACAGAAATGCAATTTTAGAAAAAATTGCATTTCTGTTTTTTAAATTTCAGATGATGTTTTCTGTTAAAATTAAGCTCAATAAATTAAATGTTTAAAGGAGATTGATTCCTTTGTCTAACGGCTCTCTTATTTGGCGAAATATCAAAGAAAATGCGAAATCTTATCGTTTATTTTTTATCATACATATGTTCTTTGTGATGGTTTATTTATGGTGTGAAATGCTTATAAATCATCCTTTATTTGATAAATTTCTTAACGTAGAAGAGAAAAGTATTTTAGATATCCCGATGATATCTATTCTGGTAATTTTATATTTCTTCTTAGCAACCATTTATCAGATAAGCAGCAGAAGAGAGACGGTAACACCAGATACATTTGATGATGCTTCTTTAAAACAAATAAAAAAAGTTATTCTTTGGGAAAATATAATTTTAGGTTGTTTTGCTGTTATTGTTGGATTGATACTTGGTTTGCTCATCTCTCCATGTATTCTCACTGTTTTCTCATTGTTTATGGAAACTCCTGCTTTTCCTTTTGATTTCTCCCTTTTAGCGATTGGTAAGACGGCAGGGTTATTTTTATCCCTTGTGTTTATCAGTGCTTTCTGTTTATCCATCTTTGTATATTCAAGGAAACAAGCGAGAATGTCGGAAAAGCCACAGTCTTGGATTATTGTTTCGATTCTGCTCTTGTTAGGATTGGTATTATGGGAGATTCTTGTCGATCATTTTAGTTTCGTTTTTTCATTGTTAACAGGACTTTATTTTATCCTCTGCTTAGTTCTACTCGTTTATTTGGATAAAAAAATAGGGTTTGTCTCTATATTTAGTAAAAAAACATATTTAGAGGGACTGACTGGAAAGATATTGTTTAGTTTTTTTGCTGTCTTATTTCTTTTATCCTCCATCAGTGATACGAAAATATTTCTTACGAGTTATATGACCCAAAAAAATTACTATAAAGAAAATGCATTTACCTACTACTTAGAAGCAATATATCAAGATAAATCGAAACTTCCATTGTATGAAAAAGCATTGGAAAACGAACTAAGTATGAAAAAAGTTTCGTTTCATAAACAAGCAGTAGATTTTCTTATTTTACAAGAATCTAGTGGCTCGCGTTCTCCGCTTGCCATATCTTATACTGCATATACTAAATTAGCAAAACAACTGGGAAATTCTGTACCGCATAAGCTAAAAGAAAATGAAGCAATTTACTTTTTTACTACTGTTAACGCTTATTATCACCGGAAGAGTGATTTTGATAAAAATGAAATTGCTTTTCAAGGATATCCCACAGCTTTTTATTTGCAATCGCAAACAGGCAGTTTTATACCTGGATATGATGTGATTGTACTAGCGGATGATGTATACCAAGAACTTTCTAAAATTGAAAACGGGCAAATCAACTACACCATACCTGATCGGTATGTTTTATATACAGTTTCATCATGGATGAAAAAAGATCCGCAATATGATTCCAGTGAGCTGCAAATCGGTGCGAAAATAATTAACCAAATCGAGGTTTCTCCAAAATTTATTCCAAATCAAGATAATATTTTAAATGGATATATTGGAAAAAATGCTGATTATGAGCTGACTGTCCGTTCTCCATATGGAATGGGAGTAAATGATATCCGGTTTTTGCTCCTCGCTTTGATAAAGTGCCTTGTTGGACTGGTTTTGGCATTATTTCTTTATCGACCAGAAGAAAAACGTTGGATGTTGTCATTCTATTATCCTTATGGCGCGGCAATATTAGCAAGTTTTGTATTTAGTGTTGATCGAATCGCTTATACAAGCTTGGCGATCGGGGTGCACATTATTGTATTTCATCTCTTTTTCTTGCTCCAAGCAAAGAAAAAATTTAGTTTTTACCGGTAAATCGTGCTTCTTTTTCTGTTTTCATAGCAATACCAACATAATTGTGGTACGATCTCCTTTGTGAACATGTAGAGGAAGGAATAAACGTAGATGAATGTAGAGCAAATAAGAAATATCGCTATCATTGCTCACGTTGACCATGGGAAAACAACGTTAGTAGATGCGATGTTAAAGCAGAGCCATATTTTTCGCCAAAACCAACAAGTTGAAGACCGTGTAATGGATTCCAACGAGTTGGAAAGAGAAAGAGGAATAACAATTCTCGCAAAAAATACGGCGATTGAATATAAAGGAATAAAGATTAATATTGTTGATACACCAGGACACGCAGACTTTGGCGGAGAAGTAGAACGCGTTATGAATATGGTGGATGGAGTATTACTCTTGGTCGATTCCGTCGAAGGGCCAATGCCGCAAACCAAGTTTGTACTTCGCCAAGCAATTGAGCGCGGGCATAAAGCGATTGTGGTCGTCAATAAAATCGACCGGGACAACCGCCGTCCAGAGGAAGTAATCAATGAGACATTTGATCTTTTCGTGGATTTAGGCGCTACAGATGAACAATGTGATTTCCCAGTTGTTTATGCAAGTGCATTGAGTGGAATATCTGGTTTGGATTATGAAGACTTAACTGATACATTGGAACCACTTTTTGAAGAAATTATTCATCAACTGCCTTCGCCAAAAGTAGATGTAGATGGACCTACCCAAATGCAGGCTACTCTGCTTGGATTTGATGAGTATAAAGGTCAAATTGTCATTGGTCGTTTGGAACGGGGTACCATTCGTAAAAATCAAACTTTGACGCTATTAACTGCTGATGGTACTTCTCGTTCGGTCAAAGTAGGACAAGTTTATATCCATCGCGGACTTGCGCGTGTAGAAGTAGAAGAAGCGACCGCAGGTGATATTATTGCACTCACCGGTGTCGATGGAGTAGGTATCGGAGATACATTTGCTGACCCAGAACATCCAGAAGCACTGCCACCCATTACTGTTGAAGAACCTACATTACGTATGACGATAGGTATTAACACTAGTCCTTTTGCAGGGCAAGATGGTACTTTTGTAACTTCACGGAAATTACGAGAACGTCTTTACCGGGAAGCAGAAGCAGATGTAGCTCTTCGTGTAGAAGATGCTGATTCCTCTGATCAGTTTACTGTTTCTGGCCGTGGAGAATTACACTTGGGTATCTTAATTGAAAACATGCGTCGAGAAGGTTATGAGTTTCAAGTTAGTAAGCCAGAGGTAATTTTAAAAGAAATTGATGGCCGAAAAATGGAACCGATGGAAGTTGTCGATATTGAGGTAAGCAGTGATTATCAAGGAGCAGTTGTCGAGCTGCTTGGGATAAGAAAAGGTCAGCTGCAAGATATGGTTGTCATGGACAGCGGAAATATCCAATTTAAATACCTTGCACCTTCCCGCGGCTTACTCGGTTTCCGTCAGCAGCTATTGACTGCGACAAGAGGAGAAGCCCAAATGCATTCGATACTAGCTGGCTATGAAGCCTATGCTGGCGAGATTCAAACCAATGAATTTGGTTCTCTTGTTGCTTGGGAAACTGGAACAGCTACAACATATGCTCTGCATGCTACGCAAGAGCGTGGTCAAATGTTTATTGTTCCTGGTACGGAAGTTTACGAAGGTATGATTGTAGGACAGCATATTCGTGATACAGATTTGGAAGTAAATGTTTGTAAAAAGAAACATTTAACGAGTATTCGCAGTGCAACGAAAGAAGAAACGCTCAAGCTTGATGCTCCTCGTCTGATGACCATTGATGATGCGATTGAATATCTAAAAGAAGATGAATTATTGGAAGTAACACCAAAGACGTTTCGTTTGCGCAAGAAGTTACTAAATAAAAACGAGCGGGCAAAGTATAATCGACAAAAGAAATAAGATATTTGTTTTTGATTCAGGGAAGGTTATTAGTAGCTCCAAAAAGTGCTATTTATTGGAGTAGTGATAACCTTTCTTTTTTATTTGTTTTCTCTTAAGATTAGAGTTAGAGCATCCATTTAGGAGTGGAAAGACAATGTCAAAAAATATATTGGTAGTAGAGGATGAGCCTTCGATTGTTAAACTGATTGAATTTAATCTTACAAAAGAAGGATTTATAGTAGATAGTGCCTTAGATGGAGAAATGGCATTACAGAAAATAAAAGTGCAGCTTCCTGATTTGATCATTTTGGATCTGATGCTGCCTCGCGTCGATGGACTAGAAGTTTGCCGACGAATCCGCACGGAGAAAGAGCATATTCCTATTTTGATGCTTACCGCAAAATCAGATGAATTTAATAAGGTTCTCGGTTTGGAACTCGGTGCAGATGATTATATGACTAAACCATTTAGTATTCGAGAATTAACAGCTAGAGTGAAGGCTATTTTTCGCAGAATGGAAGCAATGCGCAGAAGTGAAGATGAAAGCAAACCAGTAGAAAAGAGTATTCAGATCGGTGATATTCAAATAGATACGGAAGGCTACGAAGTAAGTCGAAATGGACAACTCATTGAACTTACCCCAAAAGAATTTGAATTGCTCATGTATTTGGCTAATCATCGTGGAAAAGTACTCTCGCGTGATCAACTTCTAAATGCAGTTTGGAACTACGATTTTGTTGGAGATTCACGTATTGTAGATGTACATGTCAGTCATTTACGCGACAAGATCGAAAAAGATTCAAAAAAACCTATTTATATAAAAACAGTTCGTGGAGTGGGATATAAGTTGGAGAGTAAAGAATAAAAGAAGGAGGAGATGAAGATTGTCCCATGTGGAGCAGGCATTACTTGATTTACAAGAAAGTACACATCGAATGAGTAGTGTAATTGAAGCACTGGATACGGGATTGTTAATGGTAGATAACAATGGGCAAATACAACTAGCAAATCGGGCATTTGGCCTCTTGTTTGATTTGCCGGTTGAAGAAATGATGGGACAATCCTATGATTCATATTTATCCGCATATAATTTGAATCCATTGCTGCTGGAATGCATGGAAAACCGTGTAGCAATTCGTTCTGAAATAACTTTGTTTTATCCTCAGGAAAGAATAATTGAAGCAAATATAACTCCGATAGAGGAACACTCACAGCAGCTCGGTTTAGTTGCTGTTTTTCGTGATTTAACTGCAATTCGCCGTTTAGAGGAGTTGCGGAGAGACTTTGTGGCCAATGTTTCTCATGAATTAAAAACTCCTCTAACATCCATTGTTGGTTTTACGGAAACGTTGCTTGACGGAGCACGAAAAGATCCGGATACTTGCAAAGAATTTTTACAAATTATTTTTAAAGAAGGATTACGCTTGCAGCGTTTGGTAGCAGATCTGCTCGATTTATCAAAAATTGAATCCAAACAAGTTTCGGTGAAAATGGAATTGGTTTCTGTTCAAATGATAGTCCATGATGTTGTCGAGACATTAATTGAACAAATGCAGGCAAAAAATTTACGTCTTTTAACGGATGTTGCACCACTCAGAGTAAAAATGGATACTGATTGTGTACGGCAAATATTGTTGAATTTACTAGCAAATGCGATGAATTATACCCCTGTGGGCGGAAAAGTCACGGTTAAAGTGAAGCAAGATGAGAGTCACTGGTTGTTACAAGTAATGGATACAGGGATTGGAATTCCGGAAAATGATCGTCCTCGTATTTTTGAACGTTTTTACCGAGTAGATAAAGCACGTTCCCGCAATTCTGGAGGAACTGGTCTTGGATTAGCGATTGTTAAACATTTGGTGGAATTGCATCAAGGAGAAATTGAAGTGGAAAGTGCAGTTGGAACAGGCAGTGTTTTTACAGTCCGTTTCCCATTGGAATATAGGGAATGATGAGACCTAAGCGAATGTTTTGCTTAGGTTTGTTTTTTGTTTGTATAAATAAAAGTATTCTATTGTATAATCAACCTAGGCTGAAATACAGTCTGTTGTTTTCATGAAAGGATTGCCCGCCATGGCTACAAAACTTGATCTTCAGCATGAGAAGCTCAATAGTCTTTGGTCTATTGAATGTGAAGTGTCTATCGACCCACGTTTCTCAATGCAAAGGCCAGATAAGCCTAATCCAGAAGGTACTTTCTTTCTCGATAATCGAAAGTACATGATTACGGTTACTGTTCATAGTGTAACGGTAGGTAGGGGTCCGAGGCGAGTAAAGTTGTGGGTTCCTCGTGATGGTAAGCGAGTGATGGAACTTCCAGGAGTTTGTAAGGTAACTCTTCTTCCTGGTTAATGGGTATCACTTAAGCTCTGAAATAAATCCACAGCTAGCCTGGGCAGCAGCAGTTGTCCAGGCACTATAATATAAAGAATGCATAAGTTTAGAGTCGTCAGATGACGGCTTTTTTTGATATGAAGAATAAGTAGAAGTTGTGCCATTTCGAATTCAAAAAACTCTTTACATACCGCTGGTCGGTGTGTTACTATTTTAATCATACCAACCGACGGTATGAATACGAAAACTCACACATCATAAAGCTTTTAACATCCATCCGGAGGATTTATCATGAAAAAAGGTAGATTTGAAATTATTATCACAATTCTTATCAATTTCGCTTTGCCCTATCTAATTTATGTGCTATTAGAAGGTCATACATCAAGTGTAGCTGCATTATCTATTGCAGCTTGTGTGCCGTTATTGGATTCTCTCTATCATCTGATAAAAGATAAGAAGTTTGACGCTTTCTCTTCCTTTATTTTTTTAGGTATTATTTTTGGCGTTATTGCCGCATTGATTGGGGGAGATGAACGTTTTATCTTGCTGCGCGAATCTTATGTTACAGGAGTAATGGGACTATTATTTCTTGTCTCTCTTTTATTCAGCAAGCCGCTTATTTATCACTTCGCAGAAAGATTTACATCCAATAGAAGTATGATTATAAAACGTTGGGAAGAAGAACCAAAATTTCGTCGTTCGATGCGACTGATGTCTCTTGTTTGGGGAATCGGATTAATAATTGAGGCGTTGGTCAAAGTGGTACTTGTCTATGACTTAACGATTCCTACTGCTCTATGGCTTGCTCCGATTGTACAATATGCTATCATCGCTACCTTGATTATCTGGAATATTCGCTATGTGAAAAGCAAACAGAAAGCTTAAGATAAAGGGATGTAAAAAATGGAACATAATGAGTTGAATTCAACTTTACGTTTGTTATTAGAAACTACAGAGGAGTTAATTTTAGAACAAGGATGCCAACGTACGACACTGCAAGACATTTTGCAGAAAACTGGTGTATCCAAAGGTGCAATTTATCACTATGTAAAAAGCAAAGATGAGTTGTTTGCTTTGATTCTGAAACGAAAACTAGTTACCGTAGATGAACAATTTAATACAGATGTTTCTAGTGCAAACGATGAAAATGCGCCTTTTAGAGGAATAGCAGGGCGTTTTAATAAAGTGGCAAATGCAGGTATGGTAACGAATTTGATCTTTATCTATCTGCTCAGTAAAATGGAAAATCCATCTATTCGAAAAACTTTGCAAGATTTGCAAGAAAGTGCAGTACAGATGGGAGCAGGCTGGATAAAAATAGGAAAAGAACATGGTGTGATTCCTGAGGAAGTAGAAGAAGAAAAGCTTAGTGCCATGTTCAATGTATTCCGGTATGGGTTGGTCGTCCAAAATTTAATTGCGGATAATGGGAAGATAAATGAGAAAGATATTTATGAATTGCTGATCCAAAATCTTAAAAAGTAATACAAACAAGATCACTTCAAAATTGCTAAAAAACAACATTTGCATAGTATTGTTGCAAATGGTTTTTTACATCCTGATTTGTTTTGTGATTGAAAGGCAAGTACACGAAGAACAGAAGGACTACTGCTAACGGTAAATTACGACAAATCCAGTCTTACTCGTTTGATCCAACTCAAGACATTCAGCGACTGACAAAAAGGAAGACCATCTACATCAGATGGTCGTCTGTCATTTATTTTAGACATTGCAGT
Source organism: Shimazuella sp. NTD247 (assembly GCF_059510415.1). Lineage (NCBI taxonomy): Bacteria > Bacillati > Bacillota > Bacilli > Caryophanales > Thermoactinomycetaceae > Shimazuella > Shimazuella sp. NTD247. The sequence continues at coordinate 136,356 of NZ_JCAJZU010000006.1, read as the reverse complement.
TGATATTTTTGATTTGAAGTGAAATTGTCTTTACATTTAATTTGAGAATTTCAAAGAGCAAGGAAATATTCGTTTTTATGATTATTTTTTTTCTATATAATGGAGTAAGTAGAAACTATCCGTTTCTAGTCACACGGCACTGTGGCTAGGTGAACGATAAGGTCATCGAGATGAAGAGGCTAGAGTACATTTTCTGTAACAATGGTGTGGTGGACAGCTCTGAAGCGCAAATGATCGTGCTGGTGCACACCAACCTCGGCAAGGTCATTCACCCGATGTTCGAGCTTTGTTCCGTGATCTTCTCCGCTGACGCCGGTTCGATCACGACAAGCTCCATCTTGGAAGAATTCCTCTCCCTCTCGGAGATGGAGATCGGAACCCAGCAGAGAATTGGTGAATGTGTCATCACCCGTAAGCAGAAGTATTGGGAGATCGTGGATGCAGAGAAGTACATCAACCATCTCTCCCTAGGCGAGGACGGCAGGTTGGTGCTCGTTGGAGTGGACGCAGACGGTGTGTCCCGTCTCTGACCTCGCCTGTCACGAGTGTCGTGTGCGCCCGGTGGAATACTCCACCGGGCACATGTATTTTATCTAGAATTAGTTTACCCAAATTGTCCGGATAAATAGTTTTTTGTCCGCTCATCACATGCATTGGAAAATAGTTCGGTTGTATCATTTTGTTCGATTATTTCTCCGTGCAAAAAGAATGCAGTTTGATCGGAAACTCGCTCTGCTTGTTGCATATTATGAGTAACGATGATAATTGTATAGTTTTCTTTTAATGATAGTATCAATTGTTCAATGTGTTCAGTCGAAATGGGATCAAGGGCAGATGCGGGTTCGTCCAATAGCAAAATTTCTGGTTTCATTGCTAGTGCCCGGGCGATGACAAGGCGTTGCTGCTGCCCGCCAGATAAACCGAGCGCGGAATGCTGGAGACGGTCTTTGACTTCTTTCCAAAGGGATGCTTGATGCAATGTTTCTTCTACTATTTCATCGAGTTTCTTCTTTTGTTTTATTCCGTGTAATCGTGGTCCGTAGGCGATATTGTCATAGATGGACAATGGGAACGGTACAGGCTGTTGAAAGACCATTCCCATTCTTTTTCGTAAATCGACTACATCTGCTTGTGCATCATAAAGTTCTTTCTGTCCAAGTCGAATCGAACCTTCTGCTCGAAAAGTTGGAATAAAATCATTCATTCGATTTAGGCTGCGAAGAAGTGTTGATTTTCCGCAACCAGATGGTCCAATTAGTGCGGTAACTGTATTTGATGGAAAGGTGAGGTTAATATCTTTCAGAGCATGTTTTTCTCCATAATAAACATCAAATTTTTCAACCGAAAGCATGTTTTTTCCTCCTTTTAACCGAATTTTCCACTTAAATAATCCAAGGTCATTTCATTTTGCGGTTCAGTGAAGATAATCTCCGTTGGACCAAATTCAATGATTTTTCCAAGATGAAAATAAGCAGTATAATCGGATATTCGAGCAGCTTGGTGCATGTTGTGTGTAACCATAATAATGGTAAATTCCTCTTTTAATGATTCGAGTAAAAGTTCTATTTTTTCTGTAGAGATAGGATCTAGAGCAGAAGTGGGCTCATCCAATAAAATGATTTTTGGATGCAGTGCAATGGTACGTGCAATACACAACCGCTGTTGTTGTCCACCGGATAACCGCAGTGCTGATTCATGCAGGCGGTCTTTAACTTCTTCCCATAGTCCAACTCGTTTTAAGCTCTCTTCTACCAAATTTTCGATTTCATTTTTTTGTACTTGGTGAATTCGTAATGCAAATGCAATGTTTTCATAAATGGATTTAAAGAATGGATTTGGTTTTTGAAACACCATTCCAATGTATTTTCGAAGCACAGTCGCGTTTATGGTGGGAGAATTGATATTGAGTCCATCAACTTCGATTTCACCTGTGATAGTTGCCCCATCAATCGTATCGTTCATACGATTGAGACAACGCAGAAGAGTAGACTTTCCGCAGCCAGACGGACCGATAAAAGCATTAATAGTATTTTCATTAATTTTCAATTGTACATCATGGAGTGCTTGGGATTGATTATAAAAAACATTTAGCTGTTTTGTTTCAATCGCAATTTTGTTTGAGAGATTGTGATCTCGTTTCTTTACAAAAGGGAAGTTAAGCATTTGGTTCACCCCCTCAGGAAGATGCTGTTAAGCGACGGTAGAGATATTTACCAAAAAGACGTGCGCCGATAGTGAAGAGAAGGACAACACAAATTAAAATAAATGCTGATCCTCCAGATACGGCAGCAGCCGTTTGTGTGGAAAGGCTGTCTGAATTCACTTTCCAAATATAAACAGAGAGCGTTGCCGCTGGGCGAAATGGATTGAGTGGAGAAGTGATTGCTGTTGGATCCCAATTGGTAAAATCCAAGTTTGGGGAACTCATCCCTGCTGTGAATAAAAGGGCGGCTGCTTCTCCAAAAATTCTTCCTGCTGCTAAAATCGCTCCTGTAACAATACCTGGAAGGGCAGCTGGTAAAATAATTTTGGTTATTGTCTGCCAGTGCGTTACTCCTAAAGCAAGAGATGCTTCCTTTTGATCTCTTGGGACAGACGATATCGCTTGTTCTACAACTCGAACCATCAGTGGAAGATTAAAAATGGTCAAAGCCAATGCTCCTCCGATCAATGTATACCCCCATCCAGTATACTGGACAAATAGAAGCAGTCCAAACAACCCAATAATAATAGAAGGCAATGAAGACATCACTTCCATACAAAGCCGTAAAAAACGGTTAAACAGGCTTGGTTTTGCATATTCCGCCATATAAATTCCACCGCAAATACCAATAGGAAGCGTGATAATCATCGTGAGTATGAGTAAGTAAAAGGAATTGAACAGCTGCGGAGCGATCCCGCCAACTTGACCCAATATATATGATCCCGGTGCTGTCGTTAAAAATTCCCATGACACATAAGAGAATCCATGGAGGATGATGTACCCCAATAAGCCTGCTAGTATTCCAATAATGAGAACAGCTACTGCATAGAAAAATATCGTTGCCAGACGGTCGATATGTTTTGCATTCATCTTAAGCATCCCTCCGGCGAGTAATAAATCGAATCAAAAGAATAAATAATAATGTGATTACAAGCAGAACCAATCCCATCGACCATAACACTTGATTAAATGTTTCCGTAGGGACGGTATTACCCATGTTTTGTGTGATCATGCTCGTTAGAGTATGGATCGATGTAAACAGATGGATTGGCAGATTTGCAACGTTTCCAATCACCATCTGTACGGCAAGCGCCTCCCCAAATGCGCGTGCCATTCCTAGGACGACAGCTGTCATCAAACCAGGAAGTGCCGTTTTTAATACAATGCGATAAATCGTTTGCCAGCGAGTTGCTCCTAATGCATACGAACCTTCCCGATATTTTAACGGTACGGATTCAATGGCATCGACAGATATACTGATAATCGTTGGTAAGATCATGATAGAAAGAACAAGAATGCCTGCTAGAAGACCAAAACCAACACCGTCCACTAATTTACCAAGAAAAGGAACCAATACAGTTAAACCAATAAATCCATAAACGACAGAAGGGATACCAACTAGTATTTCAGTTGTTGGTTGTAAAACCTTTTTCCCCCATTTTGGTGCGATTTCTGTCATAAAGACAGCCACACTAATACCAATGGGAGCACTGATGATAGTAGCTCCTAATGTAACCATAAATGAACCAAAAATAATGTTTAAACTACCAAATTGATGATCGGTTGGGCTCCAATTGGTTGAAAAGAATTGACTCCATGTCAGTTCATGGTAAAAAAATGGCATCAACCCTTTGGAAGTAATAAAGCTAAGCAGTGATAACAAAATGACAATTACAATCCATACACTGATTGTTGTTACCGATTTGCCTTTCCATTCCATCCAAAAGATTCGTTTGGATGGGGATTGTATTTGATCTGCTAATGAAGAATCAATAACTGTTCTTTTCTCCGTCATAAGTAATCCCCTTTCAGGAGAAATAAAAGAAAAAGGAGTCGCAAGTAATAAAAGGACTCCTTGTACGAAAAATGGATTATTATTTCACTGTTCCAGATGGATCTCTTTCTACTTTCATGTCAGTAATTGGAATATAGTTAAGTTTCGTTACAAGTCCTTTTTGAATCTCATCCGATAAAATGTATTGAATAAAAGCATCTTCCAAAGCTTTGTTTTTGCCGTTAGCATTCGTGTAAATATGTTCGTATGCCCATACTTTCCACTTGTTTGTGGTTACATTTTCGTTAGTAGGTTGGATTCCATCCAATGTAAGTGCTTTTACTGTGTTGTCTACATATGAAAATGCAAGATATCCGATAGCGCCTTTTGTTTGCCCGATGATTTTACGAACTGTACCTGATGAATCTTCCACTATGCCGCCTTTTCCGCGAAATTCCTTATTATCTTTCAAGGCGAATTTTGCAAAGGCTGCACGTGTTCCAGAACTTTCGGAACGATTGACCAATACAATTGCTTGATCTTTTCCGCCGACTTCTTTCCAGTTTTTGATCTTGCCTGTGAAGATGTCGATTAGTTGTTGTTGTGTAAGATTGGTAACTCCTATTTCTGGGTTTGCTACTGGAGCAATTCCGACAACAAAAGCTTTGTGATCGACTAATTTTGATGCATCTATTTTTTCTTTTTCTTCTGCGAAAATATCTGAGTTCCCTAAATCAGCAGTATCGTTGGTTGCAGCGGTTAGACCTTGACCACTGCCTCCGCCTTGTACATTGATCTGGACACTTGGATTGCTTGACATAAATGATTTGCTCGCTTCTTCCACAAATGGCTGCATTGCAGTGGAACCAACAGCAGTAAGTGATCCGCTAAGTTGCTTGGTGTCCGTATTGTCTGCTTTGCCGCTACACGCTACCAATGTGCTGAAAGCTAAACTGATAATACCACTTGCAAGAAAAAATTTTTTTATCTTCACTAAATATTCCTCCCGAAATGGTTTACTGCAATTTGCTTGCATCTTCACTATACGTCTAAAGTTTTATTGATAAATGAAGGTATCGTAAACCGATTGTAAAGAAGTGTTACGATTTGATTAATTTTTTATGTTTTAAAAATATTATATTATATATGTAATTTAAAAATGAAATGAATGATTTAGTATAAAAGGTGAATGTGAAAAAAGGAAATAATAAATAAAAATCTTTGAATACCATGTAAAAAAATGAAAGGTAATTGTTCATAAGGTTATAGCAGGAACTTCTGAACTGGTAAGGTGAAAAGTAAAATCGAAGATTAGTTGAGGTCATAAACTACAGGTGTTCAAATGATAGAAGGTATATCGAGAAGCTTTTTTTTAATGGGTAGGTATAACATAACGGAAAAATCCCCTCTAAAGTCATGCAGAGGGGATTTTATTTCAAACGATTTATTATTTCAAACATAATATGCTGACCGTCCTGCACACACGTTGCTTGTGTGCAGGACACGGCCTAGAGATCACTGGGACTCAACAGAAGTTCAGTCAGTCGCACGAGCGTTTGCAGCCCGCAGAGCACGCAAACCCGTCTGAAACTTGATAAAACCGTGGTTGATGTCTCCAGTTAGAAACTTGCCTCTGGCACTGCCGAATCCTTCTTCGACTTTGAGAAGTGCACCCTTGAGTTCTGGATCTCCCAGTGTTCGCAGAGAGTTGCTTGCAGCGTAGATTGCCGGATCCAGCTTGTGCTGGAGAAATCTCAGAGCCTGCCTTTTGTTCTCGCGAAGCTCCTCGACGGCTTCTTGGTACCTTCGAGGGACGCGATTCAGGGATTCTTCCGTGAAGGAAGCATTTGTACTCCCAAAAATGATGGTAACAAGCCTTTCGTTAGTCGTGAAATACGTTTCTGCTTCCCTGAGCAGGTTGAGAATGTTCGCGATCTCCTGCATTTCCGGAGTCATACCAGCACTTTCTCTAGGACCAATTAATGCATTCATCCTAACGCAGTTGGACAGGGAAGTAAAGAAAATGGCAACTTTTATAAAAATCTATATAAATTTTTGGTTTGTGTTGTGGGCGGTATACTACTGTATACCGCCTTTGTCTAGTCTCGTGACTCAGCCTTTTCTAGTTTGTCAAGACGACGAGAAATGGAAATAAGGTGCTTTGTTAGATCCAGCAGCAAACCCAAGACACGCTGAATGCCGATCGTTTCGCGGGCCAATGGGGTGTGGTGAACTCGTGTGATTTCTTTTTCGATGTCATCAAGCGAGCGTCCCATTTTTATCCTAGCTCTAAAGTAATGAAATGTATATTTATACATTCAATCGGATTATAATACATTTTTAGTACACAAACAATGCTGGACAAAAAATACATAAAAAAATGAATCAACCTTAAAGCGCATGATGCTCTAAGGTTGATCGTAACTTTTCTTATTTAACGTTTATACAGTTAGTGAAATAGGAGTAATTATCGCCAAACCATACAACATCGTCATCTGTCATCGTACAGGTCCCCATTGGAATAACCAGCTCCGAAAAACCAGCTTTACACGCCGCTCTGGTAAGGTGTTTGTCTGGAAAGTACAGACTCTTATCAGCCAAAAGTCGAGTATCACGATCTTTTTTCTTTTTTTTGAGTTCTTTGCAGAGCCATTGAAACAGCTCTTCACCGAACTTTTTCAATTGTTCAGGAGTCGGACAGGGAAAATCGTCTCTGCTATGAAGGAGATCTTGTTGTCTTACTGTTTCTAGAGCTGGGTTATCCGGTTCAAGAGAAAGTGAAATCGCATCAGGCTTTTTTTTATTTGCTTTTTTCACCAGCTGTACCCAAAATGCTGCTGTAATTGCCGCTGCTTTATTTTCTTGAAGTTGGTTCCTAGGGATGTCGGACATGTTAACGGAATAGGTGGAAGGCATGGAACTCCAATCCGAAAAGTTACATTACTTTTAAATTATACAATATCATTTACTTTCCCCGAAATCTCATATTCAATATGTAACAATTTTAATCCAAACAGCCACATGCGATGAGTTGCTTGCAGTCTCCCGTATTCATCAACCCAAATCAAAAAATGCTCATTTAAAGGGAGTCGAAAGGAGAAATTTTTCCACATGAAATAAATTCCCTCGTCCCCTTTTCTTCCTCTTCTTGGCAGACTGGTAATTTGAAGTGATAAGTCAGCTCCGTGTTCCATGCGCAAGATACCTGTAAGATTTCTTTTTGGTATTGGTAAAGTGATATGTAAATAACGTTCATGATTATGGAGATGGTCAGTGTAGACAGCTACAAACATGGTTTGATCTGTATCTTTGTATGTGCGGATCCAAGCGCGCAAATGTTTATAATTATGTTGGATCTCCTCCTTTATCCCAACAATTTTACTTTGTACTTGTAGTACCTCTTCGCTATTTGTTGGCAGATTAATTTGTTGCTTTTTGACAGACCACCATTTGAACACTTTTCCAACCAAACGGAATCCTCTGTGCCATGTTACTTGAGTTGCTAGTTCATATAAAACGGTATTCTCATAAAATGATCTAATTTTAGGGTGTAATTCTGTTGGGAAGAAGTCATTTCTTGCGAATTTCCCTAAATTGTCTACTAATCCAGCATATTGCATTTGGTGATCAGCTAAATGATTGCGATCTAAAAAATCTTTTCCAATTACTCTATCACCGTTGATATTGGTTTGTGGAAGTCCATATAAAACATTATTTTCCATTGGTTTTAGATAAACCCATCCGAGAATACCTAGCATTACAAATCCGATTGCATTTACTCCACCATGGTACCAAACCATCTGTTCGATACTCAGCCATGATGACCCAAGTAAATTGGATAAGCTGTAGAGAAAAGATAGGATAATGGTTAATCCAACAATAACAGCTGATAATTGAAGTACTAGTCTTATAAAGAAGCGTTGAACCATTTTGCTGATATGAATGAGTACAAAATAACTATAGATGAATAAGCAGACTGCATAAATCACAACAGTTATAAATTCAATGAAGTGATTTGTATATATTCCAACAGCTACAAATAGTGGGCTAATCATCAGACCAATCGATGTCCACTTGTAGAGTTGACTGCATTTTTGATCGATATCTAATTGCCTTCCAACCAAACCGATAAATACGGGTGAAAAAATAGATGCAAAATGAAAATGAGATGCAGTTAGAAGCAGCCATTGACCTTGAAACCCGAGCAGACCAGCTCCAAAACTGTAAAAACTGAGGGTAATTCCACCAATTGATGCGTATATTAAGCCGATATCTATGGCATTTTCTTCCAACACATGCCATCCTCGTTCCAATAATCGTCTTACCCCATATCCTGCGATAGCTATCATATAAATAGCCCAGGGAATCGACAATACACCGGAAATAAGGCTTTCCTTAGGAAATACAAAGGATAGAGCAACTGTAAAGGAGACATAAGGATGGTACCCAAGCAAAAAGCTATGGTATCGAGAATCACTTCCATCTCGTTTGATGGTAGGAACTACAAACAAAAGCAAGGGTATTGCTAGAAAAATAGAAATGAGGAGTAACTTCTCTATTTTATCATCGGCAAGGATAACGAAAACAATCCATAAAAGAGTAGAAATTAGTAGATTCCTTGCGAAAGAATTATTCATATCATGGTTATTCCTTTTCTTTTTTCTCTCAGTCTAACATAAAATGATGGACGTAGTTTTTTGATTTAATAAAATATATTATATTAATGGATAATAATCAAATAATTGCTATTTTATCCCAATTGAGCTTAAGGGACTTCTACTGGGATTTTGCTGGAAACGTTTGTGCGGATAATGTTACAATAAGTTGGAGTTTATTCTGAACGGGTAAGGTTGTGAGTAGGTTGAAGAAATTAATGTTGATAGATGGAAATAGTATTTTGTATCGAGCATTTTTCGCATTGCCTTTGTTGTCTAATTCAAGTGGTGTATATACAAATGCTGCGTATGGATTTTCTATGATGCTGGTCAAAATGCTAGAAGAAGAGAAGCCTACACATGTGTTGGTAGCATTTGATGCAGGGAAAACTACTTTTCGACATAATGATTATGAAGCATACAAAGGAACCCGTGAGAAAAGTCCAGGTGAGTTAGCAGAACAAATTCCGCTTGTTGCAGAAATTTTAGATGCTTTTTGTATCAAAACATATGAACTGTCTGGGTTTGAAGCAGATGATATTATTGGCACACTAGCCGTTCAAGCAGAAAAAAACCAAATGAAAACAGTAATTGTAAGCGGAGATAAAGACTTATTTCAATTGATTGGGGATCATGTTACCGTTTTGCATACACGTAAAGGTGTAACGGAGATTGATCGTTACGATGAGTCTGCCCTGCACGAAAGATATGGTTTAAAACCTTCTCAGATCGTCGATTTAAAAGGATTGATGGGGGATGCCTCTGATAATATTCCAGGAATACCAGGTGTTGGAGAGAAAACGGCTTTAAAATTGCTTGCCCAATACCCCACAGTTGAAGAAGTCATTGCAAATCCGGAAAGCTTTTCTGGCAAGAAACTTCAAGAAAAGCTGCGAGAATATGCGGATGATGCGATTTTGAGTAAAAAATTAGCTACGATTTATACGGAAGTACCTATCCATTTTTCTTTTGAAGATTTGGAACTTCAAAAATTTCAAAGTGGAAAGGTATCTGATGTGTTCTCTCGTCTAGAGTTTCGAACATTGATGGATCGACTAGATAAATCTCCTCTTTTTGCAGATGCTGTGCAAAAAGAAGAACAATCGCTTTCAGAACATATCTATACACAAGTAACCGCATATAATTACAGTGATTGGGATAATTTTCTGGAACAGCCCCTGCTTGCATTACATATCGAAACGGATATCGATAATCCGCACCATGCTAATATTACAGGGATTGCTTTGTCTGATGACATTCATCATTTGTTTGTACCTTTAGAAATAGCTAAAAAATGGGATGCTTTCACAAAATGGTTAAGCAGTCATTCTCAGAAAAAAGTAGTATATGACTTGAAAAGAAGCAGGATTCTGCTGCAAAAAGAAGGACTATGCGCTGATGGATATTCATTTGATGTATTGTTGGCGGCGTATGTACTAAATCCATCAGAAACGAAATTAGATCTTAGCGATCTTGCTTTAGCGCAAAGCGTAGGCTACTTACCCTCAGATGATGAAGCATATGGAAAAGGTGCAAAGAGAAAACCGCTATCAGCTGAGCCATTGGCAAATCATGTGACAAGGAAATCTGCAAAACTGCTGTCATTGTTTCATCGATTTGAGCAGCAATTAGAGGAAAATGACTTATCTGATCTGTTATACGGTTTAGAAATGCCTTTAGCAAGTGTTTTAGCAGATATGGAATTGACAGGTGTATTGGTAGACAAAACACAATTAGAAACTCTTGGCGTTACATTTAAAGAAAGAATAGACCGTCTAGAGGGAGAAATCACAGAATTAGCAGGAACAAAATTTAATATCAATTCTCCCAAGCAGTTATCGGAAATTTTGTTTGAGAAACTGGGTCTGCCTGTTATCAAAAAGACAAAGACAGGCTACTCTACAGGTGCGGATGTGCTAGAAAAACTTGCTCCTCAACACGAGATTGTCGAAAAGATACTGCACTATCGCCAAGTTGGAAAGTTATACTCCACATATATAGAAGGATTGAAAAAAGAGATATCATCGGATGGTAAAATTCACACTCGTTTTAACCAAACCATTGCAGCTACAGGGAGATTGAGCAGTACAGAGCCAAACTTGCAAAACATCCCAATCCGGCTCGAAGAAGGTCGGCAAATCAGGCAGGTTTTCGTTCCTTCTCATAAAGGATGGAGTATTTTAGCTGCAGATTACTCTCAAGTAGAACTGCGGATACTTGCGCATCTATGTGGGGATCCAATCTTACAAAAAGCATTTCAAGAGGATCGTGATATCCATACACAAACTGCGATGGATGTATTTGGAGTTGGAACGGAAGAAATAACATCAATGATGAGAAGTAAAGCAAAGGCCGTCAACTTTGGCATAGTTTATGGGATTAGTGCTTTTGGTTTGTCGCAAAATATTAATATACCGCAAAAGGAAGCGAAGGAGTTCATTAATCGTTACTTTGAAACTTACCCAAATGTGCATCAATTTATGGATGATGTAGTGGCAGATGCAAGAAAAAATGGATATGTAACAACTTTACTGAACCGCAGAAGATATCTACCAGATATTAATGCTTCTCAGTTTAATGCACGAAGTTTCGCAGAACGAACTGCTATGAATACTCCTATTCAAGGCAGTGCAGCGGATATTATTAAAAATGCAATGGTGAATTTAGCTAGAGTGATGAAAGAGAAAAAATGTCAGAGTAGAATGTTGTTACAAGTTCATGATGAGCTTATTTTTGAGGTGCCTCCAGAAGAGTTAGAAGATATGAAGGTACTCGTACGTGAGCAAATGGAAAGTGCAGCTGAGTTGTCTGTTCCTCTAAAAGTAGATGTGAATGTTGGTCAAAGTTGGTACGAAGCGAAATAGATAACACCAAGTGAAATGAGGAATTAAAGTTATGCCAGAATTACCAGAGGTCGAGACTGTAATGCGTACACTAGCGTCACTTGTGACTGGGAAGACCATTCAACAGGTGACGGTTTCCCTGCCTCGTATTATTCGCAGACCTGATGATGCAAAGATATTTGCTGAAAAATTAGTTGGAACTACGATTACCAAAGTTGAAAGAAGAGGAAAATTTTTAAAATTGTTTGCTGACCCTTATGTATTGGTATCTCATCTTCGTATGGAAGGGAAATATCGAGTCGCTGACCAGACAGAACCTGTTGAAAAACATGTACATGTTATTTTTCATTTTACAGCTGGTACAGAGCTTCGATATAAAGATGTCCGCCAATTTGGAACGATGGATTTGTTTCTGATAGGTGAAGAAGAGCAAGAGGAACCACTAAAAAAATTGGGACCAGAGCCACTAGGGGAAGATTTTACATTAGAATGGTTTGCTGCAAATTTAAACAAAAAAACGACAAAAATAAAAGCCCTATTGTTAAATCAACATTTTTTAGTAGGCTTAGGTAATATATATGTTGATGAATCTTTGTATAAAGCAAAAATACACCCAGAGAGACCGGCTAATACTCTTAGTTTGGAAGAGATAAAAGACTTATATACTGATATACGGGAAACATTGCAAACAGCAATCAATGCAGGCGGGTCATCTGTCCGTTCTTATGTAAATGGTCAAGGAGACATGGGTTATTTTCAATTACAGATTCAAGTGTATGGCAGAAAAAATGAACCATGTAATACATGTGGGGCCCCCATATCTCGTATTGTAGTTGCTGGTCGCGGGACACATATTTGTAACAAATGTCAAACGATCTGATAATTGATTGGATGAAAGTAAACGGTGATAATATGGTTTATGGATTAACTGGTGGTATTGCTACCGGAAAAAGTACTGTTTCTGATATGTTTCGTCAACTTGGTGCCGCCATTATCGATGCAGATGTAATTTCACGGCAGGTTGTTGAGCCAAATACATTAGGTGCAGAACGGATTAAAGATATATTCGGAGGACACCTATTCACATCCGATGGTGACTTAAAGCGAGAGTTGTTAGCGAAACTCATATTTTCCGATGAACAGGCGAGAGTAAAGCTTAACCAGTTGTTGCATCCTCTGATTATGATGGAGATGCAAAGGAAATCGGATCTAATAAAAGAACAACAGAAAAATACCGTTATCATCTGGGATATTCCACTGCTTTTTGAAGAAAATTTGACCAATTTTGTCCAAAAGGTTATTGTGGTATATGTGCCAAAAGATATCCAACAAACTCGCTTACAATTACGAAATAATTTGAATCAAACCGAAGCTGATAAACGCATTCAATCACAACTATCAATAGAAGAGAAAAAACGTTTAGCTGACTATATCATTGATAATAGTGGGTCAGTTCAGCAAACGAAGAGACAGGTAGTGGCATTATGGAATCATCTAACCTAAAGAAGTGGATTGAGCCTGCTCTGCAGGCACTACCTAGAAAAAGGTTTATTTTTGCAGGAATTATTCTCATTATTCTATCCCTTGTTGTTGCATTTCCATTATTTAACCGGTGGATCTATCCTTTAGAGTACGAAAACAATATTGTAAAGAGTGCTGAACAAACAGGAACGGATCCTTTTTTGATCATGGCAATTATTCGTGTTGAGACAAAATTTGATCCAGAAAAACAATCTCATGTAGGAGCACAAGGATTAATGCAATTAATGCTCCCTACTGTCGATTATGCGATACGAAAAGGAAATTTCTCTCCTTCTATGAGACAATATATCAAAGTACCAGCAGTGAACATTCAAGTAGGTAGTTGGTATTTGAGTGATTTGAATAGACAATTTAAAGGAAATAAAGTTGCTGTCATCGCAGCTTATAATGCTGGACCTACTAGAGTACAAAAATGGCTCAAAGATGGAACTTGGGATGGAACAAGACAAAATGTTCAAAAAATACCTTATGGTGAAACACGACACTATGTGCAACGGGTAACCTTTTTCTATGAGAAATATAAATCTCTCTATACGGATTTAGTGAAACAATAAGCGGGCAGATGGATTGTCCGTTTTTTCGTGTGTTTTTTTCTGGAATACGGTTAAGTAAAAATAGGCACGAAGATATAAATGTTTTATATTGCAAAATGTGTCATACTGATTATAATGAAATAGAGGATTAGTATGTTATAAATAGTACCGGAAGGGGAAACTAAATTAAATGAAACTACGCATTGCTATAAATGGTTTTGGTCGAATTGGGAGAATGGTATTTCGTAAGTCTATAACAGATCCTACTTGTGAAGTAGTAGCGATTAATGCGAGTTATCCAGCGGAAACCTTAGCACATCTTATAAAATTTGATACAATACATGGTTTTTTCGATGAAGAGGTATTAGTCGAAGATGGTAATTTACGCGTAAATGGTCAGCTTGTTCGTCTTGTATCTAACCGGAATCCGTTGGAGCTGCCATGGGAGCAAATGAATGTTGATGTGGTAGTGGAAGCTACAGGAAAATTTTGCGACCGAGAAGGTGCTTCTCTTCATTTACAAGCAGGAGCAAAAAAAGTGGTGATCACTGCTCCAGGTAAAGATGAAGATGCTACAATCGTTATGGGAGTAAACCATGGTATCTATGATTCAGAACAACATCATATTATTTCTAATGCTTCTTGTACAACAAACGGTTTAGCACCTATAGCAAAAGTATTAAATGACCGCTTTGGAATTGAATATGGATTGATGACCACTGTCCATTCATACACCAATGACCAAAAAAATCTGGATAATCCGCATAAAGATTTGCGACGTGCGAGAGCTTGTTCCCAATCCATTATACCTACCAAAACAGGAGCAGCAAAAGCGTTAGGAGTAGTTATACCAGAACTAAAAGGAAAATTGAATGGTTTCTCTCTACGTGTACCAACACCAAATGTTTCCGTTGTGGATTTAGTCGTGGATCTAAAGAAAAATGTTACGATGGAAGAGGTAAATGCTGCATTTCAGGAAGCGGCAAGTCAAAATTTGAATGGAATCATTCAGTACTGTGAACTTCCTTTGGTTTCATCAGATTTTATTGGTAATTCTCATTCTTCTATCGTCGATGCGTTATCAACCATGGTAATTGGTAATCGACAAGTCAAGGTTCTTGCTTGGTATGACAATGAGTGGGGATATTCTTGTCGAGTAGTAGATTTGGTGAAGTATGTTGGAGCATCATTGTACCAAAAAAAATTAATTAGTGTCATCGCATAATAAAAACCGTTCCTTATTTGGAACGGTTATTATCTTGCAGCAGACAATCCTCCATCTACTGCGTATACGCTTCCAGTTATGTATTTGGCTTCATCAGATGCTAAAAATAAAATTACATTTGCGATTTCTTCGGGGGTTCCGTAGCGCTTCATTGGAATGAAGCGGGAAAAATCCTCTCTTACCTGTTGCTCCATGCCTGGGTTTAATCTGCTTTCGATACGATCCATAGCATTTGATTCTACTGGAGCAGAGCATACTGCATTCACACGAATATTTGCTGGACTAGTTTCTAAAGCAGCTGTTTTTACCAAACCAATGATGGAGTGATTTAACATCACATGAGAAGAGAGCATTGGTAAACCCATTAATGCGGAAATATTTCCATAAGTGACAATGGAGCCTCCGCCATTTTTTTGCATGATCGGAATGACATGCTTAAAGTGAAAAACAATATCGTTCATTTGTTGGAAGAGTTTACTTAGGTCATTGTCTTCCACTTCTCGAATGGGACCAACAGAGCAGTCACAAGGTGATGCATAGACAAAGATATCGATTTTTCCGAAAAATTTAACAACATCTTCAATACATACAGATATTTCAGAATCGATGCCACCTTCAACAGAAACTAGCAATGATCTGTCGCAGATAAATTGGTCATCTGACGATAGACTCATTTCACTAATATTTTGGTAATTATCAACTAGTGCCAGTTTTGCACCTTCTGATGCGAATTGTTTTGCTGCTTGATAACCTACTCCATCTGTAGCGCCTGTTATCAGAATCACTTTATCTTGAAACCGTTTCAATATTATACGCTCCCTGAGTTAGATATCTGTTATTATACTTTAAAATGTAAAATAAAAGAATAATGGCTTAAATCGGTCTAACAATATTCTAAATGTTTGAACGCCTCCGTACAAGCTTTGTATGCTTAACCGAAAAATGATCATTGAGGATATTGAAAATAAAGGGTATCTTAGAGGGAAGAGATGCCAATACGGAGGTACTACCAAATGAAATGTCCAATTTGTAATAATAACGGAAGTCGCGTACTCGATTCTCGTCCAGTTAATGAAGGAAGAGCGATCAGGAGAAGAAGAGAGTGCGAAAAATGCAATGAGCGTTTTACTACTTTTGAAGTAATGGAAGAAAAGCCTATCATGGTAATTAAAAAAGACGGGAGTATGGAAGAGTTTAGTAGGGAAAAATTGCTTCGAGGATTAATTCGGGCTTGTGAAAAAAGACCTGTTCCTACCAGCAGTCTAGAAGGTTTGGTTTTAGATATGGAACGAAAATTACGCGAGATAGGGGTTCTAGAGGTTCCTACCATGCAGATAGGAGAACTAGTATTAGAACGGCTAGTGAAAATCGATGAAGTTGCATATGTTCGATTTGCCTCTGTTTATCGTCAATTCCAAGATATAGAACTTTTTGTTAGAGAGTTGGAAGATTTGCGTAAACGATCACATGAGGGAGATATGAAAACGTATAGACAGCAAAATGACATAGAATCGGAATAAATTTTGATTGTGTTTGTCTTTCGTTTTCGATAAAATAAACAAACCTGTTATCCATTATGTATTTATGAAAAGGAGGTCACATTTTTATGTTTTGGCAAGAAATCCAATTCCGGAGTCGGCAGGAAAAAGCATTGGATGGTATTGACCTTTTTTCTTTAACTCATCTATATCAACCAATTGTTGGCGTTATTGGTGTTGGATTATATGTGACACTTCATGCCCAAGCTTCAAAAAAAGAAGGAATTTCTTCCTTATTAACTCATACATATTTGTTTAAATTATTATCGATCTCACACAATCAACTTTTAGAGGCAAGGTATCAATTAGAAGGCGCAGGACTTTTAAGAACATTCGAAAAAAATGGTCAAACAGAAGGAAATTATTTGGAGTATCAAGTAATCTCTCCTCTCGCCCCTTTGACTTTTTTTCAGACGAGGCCTTTGGCTGTTCAATTGCAGCAACAATTAGGATTAGAAGAATACCAATTGATTAAAAATCAAGTATGGCAAGAAGAAAAAGGGTTAACAAGTGTAGATTTGACAAAGACATTTCAAGAAGTATATGGTCAAACAGCTGCTACCATATCTGTTACTCAGCCAGTGCAAACTGCCTCAAAGAAAAGGCCCCCTGTGATCGATTTTGGGTTTGTTCGTTCCCGCTTGGCTACTACCATAAAACCATCCAACTGGACTCCCCAATTGGAATCAGAATTAAAACAAGCTTGTTATTTGTTTAAATTAGATGAAACGGCACTTATTAAATCGATTCAAAATCCAGAAGTTTCCATTGGCGGAGATGTAAATTTAGAAAAGTTGTTTCATCATTTGAATAGCAACTTATATCCTATAAAAGCTGTGAGTCAACCGATTGTTCCAGCAGAAAACGAGATGACTCTTACTCCGTCAGAACTGACTGCAAAAGAGAAACACTTTCAATTACTAGAACGTATTTCTCCGTTTGAACTTTTGGCTCATTATCAAGGTGGAGCAGCAGTTCCAAAAAGTGAAATGAATCTTATCCAGTCATTGCTCACCCATTATCAATTACCATCACCAGTAGTGAATGTATTGCTTGATTATGTGATGATCAAGTGTGATCGAAAGTTACCAAAAGCATATGTAGAGAAGATTGCCTCTCATTGGAAACGTTTGAATATTGAGACGTCAGAGCAGGCTAGAAATCAAGCGTTGAAAGAACATATGAAGCAAATTACTCCACAAGAAAACAGTACAAAAGCAAGAAGAAAACCGAGCATAAAAAAATTACCGAAAACAATAGCCCGTGAAGTGTTGGAACCGACTTTTACAGATGAGGAATTACAAGGGACATATGAGGATATACAAGCTACGATGAGATTTTTACGATCAACAGAAAATCAGGTATTGCACAACAAAGAGTAGCATGTTATAATAACTTTTGTCAGCTCGAAATGCCTTAATACATAAGGATTACAGATTCCTTGATGGCTCGATAGCTCAGTCGGTAGAGCAGAGGACTGAAAATCCTCGTGTCGGCGGTTCGATTCCGTCTCGAGCCACCAGTTGCGGAAGTGGCTCAGTGGTAGAGCATCGCCTTGCCAAGGCGAGGGTCGCGGGTTCGAATCCCGTCTTCCGCTCCAACTTTTACTGCCTTGCCGGGGTGGCGGAATAGGCAGACGCACAGGACTTAAAATCCTGCGGTGGGTTACACCGTGCCGGTTCAAGTCCGGCCCTCGGCACCATACATAAAAAAGAAGTCGTCCCATTTTGGGAGGCTTCTTTTTGTATATTTGGATTCCATGAATAGTAGAGCAATCTTATAACATTGCGGGCGAGAAAACCCACGGTTTAAATCGTGGGTTAAAAGCGAGCGTTGAACGAGGGTAAGGAATTTTCCTTCCCTTTGGAAAAAAGCAAATTTACAAACAAACATTCCCATGGTAATATATGCATAGTCGTGACAGACGAAAACCAAGTTTGCTCGCGGTAAAGAAGAAATCAACAAACATAAACCGTGGGGCGTATGGGGTTAGCTTGGTAATGAAATAGTCATGAGGCTATCGTCCCAAGAATCCAACGGCTTTAGCCGTATGGAGTTGTCAAATTGGAAAAATAACGATGTCTATATATGGTACTCATAAAATCCGATTTATGACTGTTTAGGTTCTATTCCTTTTTAAAGAGTTACTCTACATGCTGTGAAATTCAGCGTGGAACCATTCGTGTTAAAAAAAGAGTAGTATGTTCGTTGAAAGATATCTCATCTTTTATTAGAATTTTTCTAAAAAAGCATTACAGCAATTGATAAGAAATTTGAGCAAAAGATAGATGTTAAAATAAAAACATCAAAACGATACTGCAAGTTCTACTTGAGGATAGAATTTATAGATTGAAACACATGGATAAAAAGATATGTGTGATTGATAGGAATTTATACTTAATGATTGGGAGTGAAAATCAATGAGAAAAGTAATTTTGTATATGCATACATCACTAGATGGTTGTGTAGAAGGATCAAGTGAATGGGACATCAGTTGGGTTTTCTATAATCATGAGTTGGAGAAATATGCTGAGGAAATTTTGCGATACGTAGATACATGTGTAAGTGATCGCGACTTTGATTTAAGTCCGATCATAGCAGCATATTAAAAAAAGTCGTCCATTTAGGCGGCTTTTTTTGCGTCTAAAGTCAAAATATATTCTAGCAATGTGAAAATGGTGGATAACAAAACCTACATTGCTCTATAGTAAGTGCTTTTCTATAAAATAACATACTCCTTCTTGATCATTGGCAGGGACATTAAGATTTGCAAATCGTTTTACGAGTGGATGAGCATTAGCTACCGATGCAGATAATCCAGCGATTTTTAGCATCGAGATATCGTTACAATGATTCCCGATGGCAGCAGTCTGCCAGATTGGAGTTCTGAGGATTTGATTAAGTGAAAGCAAAGCATTTCCTTTGGAGATACCTTTTGGCACAACATCATAATGATATTCATGTGATTGTGTAAAATCACACATTGTTCTCAGTGAGTGGCTTTCTGATATCACATGAAGTATTTGTATATTATTTGAAGATCCGATTAATTGTACTTTTATAATATCTTCTTTTACTTGAGATAGAGAGTGAATAGGTAAAGGAGTAATCCCTAATTGTGACAACTCGATCGCTTTTTGCGGACTTAGCCGAAAGGAATAGATTTGTGTAGTACTAAATAACAATAAATCAATAGGGGGATTCACGTTTTGAACAGTAGCAAGTAGCATTTCTACTGTATGATTCGTCAAAGTTTTAAGCACTTGTATTTCATTATCATATGGAAAGTAAAGCATGGCACCATTACATAAAATAACAGGCAAGCTGATTTGCAGCTCATTTAAAATACCATAGCTTTCTATGAGGCTTCTACCGGTTGCAATTGTAAACATCCCTCCTTCTTTTTGGTATAGCTTGATAGCTTGTTTCGTACGTCCGGTAATTTGACCCTCGCTTGTAAGAAGTGTTCCATCAAGATCCGAAACCAGAAGCGAATAGTTTATCATATTATAAACCTCCAATCTTTGATGTTTTAAGTTAAGATTTGTATAAAGGGAATTTCGTACTGATACGAATATCACATTTGTTTCTTATTCATTGTAATTGCTTTTTATGAATGGATAATGATGAAAGTAAGATGTTTGTATAAAGATTTTATAAATAATTTATTAGGGGTTACTGGTTTCGTTTTCATAAAAAATGCCATCACTAGTGATGGCATTTTTTATGAAAACGTTGCAATGAAACTAACTCGAAACGTTAAAGGTTCTTGATTTCATTTTGGCATTTTGAATAAAAGCTTTTACAGCGGGAGATGCGTTTTTTAAGGATCGAACAGCTAATCCGATTGGACGTTGTACGGATGGTATTAGCGGGATTGCACATAATTCTGTTAAAGGGTTTGATAAGGTCATTTCTGGTAAGATGGTAATTCCTAAACCTTCTTTAACCATGGAAATAATAGTATTGTTATCCAATATTTCATATTGTGTATTTGGAGTTATTTTACTTGAGTGAAAGAAGGCTTTTACCTGTGCATCACATCCTGCTTTTGGCATAATGAAAGGGTCGCTGCACAGCTTTTCTGCCTGAAGTTTTGTTTCTTTCGTCAGAGAGTGGTCTGCTGGCAAGAGAGCCACCAAGTGATCAGTTACAAGAGGAATGGTTTCAAAATCTTTATTTGGTAGAATAACAAATCCAATATCAACAATACCTGTGGTTATCCATGAATGAATAGTATCATAGCCTCCTTCCTGTATTTCCACTTTGATATTTGGATACTCGTAACGGAACGAGCTAATCAGTTGAGGGAGTAGATTTGCTGAAACACTAGGGAAACAACCGATTTTTACAGTGCCGGTTTTCAAACCGTTAAGTGCTGCTACCTCCTGTTCCATGTGTTCTATTTGGCTAAGTATTTCTCGTATATGAGGCAACAATCGTTTTCCATTATCGGTCAAAGAGATTCCATTACGGCTCCTTATCAGCAAAGAAAGTCCCAAATCCGCCTCTAAACCTGCAATGGTATGGCTTATTCCAGACTGTGTTAAGTTAAGAGATTCGGCAGCACGGGTAAAGCTTTTCAATTCAACGACTTTTAAAAATATCTCTAACTGCAAAAGTGTCATCGACTCACTCCATACATGAAGTAAAACTCATACTTCGTATCAATAAGATTCATTTTACTAATTGTTTATCATTTTGTAAACTGAGTTTAACAACAAGAAAAGGATGAAGGAAAATATGAAAAATATTTCGGTATATCATGTAGATGCTTTTACCAACGTCGCCTTCGGAGGAAATCCAGCAGGAGTTGTACCTGAAGCAAATGGATTGACAGAACAACAAATGAAAAACATTGCTAAGGAGCTTAACCTATCTGAGACAGCATTTCTCATTCCAAGTGATCAGTCAGGAGTCGATTTTCGCGTTCGTTACTTTACTCCAGCAGATGAAATTGACTTTTGTGGTCATGCTACTGTGGGTCTTTCTTGGGTGTTAGCGATGAAGTACGGATGGAAGGATAAAGCCAACAAGATCGTATTAGAAACCAATATAGGAATTGTTCCTGTAGAATTGTCCAAAGAAGAGGGAAAACTAACTTCGGTTACGATGACACAAGTTTCTCCTAAAGTACAAGATGTCCATATGGATCCGGATAAAATCGCAAAGATTGCTGGGATTGCACCTGAAGCTCTCGATCAACGTTTTCCAATAAAATTAGCATACACAGGAAACTGGCATCTACTTGTACCTGTTAATACTCAAAAGGATATTGATAGCGCTGTGCCGCAAATGGACGAATTGAAAAAGTTGAATTTGTCACAAAAGGCAAGCACTACACATCTGTTTACTTTTCATACGACTGAACAAGGATACGATCTGTACACCCGTGATTTTGCTCCGGCAGTTGGAATTCCAGAAGATCCTGTGACTGGTGCCGCGAATGGGGCATTTGCTGGATATCTATTAATGGAAGAGATTCTCTCATACGAGGATATGCAACAACTTAAAATCGCCCAAGGGCATGCTATTGGACGCCCTGGAACTTTAATGGTAAAAGTTACGGAAGGAAAGAATGATTTGGAACCTGTGATTCAAGTAGGAGGCACAGCCGTTATAACGATAGAAGGGAACTTGCTTCTTCCCGCGAATTGATACATGTACAATCGTTATTTTCTTTCAAAGATTACTGTGCTGTTTGCGTAACGCAAAAAATCCCCTTCCAATTGGATGGCGATTTTTTTTATCTAGATCCCTGATGACTATTTCAGAAAGATGTGTCAATATTGATTTGATAAAGTGTGTTTACATTCGAAATAACAGTTGGTGATAAATAATGGTATATGTTGCTCTTCTTCGAGGGATTAATGTAGGTGGTAATAATAAAGTAGATATGAAGTTGCTAAAGAAAGCGTTCGAAGAAGTTGGGATGAATTCTGTAGTAACCTATATCAATTCAGGTAATGTCATTTTTACAGTGGAAAATCTGGAAAAGATACAGATAACAGAAATCTTAGAAACTGCGATCTACACCCATTTTGGTCTATCTATCAAAGTATTAGTTCGTAATCTAGAAGATATGGAAACTGTAATTCAAGCACTTCCAGATACTTGGACGAATGACCAGCAAATGCGCAGTGATGTGTTATTTTTGTGGGATGATGTAGCTAAGGAGAATTTGCTGGCAGATCTGCCTGCCAAACCAGAAATTGATACAATTATATATGCCCCTGGAGCTGTTTTATGGTCAATCGCTAAAAAAAATGCCACCAAAAGCGGGATGAGTAAACTGATTGGAACCAAATTATATAAACGTATGACAGCTAGAAATGTAAATACAACGCGAAAAATATACGATTTGATGTTAAAAGTGAGCGTTTGATATTGAATTTTGCAATAAATGAAAGAACTATGCCTGCGATAACTCTAAGCAAAGCAAAAATAAAAAACAAAGACTGAGTGAAAATTGTGGGGAAAGTAATATTCCCCATTGTTATTTAGTAGGGCGTTTAAAAAACGCGACCAGTTTCCCTTGAGTGGGAGTAATGGATACAAGTTCCCAGCCATTGCGCCCCCAACTGGCAAGGGCATAATCCACTGCGCTGCCAAATATTTGACCGCGATAGGGCTTTAAATATTCATCGATGCTGACATCAACACTATATTCCCATCGTTGAATCGTTTCATCCGAAGTATTTTGATAACCTTCGCTGGTCCAATCGTGTATGCGTGTCGGAGCGTGAGACAATTTATCCAAAATTTCATTTCGTTCTGTTACTTCTAACAAAAATAAATGTGGAGCTTTTGGAAGATGAAATTGGGTATGAGAATGATAAAACTGTAAAACGAATGTGCCTATGGGGATATCATCTTGTTTGATTACATACCACATACATCTTTCACGTTCTTCGGGTGGACCCCAGTTTTCTATTGAGTCTTCCATGATAAAACCTTTTTTTACACAAAAATCAGCATCTAAAATCTGATTCTGTATTGGTATCATGAGTTTTTGTATATACATCCCGTAAGCGCGATCTCCATATTTTCTAAAAACCTGCTGTAATTCCTCATAATTTTCCTCTAAAATGGTTTGCCAAGTTTCTGTTACATAGTTTTTTGCAAATTTCACAATAGTATTTATGCTGTTTGATTCTCCTAAGAGAAGTTGTTTTAAAGTTTGCATGTTAATCTTTACTTCCTTTTTGTTAGTTTAATAAGTTCCAAATTCTGCAGAAGGATCATGATTGGCAATTACTGCGACACAATCTTCTCTTTTTGAAAAGTCTCTAATCCATTGCAAAGATTGCAACGCTTGTTGATCGTCAGAAGTATTTCCTGGTAACAAAAGGCCGTTCCAAGATTTTTCCGAATATCCTGCGTCTGAAGCAAGAAGGAGCCATCCGTTTTGAACTCGGGCTAGTATGGAAATATGACCAGCAGTGTGCCCAGGTGTAAAAACAAGATAGACTAGTCCATCGCCAAATAAATCTTTTCCGAGTTTCTGTGGACCAAATGGTATAACATCAAATGAATAATGGTTCCAGTCGATCTTCTTACATCGGGCTTTTTGATATGGTTTTGCAGTTTCCCACTCGGTTTCGCTTACGAGAAAAGATTTCGCATCAGCAAGAAGATGAATACCGCTTATATGATCGATATCCAAATGTGAAATGATGACATAATCGATTATATCTGCCGTTATATTTCTTTTCTCTAATTGTTCTTTTATTGATTGGCCGGATGGTAATCGTGGATGACAAAATTTATAAGCATAACCCAAGTGAGCTTCTGGTTGAATGCGTACTTCTTCGCTCCAAGCAGCATCAATTACGACTTTGCCTTTTGGGTGTTCGATTAAATAACAACTTACTGGTAACCATAGTTGATACTCTTCCGGTCTTTGATTAACTGGCGGTATCTCCATAAGATGATCGTCTTTATAAGCTAAACGGCTATCAACCTTCACATCTCCACAGTGCATTACATGTACTTTCACTGCATTGTTCAATAAGTTCACCTCGAAATTAATTATGTTAAAGTAATTTAACGATGTTAAAATTATTTTATAATGTTATAATAAATGTATCAAATTTTTTTGTCAATAGGGGGATCTGAAAATAATGAATAAAGGTATTCATAAGGAATCGAAAAGAATTTTTGATTTGTATGAGGGAGAATTGATCCATATCCCGCTTGATCGAAATCGAATTGCACAAACAGCATTAAACTTACTGCATGAAATAAACGTAAAAGAATTAAGTATGCGCAAAATTGCTGATGCTTTGAATGTAAAAGCAGCTGCGTTATACTATCACGTAAAAAACAAAGAAGAGTTACTCCAATTGTTGGCTGATAAAATCTGCAAAGATATTGGAATGGATTGGATCGACGAAACGTTGACATGGAAAGAACAACTTGTAAAATGGGCAAACTTTTTTCGAGATACATTGCATGCATATCAAGATGCAGTAGAAATTTTTCATGCAACCATTGCTAGAGGATATAGCCGGCTGCAACATATTGAAAGTTTATATCAAGTATTTCTCCAAGCTGGATTTCCAGATGAACAAGTTCCTTGGATGACGGCGATGTTAAAAAACTATGTGCTAAGTTTTGTTTCTGAAGAAGTTCGAATGATTAACTTTGCAAAACAAAAAGGTATGTCAAAGGAAGAATTAAGTGAGGAATATGTAGAAGCATACCATCAACTTCCAGCAGATCAGTTTCCCAATTTGATTCGATTAGCGCCGTATGCTACGAGTTCAAATTGGGGAGATGAATTTACATTTGGGCTTCAGGTGTTATTAGATGGGTTTGCTGTAAAGTGAAATAGTTGGGATGATAGATTTACTCGTTAATAATTGATAAAAACCAGAGCAGTCATTACTCTGGTTTTTTTGTAATCATTATTTTTTTGCCATATTAAAAAGAAGTGGTAGTGATGTGTTTTACATATTCAACAGCATTTTGTGCTAATTGTTGATCACTCACATGCGCAACACTATTGAGTACGAATGGAGGTAAATAATAAGCCCCTACTTTGTTTGCAATTGCTGCAAATGGACTTGTCAGTTCTTCAATTGTATGGCGGTTTGCTCCGGTTGGTTGGTAATCTTCTTTCGCTGCAAAAGTAGAAATGGCGATGCCTATCTCTTTTTCTTTTAATTTATCCCCACCAGATCCATAAGCCCATCCACGTTCAAGAACAACGTCGAACCATTTTTTTAATAAAGGGGGAGAGCTGTACCAATAGAATGGAAATTGCAGAATGATTCGATCATGTGACTCCAGACGATTTTGCTCTAGTGCAACATCAATGACTTCTTCTGGGTAAGTGGAGTACAATTCATGTGTGTTTATCATGGAATGTTTTCTTAATTCTTCCAACCATACTTTGTTGATTCGGGATTCTGTAATATGGGGATGAGATATTATGACCAATATATTCAATTGACTTCTCCTTTCTGTAATGGAATACTCACATTTTTCTTTCTGACACGATAAGCACCAAAAAATATACCTAAACAAATAAAGAAAGCCCCGATGATAATATTGGAAGTTAATTTTTCATCTAATTGGAGCCATCCAAAAAATAGACCAAGAATTGGGACAATCATTAATGTAATGGATGCAATAGAGGCTTCTATTTGACTTAATACCCAAAACCAAGCTACAAAAGTAAAGGCTGTGGAAAATATTCCATTAAAAAGTAATATGGTTACAGAAGTACCTGTCCAATGTGCTTCTGTGACTGGTTCTGCCAAGACAGATAGGATGAAAAGAAAAATAGATCCAATGAATAACTGCCACGATGTCATTTTAATAATGTCATAATTCGAAAATTTTATTTTGCTGAATATATTGGCACAACCCCAGCTAACTGCCGCAAAAAGAATCAAAATCTGCCCGATCAGTTGATGGTTCAATTGAAACTGCAACATTTGTGGACCAAGAACGAATAACAAACCAATTGTTCCAGTAAGCAGCCCAATAGATTTAAAAATAGTAATTCTTTTTTTTAACATAAAATGAGCCAAGATTGTTACGATGATCGGCATGGTATATACCAATACAGAAGTTTGCCCTGAACTGACGAATTGCATTCCATAAGTTACGAGACCAAAATATCCAATTGCCATTAAAACGCTCATTACTCCAATTGGGATCCAATCATTTTTTGCTGGTAACCAAGGTTTTTTTAGTACCCATTGAATAAGAAATAAAGAAACTGCCCCGATCAACATTCGGAGTGCGGAAAATAAAAAAGGCGGTACATATGTTAATCCAATTTTCATCGTGACCCATGTATAACCCCAGATCAATGTCACTAAACCAATTAAGATAATAACTCGTTTCATAAGTAATAGCTCCTTATAGATTTTATTTATCAATATCTTCATCAATATGGTATTATAATAATGTTAATAAATAAAATGAATCTTATTTATAAGGAGCATAACTAATTTATTATGACCATTACACAACTGACGGTATTTGCCAAAATAGCCGAGTATCTTAGTTTTACAAAAGCAGGTCAATCATTGAATATGACACAGCCTGCTGTCAGTCATGCAATATCTAGTTTGGAATCGGAGTTAGGAGTTACACTCATTATTCGAGATCGGAAAAATGGTATTATTCTCACAGAAGTTGGCAAACGCATACTTGTTCAAGTGAGAGAAATATTAAAAGGGTTTGAAAGGATTGAAGAAGAAGTAGCTTCAGAAAAAGGATTGGAAGTAGGAACGATTCGTATTGGTACTTTTCCTACTGCATCTGCCTATTTTTTACCTAAAATAATTTTTTCGATTCAACAAGAATATCCTAATTTAAAATTTGATTTATACGAGGGAACAATTAATCAAGTAAAAGAATGGTTAGCAAAGCGTGTGATAGATGTGGGAATTCTCACACCACCAATAAAAGATCTGGATACAATTCCCTTGTATCGAGACAAAATGGTTGTTATTTTACGAGAGGATCATTATTTAAATGGAAAAACTGCAATTCGTATACAGGACTTAGCAAATGAATCGATTATTATGTGTAAAGGAGGAAGTGAATTTCCTGTTGTGGACATGTTCAAAAAAGCGGATATAGATCTTCATGTTAAATTTATGACCCATAATGCGAACACACTTTTAAACATGGTACAAGAGGGATTAGGATTGGCAATAACGTCAGAGTTGTCATTGGCCAGTAGTTTACCAGCAAAAGTACAAGTTCGTGAATTTGATCCACAAAATTGGAGAGAGCTTCATTTGGCTGTTCCAGTATTAGGTTCCTGTTCTCTTGCTGTGAAACTGTTTTTAGAGACAGCACAGAAGCTTTTTATTAACAAAGATGATTTGCAAACGGGTTGAACCCAGTAATAAAACCCCCACTTGCGGAATATCTGAGCCGTGTGGGGGTTTTATATATTTAACCAATTAGTACATCTTCTTTTGGATAGTTGAAGTTTCGTTCCTCTTGATTGGATAGCGCAAACAGTGCTGCCAATGGACCAATCTTACCAATAAACATCATGATTCCAACAATCAACACTCCCCATGAAGTAAGGTTGGAAGTTAAGTTTACAGATAGGCCCACTGTTCCAAAAGCAGACATGATCTCAAATAAACAGACAAGAAAAGGTTCTGATTGAACAATCGACAGGAAAAATACTCCTATCGACACAAATGTCAAAGAGATAAAAAAGATGGATAAACATTTAATGATGGAAGAAGAATCAATGGTTCGACGAAAAAGATGGATGTGTTTTTTTCCTTGTAAAAAAGCTGCTACTGCAAATATTGTAACGATAAAGGTAGTGACTTTGATTCCTCCTCCAGTCGAAGTACTTCCAGCACCAACAAACATCAATAGACACATCATAAATAGCGTAGATTCTTGAAGGTTTCCTATCTCAACAGTATTAAACCCTCCAGAACGCAAAGAAACCGATTGGAAATAAGACGTCCATAATTTGTCTGTAAGTGTAAAGGAATGAAATGTTTTGGTACTATGTATTTCCAAAAGGAAAAAAGTAACCATTCCAAAGATGATGAATGCAAGCGTTCCCGTAATCATC
Source organism: Shimazuella sp. NTD247 (assembly GCF_059510415.1). NCBI lineage: Bacteria > Bacillati > Bacillota > Bacilli > Caryophanales > Thermoactinomycetaceae > Shimazuella > Shimazuella sp. NTD247. Next base: position 107,970 of record NZ_JCAJZU010000006.1, on the reverse strand, counting down.
ACTTTGGAGTGGAGGGTTAAGTTTTTAAAGTTGCGCTTTTTCCAAATATCAAAACAAACGGTAAATCCTAGACCGCCAATGATAATAAGCAAGGTAGTAACGATATTTAATACAGGATCGTTGTAATGGCGGATTAAGCTGTCTGGCCACAGTGCAAATCCAGCATTATTAAAAGATGAGATGCTGTGAAAAATAGAAAGATACAATGCATGTCCTGTTGCCAGTTCGGGCCGCCAATGGAAAAATAATATGATCGCTCCCAATATTTCTACGATAAGCATATAGTACAATATATTTTTTACCAAAGCAGTGATGTTTCCAATGGTCACTTGGTTTAGTGAGAAATTGAGTACTAGTTTATCCTTTAAAGAAAGCTTCCTGCCAAGAAAGATAAAGAGCAGCACAGCTGAAGCCATGATTCCTACACCGCCGATTTGTACCAAAATCAATAAGATGACTTGTCCAAACATCGTAAAAGTTGTACCAACATCAACGGTGACTAGACCAGTACAGGTAAGTGCAGATGTTGCCATAAACCAAGCATCCAACCAATCAATCGGTTTTTTGGAAGCAAAAGGTATTTTTAATAGAATGGTACCAGCGATAACCATGATGCATGCGACTAATATTAGAATTTGAGAAGCATTTAGACGTTTGTAACTCACGCTTAAACTCCCTCTTCTTCAAATCGTTTAATTGCTGTTTTACGGCCAATTACAACCAATACATCACCTTTGAGAATTAATTCGTTTGGAATAAGGGAAATTTTAACTACTCCATCTCGTTTGATCGCAATAATATTGCAGCCAAAACGCCTTCTTGTATCCAGGTCTTCTAATGTATTATTGTAAATTTTTGGAGATGCAATGATTTCTACAATACTATGTTCGTTGGAAAGCTCGATATAGTCAATAATGCTTTGTGAGCTTATGTAATTTGCTATTTTCATTGCTATATCTCTTTCTGGATGAATGACGCGGTCTGCTCCGATTTTTGTTAATACTTTTTGGTGATTGTCGCTCGAAGCTTTGGCCCATACTTTTTTAACGCCCATTTCTTTCAATAATAAGGTCAGTAAAACACTTCCTTCGATATTATCACCAAAAGAAACAAATACATGATCAAAGCTGGTGATATCGAGCATCTGTAGTGTAGTCTCATCTAGGTTGGGTACTTGAACTGCCTGAATGGCATGTTTTGCATATTCATCGACTTTTTTTTGATCAATATCTACTGCGAGTACTTCAACGCCATTTTGATGAAGTGCTTTTACCAAACTTCCGCCAAAACGCCCTAAACCAAAGACGGCAAACTGTGTATTTTTCATTGTTTGATAACTCCTGTGTAAAAAATGATTTAATAAGATAATACTATGTTGTGTAAAAATGTGTAGGAAAAAAGTATTTATTTATAATTGCGAGTAAGAAAACCTACGCTTTGAATCATGGGATGAAAACGAGCGTTGAACAGAAGGGGATTCATCTCTCTCATCATAAGTTTAACACTTTTTTTAGTACAAACTACATTCTGCTAGTTTACTGTCTTTACTTACAATTGGTGGATAGTCTAAGATGTGAGAACAAAGCAGGTGAGGACTATCTCGCAGAGTAATGGAACCGTGGGGATCATGGGATTAGCTTGGTAATGAAGGGATCAGGAGACTACTGTCCCAAGAATCCCACGTCTTTAGCTGTATGGCGTGTCAAAATATCCGATTGTTAATGTTTTTGGTCATAATATTGACGGTCTGAGAATAATCCCAGACCGTTGTATCATAAGGAAGCTTGTTATTTGGTTACTTGGTTTTCATCATTTTCTGGTAAAATCCTTCATATTCTTCTGCAATTTTGTCTGGTGAGAACAATGCTTTGACTCGTCTGTCTCCATAAAAAACAAATTTCTGATACATTTGCAAATCTGACAACAATAGGATTGCATATTCAGCCATCTTTTCTACATCCCCAATACTACAGAGAAAACCTGTTTCTCCATGCGAAACAGCTTCGGGAATGCCATCAACATAGGAGCCTACAGTAGGTGTTCCACAAGCCATTGCTTCAATTGCTACCAACCCGAAACTTTCTTTTTCAGAGGGAAGTAGCAACAAATCGGCTATGGATAGAATACTGGATACATCCTGTATTTTTCCGAGGAAGGATACACGATCTTCTATCCCATAATGATTAATTTTGTTTTTTATCAAACTAATCTCAGGGCCATCACCAACAAGCAGCAGTTTTGCAGGAAGTTTTTTCTGTACGAGATTAAAGATGTCTATGACATCACTTGTTCGTTTAATCGGACGGTAATTCGATATATGTACTAGAATTTTTTCGTAAGGGTATGCATATTTAGCTCGAAGGTAAGGTGCTTTGTTTGGATAATATTTTTTTGTATCTACAAAATTGTAGATACGTGTAATATCTATGTCTGAATTATCCATAAGTTCATGTGTTTGGGTTTTTAGGCTGTCCGAAACAACCGATACCCCATTGCTTTTGGTAACGGCATAACAAATTATTTCTTGCAGATGCTGATCTTTTGCTAGAACAGTAACTTCTGTTCCATGCAAAGTTGTTGCTACTAGTAGGTTGCCGCCTATGATTTGTTGTACGTTTAGAGCTGCCAGCGTATGAGGAACAGCATAATGTGCATGCAATATATCTATTTGATTTGTTTTACAAACTTCTACTATTTTGCCGATCAGTGCATGGTCGTAAATGGGGTATTGAAATAGTGGATAGTTATTCACCTGTACTTGGTGAAAAGTAAAGTTTGGATGCACAAAATTTTCAAGCCGAAATGGTAGATCATGTGTGATAATATGTAGCTCATGTCCGCGTTGGACAAGTAGTTTTGCGAGCTCACTAGCGACAACCCCAGACCCGCCATGAGATGGATGGCACACAATCCCGATTTTCATGAGTCTTCTTTCTACTAGTTGTTGTTACTTTTTAAGTGTAAATGAATAGGATGGAAATGTAAGCATTTATTTGATTAATATACAAAATATTAACAGAAGTCATGAAATAACTTGTTTGATGTGTTGATATTTATTGGCTATGATTTGTGGCGCACCTATGACATTTGATATTCAATGGTATAGGTTGATCCGTTTGTATTGTACTATAGGTAAAGGAACAAACAAAAGTAATAAACTTTTATTCGTTTTACGAAGTTTTGTAAGCGTTTTTGTGGGCTGTAGCGTTTTACAAACTTGATATTATAGTCTTGCGAGTGAGAAAACCCACGGTTTGAATCGTGGGATGTTAGCGAGCATCACTACAACGGGAGCACAAGTTTCGCCAATCCACTAAAGTGGCAAGTCTCACTTTGTAGATGAGAGAGGTTTCTACCTCTTGTAAATCTGACAAATTTTTCAAAAAACACTTTTCAAACATACATTCTGTTGTTAGACTATCGACAGTTGCTCTTTGAAAAGTGGATAGTATATAGGGTTGTGCAAACCAATCGTTTTGCACGTAAAATGCTATGCGTACCGAAAATGGCTAGACTGAAATGCGAAAACCAAGCAGTAAGTCTTTGCTATGACGTAGCAACAAAAACTCTGTTCAACCGTGGGGCTCACGGAGTTAGCTTGGTAATGAAGTAGTCAGAAGTCTACCGTCCCAAGAATCCCATGGCTTCAGCCATGTGGAGTGTCAAGTTGTTATGTTGTTGATAGAAGGAAGTAAGTCTGGTAGAGAAAAGGATATTTAAAGAGATTTTCGAATTTATTTCATAGATAGATACAATGTTTATAGGTGCTTAGCTTAAACTTTATATTTTCTTTAGCTTTCCTTTATTTTTGTTTATGTTTTTTCATACAAATTGTAGTGAAGAGAGAAGTATCGATACAAAGAGGTGTTTATGAGAAATGCATTTATGGGAGATGTTTGTTGGATTTATATTAGGGATGGTAGAAGGTTTGACGGAATTTGCCCCTGTTTCTTCTACTGGGCATATGATTGTCGTTGACGATTTGATTTTAAAGTCAAAAGATTTGTTTTCCCAAGAAGTTGCCAATACATTCAAAGTTGTCATTCAGTTAGGTTCGATTTTAGCAGTTGTAATTGTGTTTAAAGATCGGTTTATTAACCTACTGGGACTAACAAAAGCGGCAAGAGAATCAATAGATCAACGAAATCGATTAAAATTAACGCAAGTGATTGTCGGATTACTCCCTGCGGGAGTGCTTGGGTTCTTATTTGAAGATTACATCGATGAATATCTGTTCTCTGTACATACAGTTGTCATCGGTTTAGTGATTGGTGCTGTACTAATGCTGATCGCTGATTATTTCCGCCCCGCTTCTCCAAAAGCAGAAACGGTGGATCAAGTGACATATAAACAAGCTATATCGATCGGTTTATTCCAATGCTTATCACTATGGCCAGGTTTTTCTCGATCTGGATCTACCATTTCTGGAGGGGTATTGTTAGGACTCAGTCACCGAGCCGCCGCTGATTTCACCTTTATTATGGCTGTCCCTATCATGTTAGGTGCGAGTGGCATTTCTCTTTTAAAACATTGGCAATATTTTACCGCAAATGATCTACCCTTTTTCATTGTCGGTTTTATTACCGCTTTGTTGTTTGCTTTGATCTCCATTCGTTTTTTCCTAAAATTGATCAATAAAATCAAATTGGTGCCTTTTGCGATTTATCGAATTGTACTAGCTGCTGTGATATATTTTGTATTTTTGTAATAAAAAAAGCCCTTAAGGGCTTTTTTATTACGAGTTCGACTTCGAACGATACGATTGTGTCATTTGTTGCCAAACGGTTCCGCTCGCTTCTTCTCCTTGTGTAATACGTTGCAATGCGATTTGAGCCTGCATTTTCACTTCAAATTCTGGATCGGATGCAGCCTCTTGCAGTGCAGGGATTGCTTTCTCATTTCCGACTTCATATAAAAAGCGGGCTGCTCTCCAACGGACGAGTTTATTTTTATCACTAAGAGCCTCACTCATCACTTCTGTAGCATCTGGGTTCCCAATATCTGAGATCGTATCTCCCGCCGTACGACGTACGATTGCGGAGGAATCTTTCATCGCTTCATATAGATAAGGCAATGCGATTTCCCCGCCAATATACCCCAAGAAAACGACAGCTTGTCTACGAATCGTAGCAGAACTATCTTTTAATGCGGTTGCTAGAATATCGATATCGTTCGCTTCCGGTTCCCAAAGCATCAGCGCTGCATACCGTACTTCCCAATTTTCATCTTGAAAAGCTTCTTGTACTTCTTCTGCAGTTTTTTTCTGTTCTTGTAAATTCGGATCCGTTTTTGGAGAGAGAGCCTGCTTGACAAGACGTGTCAGCCGTCTGTCCGGATACATTGCTTCGTATTCTGCGTTTAACTGTTTTCCGATTTCTTCTGGTTCACCGTAACGTATCCCTTGATCCATCCATTTTCGTTCCAAGATAACATTCGAAGTTACACCTTGAATTTGCATGACAGCCTGCTGAAAGCGATCAGGTAATGCAAAGCGATTTTCGCTGTTATCATGAACGAGTTTGATCTGATATGGTATCCCCCTGAGTGTCTGGATAAATACTTGTACTTCACCAAAAGAATCAAATTTCTCTGCAAGAGATGAGTCTTTCTCTTGTTCAGTATCACCAAAAATTGCTCGTACTTCAGAGAGAAGCTTTTCCCAATCTGCTTTTGGATGGCGTTCGATTGAGAGAAAATCGAGTACTTGAAAGACCCCTACAACCCCCTCAATATTTAATATTCGTTTAATGTAGACAGGTGCGTAGTCTTTTGTATCTTTTGTATATTCATGTTTTGTCCCTGAGGGAAGTGTTTCATCTAGGTTACACTTCATCACATTTGGACTTGGAGTCGGTTCAATCGAAACAATTTTCATGGAAAGCCACTTCCTTGTTGGATACTTTTCATTTGTATTGTACCGTTTGTCCATAAAGATTGCCAAATGTCGCAGGGTAGAAATTTTTTCTACTATGGCAAGGGGGCAATTCCACTGATAAATGATGAATGTATAAATAATAAGCATATATCCATCGTATTGATCGTTATTTCATATTTTTGACACAAAAATCTTATTTTTTGCAGGAATAAATCTTTTAAATGGTGTAATATCTTTGTGTGAAAGAATTTTATGGATTGAAATATTTGGAGGTGAATATATTGACTGAAAATCATCGTTCATTAAACTTCGAAATGAATGAGATTTTCATGCTATTCGGAAAACATTTTAGTAAAATTTCGCTTCAATCTGACCTTTCGCCAGCAAAACATTGGTTTATGCATTATCTTTATCGCAAAGGTAAAGCGACTGTAAATGATTTGTCTCATGAAACGTGCGTTACTTCAGGAGCTTCTTCACTCGCGATCAAAGGATTGGAGAAAAATGGCTATGTTGAGCGAATACGTGATGAGACAGATCGACGAGTTGTGTGGGTTAGTTTGACGGAAAAAGGAATCGAATGTGTCGAAAAAATAAGCCAAAAACGGGCTGAAATATGCAGAAAGCTGTTAGAAAATCTAACAGAAACAGAAAAAGAAATTTTTTTGTTGATTATGAAAAAAATGATAAAAAATCAAGACACTCCCAATGGTGAAGGAGAGAGATAAGATGAGAAATTCCATTATTGTTAGTGTACTCGTAGCACTTATTGTAATTGCTGCTGGGGCAGGGATTTTATTTTATGCGAATGATTCCATGAACTATATTTCTACAGAAGATGCAAAAGTTCAAGGAGACATTACAACGGTTACTGCTACAACGAATGGTTCCATTAGCGCATGGAATGTAAAGAACAACCAAGAAGTGAAAAAAGGCGATGTGATTGCAACGATTCAACCTGCTGATCCTGCTGGAGCTGCTGTTCAAGTAGTAGCGCCTGCGGATGGTACCGTACTTCAGAGCAAAGGTGCAGTTGGTCAAGTAGTAGCAGCTGGTACAACCCTTGTTATGACAGCACCACTTAACCAATTGTATGTAGTTGCAAATATTGAAGAAACCGAACTGCAAGATGTAAAAGTAGGATCAGATGTAAAAGTGAGTGTTGATGCGTTTCCTGGGAATGAATATTCTGGAAAAGTAGAAGAGATTAGTGATGCGACAACATCCACCTTCTCCATGCTTCCAAGTAGTAATGCGAGCGGGAACTATACAAAAGTAGTTCAAAAAATTCCAGTGAAGATTACATTGGACAGTGGAGATAAACTCCTACCTGGTCTCAATGCGACTGTTAAGATCAATCGATAGTTCTACAGGGTTACAGGAAAGGAGGGAGAGGAATGCCAGAAGGTCAAAGCAGGCGATTGGTACTTGTAGTTTGTATTATTGCAGTGTTTATGGCGATTTTGGATACGAGTATTGTCAACGTCGCGATACCAAAGATGATGGCCGTATTTAGTGTAGATACAAAAGAAATCCAGTGGGTCATCACAGCTTATACACTAGTAGTTGGAACCATCATCCCTGTTACAGGTTTTGTTACTGAGCGATTTGGATTTAAGAAGATATTTGTTTTCTCATTGGTTGTATTTACGATTGGTTCTTTGCTCTGTGGATTAGCATGGAATAATGAATCGATGATTATATTCCGAATCATCCAAGCAATTGGTGGAGGGGCATTGATGCCGGTTTCCCAAGCGATGCTTTTCCGCCTCTTCCCAAGAGAAAAAAGAGGACAGGTCATGGGGCTGTTTGGTATTTCCATTATGTTTGCTCCGGCGATCGGACCGACTTTAAGCGGATATATTATCGAGTACCTCGATTGGAGGTTGATCTTTTTTATCAACGTGCCGATCGGTGTGATCGCAACATTGATTGCGATTGTTAGTTTTAAAGAATTGGAACACCATGTCGAACGAAAATTTGATGTAGCAGGGTTTATTACTTCCACTATTGGTTTTTCTACCTTATTGTATGGTATTGGTCTTGTACCTGAAAAAGGTTGGAGTCATGGTGAAGTTGAATTTTTTATTGGCATCGGAATCTTCTCTTTGCTCGCGTTCATTTTGATTGAATGGTTTAAAAAAGACCCGATGTTAAATCTTCGCTTAGTAAAAATCCGAGTGTTTACGGTTGCTCAAATCATTACAAGTTTAGCGAGTGTAATTTTGTTCGTGCCATTGTTTTTAATCCCAATTTTTTTGCAAAACATAGCTGGTTTAACTGCATTACAAACCGGGCTGCTGCTTTTGCCGCAAGCACTTATCACTGGTCTGATGATGCCGGTTGCAGGAGCATTGTTTGATAAGATCGGGGCAAGATGGTTAGCGATAATTGGAATGGGAATCACGGCGTATTCCTTACATCTAACAACACAATTGGATGTAAACACTTCTTTTTCAACGCTCATCTTCTGGTTGATTTTACGAGGAATAGGAATTTCATTGGTTATGATGCCGATTTCGACTGCTGGAATGAATGCTGTTCCAAACAATCAAGTTGCACAAGCTACTGCCCTTAGTAATACTATCCGGCAAGTTGCAGCTTCGTTTGGGATTGCATGGGCAACGTTATTATGGACCAATCGTCAGGTCTTCCATACATCCAATTATTCTGATCAGTATAATGTTTTCTCTGATTTTTCCCAAGGGATTGTCCAGCAAATACAAAATGTGTACATGGGTATGGGACAGACTTTTGCTCAGGCAAAAGCTTCTGCACTTGGATATATCTCCGGTCAAATTCAGATTCATTCGACAGTACAAGCGATGGATGACGTTTTCTACATTTCCATGTGGCTCGCCATCTTTGCCCTAGTCATATCGATCTTTATTGGAAAAAAAGAAGAAGTAAAAAAAGAAAAGGCAGCGAAATAAAAGTAGTGGGTTCATCCACTGCTTTTTTTTATGGATGTAATTGTAACTGCTTTGCAATTCATATATGATATATTATTTGTAATCATCTGCTGAGCAAGGGAGTAGTTATGCGGGTTAATAACGAGCCTTTTTATTGGTGTGAGGGTTCCATTCAGGAAGGAGTTTGGGGACTTGAACAAACTTTTGTCCTAAAGAACTCCTCATTTCCTGTAAGTATGCGAGATGCACGATTGATGGTGGGTCAGTGGCTGAAGAGGAAGTCGAGTCATTCGTTTTATGGAGAAAATGAATTCTTCAAACGTATCTCGAATCTTCACCGGATTTTGTGCGATAAGTCTGCAACTGATGAAGCAATAAGTCTGATGATTCAAGCTTTCATCAAGCATTTCGAGGCGGATAGGATTCTATTCACTCGATGGGATGAACTGAAAAAAGAGCAGATCCGTGCAGAAGTAGATCGCCGAGCACAGGATGCTCGGAACAATTTGTTGGCAGATCCTGATATTACAGCTTCTCAGACCGTCAAACGTTTGCAGGAAACACTAGAGCAGATCCGTGCTGTTGTTTACGTCGATTTCCGCACAGATAAAAAGTGGCAGGGACGTATTGTTGAAACAGTGCGAAAGGAACGAGGTTCTCGTCCTGATCGCAAGAAACTGCTCCAAGAAGCAGATGATCTTCAGAAACAAGTCTTGAAGAAAAACTGAACAATAATCAGTTTTAGCGGGTTGATTCTCATGAGAATCAACCCGCTGGTCGTCTTACGATAAATTATCCGTTTACTATTTCTCCACCATTAACATGAATAATCTGTCCTGTTACATAAGATGAATCTTCGGAAGCGAGGTATAGATAAGCTGGTGCGACTTCTGCTGGTTGACCAGCTCTTCCCATTGGAGTATCTGAACCAAATGTTGCAACTTTATCTGCTGGAAAGGTAGAAGGGATGAGAGGAGTCCAAATTGGACCAGGAGCTACTCCATTCACACGAATACCTTTCTGCACTAAATTTTGAGAAAGCGACCGAGTAAACGATGTAATGGCCCCTTTGGTAGCAGAGTAATCGATCAGCTGGTCATTCCCTTTATAAGCTGTGATTGAAGTGGTATTAATAATAGAACTGCCTTGTGGTAAATGAGGCAGGGCTGCTTTGGTTAAATAAAACATAGAAAATACATTGGTGCGAAAGGTGCGTTCCAATTGATTGCTTGTTATTTGTTGCAGATTTGGCTGTGGTGTTTGTTCGGCTGCGTTATTCACAACAATATCCAGTTTTCCAAATGTAGAAACACTTTGCTCGATAACTTGTTTGCAAAATGTTTCATCTCCAATATCTCCAGCGAATAATTCGCACTTACGTCCTAATTTTTCAATGATTGTCTTCGTTTCATTGGCATCCGTCTGTTCATTTAAATAAACAATAGCTATATCTGCTCCTTCTTTTGCAAAAGAAATCGCTACTGCTTTTCCTATCCCGCTGTCCCCGCCAGTAATGATCGCAACTTTGTTGGCAAGTTTTCCTTCGGATTGATCTTTTCGAGCCGATATAGGCAAAGGATTCATTTCCGATTCAATGCCTGGTTGTCTGTTTTGATGTTGAGCTGGAAAGACATCTTTTGGCTGTTGTTTTGTCATTTCTATCACCTCATAAGTAGTGTTAAAAGAAGTATCTCCTGTAGCAATACAATTGATGAAGGAGATTTTCTTAAGACAAAAAACAGATTGCAGTAAGTAGAGAACAATTCATGTGGGTCATACGATAAAAATAAAAAACCTCATCTAATAATCAATGAGGTTTTCAAAGTATTTTATATTTTTCCATTGTTATTTGTTGTAAAAGTTTTTCTAAGAGATCATAGCTTTTTTTAATTAAATCAATCTAAATAAAAACTCTAAACATTGATAAAGAGGCTACTGGGAGCCTCTATAAGTGCAAGGGTATAAATTTTAATTTTCTGGTGGATCAACTCGATTAATCATAATTATACCCTCCTTTCCATTAATTTCTTTCTAATTCTAAATAATTGTACAGTATGCTTCTGAAATTCGATTTCATCTAAAGTCTCTTCATAGCAGATACATAAGTTGGTCAATATTTCGGATTCGATTGAAAGAAAGTTGTTCTGTTGGGCAATTTCTTCAGCCTGTTTATACAGATTAATTGCTTCTGTATGCAGTTTTTGCTGAATACACCATTTTCCCATTGCCATCAATGAATCAGTCAGTGCAAGATCATCTTTATATACTCTGCTAATTTCAATAGCATCTTCTATATATTGCTTAGCATCTTGCAATTTATTCTGCTGAATCAGTAATGTTCCAAGATTAACATAATTAAAAGGGTAAAGAAATTCTTCTTTTACTTTTGGTCGGATATCCAACGCTTTAAAATAAAATTTTTCAGTGCTTTCATAATCTCCTATATTGTAATAAATCGTGCCTAATGTTGTCCATAATGTAAAAACTCGATCAAAATCATTATTCAACCATGCGATCCTTATTCCTTTTTCGCATTCTTCCACTGCTTTATATGGCATTTCTAATTCGTTTAACAGCTTTGCGTACATTCTATACATTTTGATGATAACGGATGTTCTGACATTTTGAAATACCTCCGATGTCTTTTCAATCTTAGCTATTGCGATTTTCAATTCTTCAAGAGCTTGTAATGCTTCTTCTTTTCGACTTAAACCCTCAAGGTAAATCGCTTTGTTTAGTAACATAAGATATTTTCGGTATTTTCTTTTTCCGTCTTCAACAAAACATTCTATTCCTTCAGTGACATATTGCAAAGCTTCCCTATTCTTGTTTAGGAAATGTGCAATGCTTCCAAGTTCATTGTAACATGCTGATTTAATGTTTGATAATCGAAGCTCTGGATATTCAAGAGCCTTTTCGTTGATAAGTCTAATTGCCTCCAAAAAATATTTTTCCGCTTGATTCCATTTTTTGTTTTCGAAATAATACCTGCCATAAAGGTAGTGACCAATCGGAGCCAAATTATTATTTGATTCGATATTGTAGTATTGATTCAGATTTTTTAATCTCTCAAGGGCTTTATCTGGATTAGCAATTACTATTTCTTCAATTTCAAGTAAATCTATTTTTGCCTGCTTTTCTCTTTGTTCTATTTCGCTAACAATACCGAAAAGCTCATTTTTTATTCCTAAGAATTCTGCATAACAAACAATATTGTCCTCTCTAGCTTTGTGACTACCATTCTCAATATTGCTGACAGTTGCCTCGGAAAGACCAGTTGCTTCTGCTACTTCTCGTTGTCTATATCCCTGATCTTTACGTGTTTGGCGAAAAATTTCTCCCATTTTTTCTTGGTTGTAGATGAATTTAATCAACAAAAATCACTCCAAATTCAATTTATTTTAAAGAAAGTTAAATGGATTTTAAATTTTTGTTGTGATTTTCCATATTTCATATTATTTGATCTTTACCATTAAAGAAATAGCCAATAATATTAAAATTGAAATTGTTTTCTGAATATTTTATAATGTAGTTAAGATTTTAACAAGAAATACACCAAGAGAAGTAAAACAGAAAGATGCATTTCTTAAAATTAATAGAAATCCATGCACTCACATACTAATATAAAACAACTTATCAAAAATTGCTACATCTATTTTTGGAATATTCAATCTATAACGCCTGTGAATTTAAAACAGTTGAGTAGTACTTTCATTTTTTTATTAAAGAATTCCAGTAACGCTATAACTTCTTGATCACGTAAAAAGGAGAGGAAGACGAAATGGTGGGCAAAGGAAGACAGGTTTTATCAATTGATGAGGAATTAAAAAATTTAATTACTTTTGCATTGGTTAGATATCAAAAGGAAATTGAAGAAAAAATATTAGTACAAAAAAGCCAATTGCGAGCAGCTTTGTTTGTGGAAAGAAAAGGACAGATACAGAATGCCTTAAGGAAAGTAAATCCGATAGATAAAAGCTTGCTTCCTTCACTCGTAGTAAAAAAACAAGTAGGGATAAGGTGAGTATGATGAAAATTGATATGAGTCAATTTGTTGGTGACAATTCTTTATTAACTTCTATAAACAGTAAGTCATTACCTAACAAGGTTCAATTCTCGTTGTCAATTAAGCGCACTAAACCGAAAGAAAAGATACAGCTATGTTTGGAAACGAGTAATGGAACGCTAGTTTTTTCTATGTATGAAATACGTAAGACATTATCTGATGGCAAGATCGTAGTTCATGGTAAAAGTTTTGATGAAAGTTAATTGCGTCTTATTCATTTAGACCACTCTTTGACCTAAAAGGGAGGGAGACAACTGGTAAATGAACATCGATGATTCAGACATGAAAAAACTTGAATTAAGCCAGACTTTAGAATTAGCTAAAGAATTAGCGGAATATTTTGTATATTCATGTGGTGAAGGGGAGCATTATGTTCCTCTCATTACAAGAGTAAGAGAAGCACAAACACGCTCATCTATTATTGAATCCATTTATATACTCCTGAAATATGGTCATCTGCATTTGAAATTTACCATGGAAACAATGAATCGGTTTCGAATGGAAAGGCTTTTTAACTTTATTAGTACAGGACAAGTCAATGATGTTCTTCGGTTCCATTCAGCTCTTACAACTTATATATTTGCATTCGAACTGGAGAAGATTCGTGAACAAGAGCGTTATTTGCTAGAGCTACTTAGTTAAGTTTTATATAGGGTGAAATGAAATGAGAGGGTGTTGTATTTTGGGCAATTCTCTTTACGCTTTATTGTATCGTCTAAGGTTTACCCCCAGATGGAGTGGTTCGTATTGCATTCATTCAGAAGATGTTGCTCAGCATAGTCACTTTGTTTCGCTTATTGCACATGCCTTATGTGTTATCAAAAGAAAAATTTACAACGAAGAAGTAAATATTGAGAAGGTGCTAACATTGGCACTATATCATGATTCTGCTGATGCCATACTAACTCATGTAATTGCTCCAGTAAAAAGACATGAATCAATAAGAAATTCTTTTCGAGAGTTAAAAAGAATAACAAACAATGAAATTGCAAAAATGGTTCCTGAAAGAATAGCCTCAGAGTATCTTGGGATTTTTCAAGATATTGATGAGGAGTCTATTAGAATTGTTAATATTGCTGATCAATTGGATGCGTATTGCAAAGCAAAGATAGAGGTTAATAAAGGTAATAACGATTTTTGTTTGATTCATGAAGAGTTAGAAAAGGAAATAGAAAGTCTAGCAGTTCAACAGCCCTCTGTGCGTTACTTTTTAGATAGTTTTCTTCCTTCCTTTTTCGAGAAGAAATTAACATATCGATATTTATAGGAGTGATATATATGTCTTGCAATTACTTAGAGAGAAACAAAATCAGATTATTTGACAAGAAAATAAAAGGGATTATGAATCAAATATGGTTAAGTCCAACTGAATTAAAAGAACAATTAGCAAAGCTATTTGATGGTATGTTTCAAACTGAATATCAAGAGATTATCATTTCCGGAGAGACTGATAACATCACTTGTTATGTTGTTATGCCAGATAAAACTGTAATCGTTTTCTCTCCATTTCAAGATTTGCGTTTGAATGTTTTGTTAGAAAGGTGTAATCCAAATTGGCATAAAGGAATAGAAACTTCTCTATCATGGCACATATTTGAGTATAATGAAAAACTCTTAGAACTCTTGAACATGCCTACCATGCTTCTTATTAATCTATGTGTGATAGAAAACTTTCCAATCCCTCGATTAAATCTAAGTATAGGAACTCTCTCTTCTTACTTAAGGAAACAACAGATGACTCAAGTACATATTTTGGATATGCAGATGGGAATTACAATCGATCAGATAGTGAAGAGAGCATTAGAACTTCAGCCAGATCTCATCGGTATGAGCGTTAATTTTGGTCAGAAATTACTGGCTTACTCACTACTTGATAAGCTTTTTAAAGCAAAAGAAGCGAAAGAGATAAATTCTCTTATCGTAGCTGGCAATGTAATTCCCTCATTTAATCCGGAACAATTCTTTTATAGATATCCTGATTTACTAATTTGTGATAAAGAGGGAGAGTATACTTTACGGGATTTATCACTTTATATTCGTGGTGAAATGGATTTAAAAAAAGTTAATGGTATCTCATACCTTGATGTTGATACAGGTCGTGTTGTTCATAATCAGGCTATTACTGTGAATATGAATGAAGTCCCAACTCCTGCTTTAGATACACTTAAAGATGTAGCAAAATACAGAGGAGCACTTACTTTAGAGACTAGTAGAGGATGTGATTACTCGCTTTGTACTTTCTGTCCAAGGGATCATAAGTTAAGGTCTTGGAGACCATTATCTTCAGATAATCTATTGAAACAAATTGATGATTTAATTCTCTCTGGAAATGAACTAGGGATTAAACCTCATATTTATTTAGCCGATGAAGAATTTATAGGCGAATTACCAGATGGAAGAGAAGCAGAACGAGTTATAAATTTTTGCGAAGGTATCTTAAAACGTCCTGATAAGATTCGCTTTGATTTGGCTGCTAGAGCTGACTCTGTATATATTCCTAAAAATAGCGTGGAATGGAATGTGGAGAGATTAAAAATGTGGCATTATTGCTCACAAGCAGGAGCTGATCGTGTATTTATTGGGGTTGAATCTGGATCAGAGGCACAGTTGAAGCGTTATGGAAAAGGGACAAAACCGGAGCAAAATATTGTTGCACTAAGACTTTTGAGTGCATTAGGAATTCAATTGAGAATCGGTTTTATTATGTTCGATCAGCTTATGGAAGGATTAGGTGATATTCGAGAGAATCTAGCCTTCTTGGAACGGACAGATGCGCTAATGAAACCAGTTGACATTGGTGATATGTCTTATGAAGAATTATATGATCGACTTTTGCATGACGAAGACTTCATCAATAAACATAAAACTGGACAACCTGTTTATTCTATTGTTTCTTATATGCTCGCTTCGATGGAAGTACTAACCAATACCCCTTATTCCAGAATGGTAAAACTTACGGAAAGAAAGCAGAATGTATCTCTTATCCAGAATGAGGGAAATCCAGACACCAATATGGGAAGATACACTATTCATTTTCTCGATTATACAGTAGGTGAATTGAGTTTGGCTTCTCAAATGTGGATCGATAGCAACTTTGGTATTATGTACACAATCAAAAGCTTGTATAAAGTTGCTAATCTGGTGGAGAAACAAAAATACTACGATTACATGAGAAGACATAGAGAGATTAGTCAGTATCTATTAAAGTATCTAGTGTACACAATTGATCCAACACCTCAAGAAGAAAATGAATTACGGTTGTTTCTTCAGGGAGAGAAATTAGAACATTTATTAATTTTAGAACAAGGCAAAGAAGGATTTAGAGAACGTGTACAAGACAGTATGTCAAAATGGCAGCAATTAATGGCTAATTTAGTTATGGATATTCAAAACGATTTAATCAACAAACAATTAACAGATAGTTTGGATGACCGATTATCTAAGTCAATTGATCGTTGGTTGCAAAATCAAGGGAAGTGGAGTCTTATCAATAATCCAGAATTAATATGAGGGTGGGATTCTATGAAGTATCGAAGAGTTGGGCGATCTGGTTTAAAAGTAAGTGAAATAAGTTTAGGTAGTTGGTTGACCTTTGGTGGTTATGTATCAGAAGATGATTCCATTTCTACGATCTATAAAGCTTTTGACCTTGGTATTAATTCTTTTGATACTGCAAATGTATATGAAAGGGGTGATGCAGAGCTTATCTTAGGAAAAGCACTAAGCGAACTTTCTAGAGAATCTTACGTTTTGAGCACCAAAGTATTTTGGCCGATGGGCCATGGTGTAAATGATCGAGGTCTATCAAGAAAGCACATTATCGAGCAATGCAATAACAGTTTAAAGAGACTAGGTGTAGAGTATATTGATATTTATTATTGTCATCGATTTGATGAGGAAACACCTATTCTCGAAACATTAACTGCGATGAATGATTTGATTAGACAAGGTAAAGTGTTGTATTTAGGTGTTAGTGAATGGACTTCCGAACAAATACAACAAGCATGTGTTTTAGCAGATCAGTTTTTGCTTGATCGAATGATTGTAAATCAACCGAAATACAACATGTTCAACAGAAATATTGAATCTGAGATTATCCCAATCTGCAATGAACTAGGTATTGGTCAAATCGTGTATTCACCACTGGCCCAAGGGGTGTTAGCTGGTAAGTACATGAACGGAGAGGAAACACCAGTTCACAGGAAATCCTTACCCAAAATGATCAATGAACCAAACAAACGTATTGTTTCAGAGTTAAAGATTATTGCTAAACAAGAAGGTTTAACTTTGGTTCAACTTGTCCTAGCTTGGACAATTCGCGATACATCAATAGCAAGTGCGATTGTTGGAGCCAGTTGTCCTGAGCAATTAGAACAAAGCGTTAAAGCTAGTGGAATTACGCTTCATAGTGAGTTAGTGGACAGAATAAACAAACTATTGTTAAAATAACCATTCATTAGAATTCTGGAGATGATAAAATGAGTAAAGAAAGATTCACAGCACCTGTAACCATCCATTTGTTTTTTATAAAGAATGAGGAAATACTTCTTCTTCGTCGTTATAACACTGGTTATGAAGATGGCAACTACAGCGTTGTTGCAGGACATTTGGATGGGGGAGAAACCGTTAAAGAAGCAGCGGTTCGTGAAGTGAAAGAAGAAGCAGGAGTAGATGTGACAGAGGAAAATGTGGAAATCGTTGGTGTGATGCATCGAAAAGCAGGAGATGAGAGAGTTGATTTCTTTGCAGTAGTGAAGAATTGGAGTGGGGAAATTCAAAATCTCGAACCACATAAATGTGATGACTTACGATTCTTTCCATTAAACAGTCTGCCCTCGAATGTGATACCTTACATTTCAAGAGCCATTGAAAACTACAGAGAGAATCGATGGTTTGATAGCTTCGGTTGGGAAGAGAAAAAGTTAGTGCATAACTCATAGTACATAAAGAGAGGCTTATAAAGTCCCCTATATGCCTCTCTTTTTTGGTTTGAAATAAAATAAACTCAGACAATGGGTTTGGACTTATAAAAGTACTTCCTCTGGATTAAAATTCGTTTTAAATGGAGAATGGGACGGAAATTTAATAAAATCTGGTACTGCCAGTAATGATCGCAACTTTGTTGGCAAGTTTTCCTTCGGATTGATCTTTTCGAGCCGATATAGGCAAAGGATTCATTTCCGATTCAATGCCTGGTTGTCTGTTTTGATGTTGAGCTGGAAAGACATCTTTTGGCTGTTGTTTTGTCATTTCTATCACCTCATAAGTAGTGTTAAAAGAAGTATCTCCTGTAGCAATACAATTGATGAAGGAGATTTTCTTAAGACAAAAAACAGATTGCAGTAAGTAGAGAACAATTTATGTGTCATACGATAAAAATAAAAAACCTCATCTAATAATCAATGAGGTTTTCAAAGTATTTTATATTTTTCCATTGTTATTTTCAATAAATCAGGCGATGTTTTTTGCTATTTTTTGCAAAAGTTTTTTTAAGTGATCATAATCAAATACATGTTCTTTATCGATTTTTATGGTTTTTCGCTCCGGTTTTGTAGAATTAGAAACCATATCGCTTGGTATCTCTATATTTTCGGCATGAAAAAGAGTGAGATTTATCCAGTTTTTTGCAGGGAAGAAGATACAGACTTGTTTCCCTTCGAAAGTATAAAATGCTTGTTTGTATTTCACTGATTCCGTTACATTGGGTATTGCCTCATAAATGGTTTGACGAATATGGTTCATTTTTTCTATTTGCCATTCTTGTTCTGTTTGGTTTATATACGTTGTTACGTCTTGATTCATGGCTTATCTTCTCCAGTCTGTGTCAACTATGGTGTACAATCTGCTTTTAGGATACTGAGTTGATCTTGTAAATCAATTTCTAGGGCATATGAGAGGGATGGTTGTAATAAATTTTGCTTCTCTTTGAGTTTTCGTAACTCGATCACATATTCACAGGGAAACTCTGGTATTGGAATTTGCTGTGCCCATTCTAGTGCTTCTTTTTCCGTTTCTACTTCGATGATGATATACTCTGTAACTAGTGCATGATCAAGCGGAAAGGGACCTACTTGCATGATAGGCTTCATTGTATCAGGAGAATAGATGATTCTTGTTCCTGTACTGCTGGGATAAACCTCTTCTTTGGCAAGAAGAATATCTGCTTCCTTCAAAGCACGATGAAATGCAGTTCGTTTCTGGATATATTTTTTGCTGTGTTTTACTCCGGCTTCCGAGTAGCTCGTTGCCTTTGCTATTAATATATAACGTATAATCTTTCCCTCCTTCTAATAAGAAGATATCTGTGCGGTGTGCTCTAAAATTACCTTCTTACTATAACGACGAGTGAACGATCATAAAATCGACAGAGTATCAAAAAATGTTTATGTTTTCGATTCGCAATCTGTTATGCGTTTTTGTAACAGTTCTTTTTCGTGTTCATTTTGAGTAATTGACAAGGCGCGTTGGAATTCAATAATTGCTTCCTGATATTTCCCTAGTTTGAAAAGAAGATCACCCCGAACACTTGGCAACAAGTGATATTCTTTTAAAGAAGAATTTGACATCAGCTCATCGACAATCTGCAGCCCATATTCTGGGCCAAAAGCCATAGATATGGCCACCGCTCGATTTAATTCGACTACAGGAGAAGGGAGTACTCTTGAAAGAGCTTCATAAAGTGCAGCTATTTTGATCCAATCTGTTTCTTCCGCTGTTTTTGCTTGTGCATGACAAGCTGCAATTGCAGCTTGAAGCGCGTAAGGCCCTAATGGATGACCGGACTGTTTGCTGCGTTCTAATGCATCGAAACCACGGCGAATGAGAAGTTGATCCCATTGTAATCGGTTTTGATCTTGGAGTAGTACAGGTTCCCCTTGTGAGTTAATTCTCGTCTTCAATCTAGATGATTGAATCTCCATTAGAGATACTAGTCCATGAACTTCTGATTCATTAGATGCGATTTCAGCAAGAACTCGACCCAGTCTCAGTGCCTCTTGACATAATACAGGTCGTATCCAATCGCCATAAGTAGCAGAGTAACCTTCATTAAACATTAGGTATATTACTTCAAGTACAGTTGATAGTCGATCTCGCAACTCCTTTTCGTTTGGCATCTCAAAAGGAATATTTTTCGATCGAAGCGTTCGCTTGGCTCGGACGATGCGTTGAGCAATTGTTGATTCAGCAGCTAAAAAGGAACGAGCAATTTCATCCGCAGTTAGCCCACATAACAATCTCAGAGTTAAGGCTACACGAGCATCAGGGGATAGTACTGGATGACACGTCATAAAAATAAGACGCAGGAGATCATCGCCGATCTCCATCTCTGTATTCTCATCTATATTTATTTCTGTGTATAAATCGATGTTTTTAGCAACTTCTATATATTTTTGATCCCGAAGTTTGGCTCTTCGTAAGAAATCAATCGCCCGACGCTTGGCTGTCGTCATCAGCCAAGCACCTGGATTATCTGGAATTCCCTTTTTTGGCCATTGTTCCAGTGCGATTACTAAAGCATCCTGCGCAATATCTTCCGCAATACCAACATCCCGTAGTGTTCTCGTTAAGTTTGCAATCAGTTTTGGTGACTCCATACGCCAGATGGTATCAATGATTCGCTTTGTATCTTCTAAACTCACGCTTTCTTTTGTTCCTCGAGTTTTTGGCGTAATATAGCTTCTTTTGCTAATGTTTCGGGATTGTCGGTTAGGTCTTCTGTTTCAGATATTTGACGAAGTTCAATTTCTCCTTGGCCAAAACCATGGGGATCTGGCATCCGCATTGCCCATTGAATTGCTTCTTCTTTTGATTTCACTTCTATTAAAGTATATCCTGCAATAATTTCTTTTGTTTCCGTAAAAGGGCCATCAACAATTTTTGGTTTTCCTCCCGGTTCTGGGTAAGAAATTCGAATGCCCTTTGTACTCGGTTGTAATCCATCAGCAGCAAGCAATACACCTGCTTTTACTAATTCCTCATTATATTTTTGCATTGCATCCATTAATTCTTGACTTGGCTTCTTTCCTGCTTCAGAATCTGTTGTAGCTTTTACGATCATCATGAATCTCATAATAAATTCCTCCTATATTATCTCTATTCTATAAAACTACCATTTTTAATTTAAGTATAGAATTCAATTTATAGAAACAATAAATAATTTTATATATATCTTGCAGCTTCATTGCGCAATCTTATTGAAATTACAGATACCCAACCAAAGGCGATTAGCCCTGCAATTCCCATAATAACTCCAATCCAACTGCTCATACTCATTCCTAAAACAATTAGTAAAGGAGAAAGGATGCCTGTTGCGATACAGTAAATTTTCCATCCGTGTTCATTAATCGAAGAGAATCTCCGGACAAAAACAAAGCAAGCGGCAATCAAACAAATAAATGCAGTGAAGAAAGCAATAGAATGAAGTGCAGCATGGAAACTCATTGATGTTGGCATTCCAGCAGGAGCACCGGAAGGAAACCCAAGACCAGGATCTGGATGGAATATTCCTGCCATGATCATACCAATACCATATACACCGATGAGAATGGAACCTGATATTGCGCCTTTGTTATTTTTTAATATTCCATGTACGCCAATAGCAGTTAACGATGCAAGAAATCCAGAAATGATGAAATTACTACTTTGAATCCATCCTAAATCACCTAAAGTAAGAGTGCTGATTGCATGACGTCTAATATCGAATCCGGTTCGTGTGAACATCTGCGCGATGGATACGACATAGAATAGTGGAGTAGAAGTAATTCCAGCAATTAGTAATAATCTCATTATAGTAGTATATCTCTTTTCCATATCAATTTTTTTCATATTTTTTGTTCTCCCATCTGTGTTCATGTATATTTCCTTAGTTGTTTGTTGAAAAGAAGGACAAAAGCTCATTGGCGATTTGTTTTGTGTTGAGTTTTTTAGTATGACCAAGCCCTTTTTTGCTCACTAACTTGGCATTTGGGAGTATATCAACTAATGATTGAGCACCATGACGCAAGGTAATTGGGCTTTCACTGCCTGCTAAGACGACTGTTGGCATGGTAGCATTGTTCCATGATTCAGCAGGCAAAGGCTGTCCTACCATATATCCGTCCATCAAAGCAGCATCGTAGGGAAGAGTGTGGGCAACCTCCATCAATTTTGACCACACATTTGGCATGAAACGCATGATGCCGACAATAAGAGACGGAGCACCCATTCCTTTTGTCATAAAATACTTGATCGCTTCGGCTTTACGATTAATATTAATAAGTTTTTTTACATGTGCTGCGAAATCTTTTGGTGCAACGTGACCGATTGTATCAACGATAAAGGGGGGTTCATGCAGTGCTAATTTTCCGATGTTTGCACCTTTTTCAGCAGCTTGTAAAGCAATTACTGCTCCGGAAGATAATCCCCAAACATATGCAGATCCACCAGCAGCTTCGATCATTGCTTGTAAATCTTCCACTTCACGTTCTGGTTCATAAGGTTCGGTAGCTTGACTATCTCCCCGACCACGTCGATCGTAATTGTAAACGGTAAAGTGCTGTGCTAATTGATCGGCCAATTCTAATTGTGCTGGAAATCTCCGATAACTAAAAGCTCCGGTAACGAATATAAGTGCTGGTCCTTGACCTGCCTTGTCATAAGCAATTTTTGTGCCGTCGCTTGAAATAGTAAAATGCATGATAACTTCTCCTTTGTGTTTTGGTGTAAAATCGTGATGAGTCCCTTTGGATATCTGTGAAATTCTGCTCTTTATTAATACGACGATCCAGTTATGACAAAATCGACACATAGAGAAAAATAAATTTTAAAAAATAATTCCTTCAATTCTCTACCTATTATTTTCCTTTGAAATTCAGCATGAGAAAAAGCTTTATTCTCTATCAATTAGAAATGAGATAGAGTGCCTATTTAATTTAAAAGAATGGTGAAGTAGACTATGACAGTCAAACGAATTATTTATAATATTGCAACCCAAAATATTTCTGCTGCAAAAAGCTTTTACCAAGACATTTTGGGACTTGATTTACTTATGAATCATGGATGGATAGCAACATATGGTTCAAATGAAATGATGAATATCCAAATTAGTTTTGCAACACAAGGAGGATCAGACACACCAACACCTGATCTATCCATTGAAGTGGATGATGCAAATTTTGTTTACAAACAGATGAAAGAAGCTGGATTTCCAATAGAATATGGACCAACTGACGAACCATGGGGTGTTAGAAGGTTTTTTGTGAGGGATCCTTTTGGGAAATTAATTAATATTCTTACACATCTAAGTGGATGAAACAGTTAATAGAAAATTAAATTATTATTTTATAAGCTAAAAAACCTCCCAATTTTGAAAGGTGGAGGCTTCATGTTTTAGATTTTTTCATAAGGAATACAAGTAGGTAATCCAGTATGAGGTTCAACGATAATATTTGCCTTTACTTGAAATACATCTTTTAGCATATCATGTGTTAGCACCTCTTGTGGGGAGCCTTCTGCATATATTTCTCCCTGTTTGACAGCAATGATGTGATCTGCATAACGTGCGGCATGATTCAGATCATGTACAACCATCACAATGGTGCGGTTTTCATTTCGGTTTAATTGTTGAATTAGGGTAAGTATATCCAATTGATGAGCGATATCTAGGTAAGTAGTAGGTTCATCTAACAGAAGGTAGGGTGTTTCTTGGCTGATTGCCATTGCAATCCAAGCACGTTGCCGTTGACCGCCAGATAATTGGTGAACGGCTTTATCTCGATAAGTTATTAAGTCTGTCTTTTCTAAAGTTTCTTCGATAACAGCATGATCATATTTACTAAGGTAACCAAAGCCTTTACGATGAGGAAACCTCCCAAAAGATACCAATTCTTGTACCGTTGTACCTTCTGGAGCTTCAGGCAATTGAGGTAAAATAGCGAGTTGTTTCGCTACTTGCTTTGTTGATTCCTTGTGAATCTGTTTTCCATCCAAGTAAACTGCTCCGGCGCTTGGCTCTAAGATGCGTGCCATCGTTTTTAAAATAGTGGACTTGCCACAACCGTTTGCTCCAATGATTGCGGTGATTTTTTCTATTGGTATATGCAAATTCAATTGATTGATGACAAGGTTATTTTGATATTGAACAGAGATGTTCTCAGTATAAAGCGGAATAATTTTCGCCCCCCTACATGATGTTCCAATAAAAACCTATCAGTAATGAGAATCATTGTCAATTATTTTTGGGATGGCTATGTTAAAATGAAAGGTGATTATCTAGTATAGAAAGGCTTGGGAGTGTTACGATGAACATTGACGATATATTAAACCGTGTACGAAATGGTGAACGCCTTAGTCTAGAAGACGGAATTGCACTTTGGGAAAGCGATGAAGTAGAAAAAATTGGAGCCGCAGCAAATGAAGTGATGGAACGCCTGCACCCAGAACCAATTACTACATTTGTTGTAGGCCGAAATATTAACTATACCAATGTATGCGATACTTATTGTCGCTTTTGTGCATTTTACCGTTCTCCAAATTCCGATGAAGGGTATGTTTTACCAGACGAGACAATCTTACAAAAAATCAAGGAAACACAGGATGTAGGTGGAACTGAGATACTAATGCAAGGAGGTACCAATCCGAATTTACCTTTTTCCTACTATACAGATCTGTTGAAGAAAATTAAGCAATATTTCCCTGATATTACTATGCATTCGTTCTCACCAGCAGAAATTATGAAGATGCAGGAAGTATCTGGTTTACCACTGGAACAAGTGATTCGGGAATTACATACTGCTGGTCTTGATTCCCTTCCTGGTGGTGGAGCGGAGATCTTAGATGATCGAACACGTAAAAAAATTAGTAAATTAAAAGGTTCGTGGCGTGATTGGATGGACGTTATGCAGACTGCCCATCGAATAGGGATGAAAACAACTGCTACGATGGTCATTGGTTTTGGAGAGAGCATCGAAGAACGAGTACTGCATCTATTGCGGATTCGAGAAGCACAAGATGAAACGAAAGGTTTCCTAGCTTTTATTGTGTGGACTTTCCAGCCAGACAACACCAATATGAAGCGTGAAAAGCTGTCTCCGCGTGAATATTTAAAGGCTGTAGCAATCGCTCGTCTAATGTTAGACAATGTGCCGAATTTCCAGTCTTCTTGGGTTACAATGGGTCCGGAGATTGGTAAATTGTCTTTGCAATATGGATGTAATGATTTTGGCAGTACAATGATGGAAGAAAACGTTGTATCTGCTGCTGGTACAACTTATAAAGTGAATATCAATCTTTGTTTGCAATTAATACGTGAGGCAGGGAAAATTCCAGCACAGCGCAACACGCGTTATGAGACATTACATGTATTTGATGAATCAGAAGAAGTAGACAAAGATTTCGTGATGCAAAACTAGAAATTTATGAAAAAAAGAGGTTCAAGAAGAATGAACCTCTTTTTTTGTTTGTATTTTCGTCTACAATACAAAATATTACAATTACAGCTTTCATTTTGTAGACAACTTAAAGAACCAAAATAGACGAAAGTAGTGTAGAATAAATAGCGTTACCAAATCGTTTTACAAGAGAAAGGTTAGCCTCATGGCTATCGAATTGGGTATTCCTGTAGATACAAGCGAATTTGGCGATATTTGGGCAATTGAAGCGGATTTTTTTGCCCGTGCCCATGGAGAGCTTAAACAGTATACCATGGAAGTAACCGAAACAAGTGTGATCATTCGCAAGAAGAAGCAGATTTTTGCGGAGGTAAGCTGGGAGAATGTCAATGGAAAGAGGGTTCTCAGGCAAAGTCACAATGTCACTATTGATAGTAATGGACGAGCTGTGGTATCCCACAACAAAAAGAAACTTTATACTATCACTGTTCACGATTAATGGTTACTTGGTATACCAGTCTGAGCGGTTTCTTCAGCTCAGACCCCGAAAATAAGAGAAAATATATAGATTTCGGTATGATCCTCTTAGGGTAGCATTCACCACTACCATAAGAGGGTTTTTATACATCAAAAAGTTTCTTACTATACAGGCAATAATCTTACATTTCCATCTTCTTAGCAAAATATTCCCGAAGTGTCTGGATAAATGTTTTTAATCCCATTGTTTGATAGGTGTTATTGGTTATGATAGAAAAGTATCGTTTAAAAGGTAATCCTTTTACTTTGATTAATTTCAAATACTGATGGCGTAAATCTTTTTTTATCGCCCACTGAGATAAAAGGGAGATACCAATCCCAGCTTGGACGGATTCTTTAATGAGCTGGGTACTCCCAAACTCCATATATTTTTTTGGTTTGATTTGGAATTGATGAAAAAATTCATCTGCCGCATTTCTTGTACCCGATCCTTCTTCCCGTATAATCCATGTTTCTTCTTCTAATTCGGATATAGTTATTTCTCTTTCCTCTTTTATCAGGTGATGATCACAAGAGGCAGTTATATACATGTTATCTTCTGCGATGATTTCTGTGGCTAACGTTTTTCCTCTAAATGGCCCTTCGATAATGCCAATATCCAATTGATGACTTGTGATAAGCTCTATAATCTCTTTTGAATTATTAATGGTTATAGATGGGTTAATGGTTGGATATGTTTTCTGTAATTTTGCAACGATATAAGGCAGAATATATTCCCCAAAAGTATAACTAGCACCAATGGTGATCGGACCAGTAGCTCTATTGATACGTTCGTCGACCAAAAACTGCATTTTTGTATACAGACCTAATATTTCTTTGGCATAATGAAATACCATTTCACCTATTTGATTCAAGCGAACATATTTATTTGTTCTTTCTAATAATTTTGCTCCAATGGAATGTTCCAATGCTCGTATATATTGACTAACAGCTGGCTGAGTTAAATTTAGATCTTCGGCAGCTTTTGAGAAACTTTTCTTCTCTACAACTGTAACAAATACTTTTAAATGATAATCCATGGATAACCTCATTTCTAAAAGATTCATATGAATTTACTTATCATAGTCATTACTAGATATTATTTTTCTTATGCATAGAACAGGAGTAATCTGATTGTAAAAAGAATAGAGGAAAAATCATGGAAAATCAAAGTCAATTAACAAAAGAATATCACATACCAAATGGGAAGCCTTCTTTTAAATCTACTCTGTTTTGGTTAGGTGGTATAGCTTTTACGTGTATAATAGCTGTATTTGGCTTGGTTTTATCTATGCTTCCATGGCTGGATCATTTAAGCTCTTTGGCTTGTGCCATTATCGTTGCTGCTATTTATCGTCAATTTTTCGGTTATCCAGAAGTGATTCGTAGTGGTATTCAATTCTCTGCTCATCGTTTTTTGCGATTTGCTATTGTTTTATATGGATTGAAATTAAATATGACCATTATCTTAAATCAAGGATGGATACTTCTAGTGAAAGATATCGGTGTAATTATTTTCGCGATTTTTGTAATGATGTGGATTGGAAAACGATTAAATGCAGATCCATCTATCTCCCTTCTTTTGGCAATCGGTACTGGGGTATGTGGTGCAGCGGCAATCGCAACGATGTCTCCGATCTTAAAAACAAAAGAAGAGGACACTGCGATTAGTGTTGGTATGATTGCCTTTGTTGGAACAGTGTTTTCTATCATCTATACTATTTTATTTCGTTATCTTCCTATTTCATCAATGCAATTTGGAGAATGGAGCGGGATCAGTCTCCATGAAATAGCCCAAGTGGCTTTGGCAGGTGCTCCAGCTGGTCCTAATGCTTTGGCTGTAGCTTTGTTAGCTAAGTTAGGTCGAGTTTTGTTGCTTGTTCCTTTGAGTTTTCTTTTTCTTTATGGAATAAATAAAAAGAAAGTACAGGATGCGAATCAGCCAAAAATACCATTTCCATGGTTTTTAATTGGTTTTATATGTATGAGTTTATTTGGGAGTTATATTCTTGGAAAATATGTCCCAGTTTCATCCGATAGTTTAAAACACTTTTCGGATTTCACCTCTTTTCTATTAACAGCTGCAATGGTTGGTCTTGGTTTGAATATTAGTTTTAATGATATAAGAACAAAGGCATTTAAGCCTTTTCTAGCATTGATTATTACTTCTCTTATTCTATCCTTCTTGACATTTTGGATTGTTTAAAAAGGAAGGGTGAAAAATAATTTACAGTATTGGTAGTCATATATTTTACTTGGATAATTTTCATTTTTGGACACATTGGGACAGCAGTGTTGCTAATAAAAAGCAAATTATTTCATTGGTTTTCCAGTCTGCTGATTATATTAGGTACTCCTCTATTTGGAATGCAGTTGTTTGTTCCTGTCTTTGTTGAAACAGTAGGAGCAATTCTATTTGGATTTGGGTATTTGTTAGTTGGTATAACCTTATATAAAAAAGTGTAGGTCTCAAGAAGAACGAAAAAAGGTCAATGAATTGACCTTTTTTCTAATCTCCACTTGTTAACAAGGAGGTTAAAGTATTAATTTTGGCATTAAGTCTAATTTATATTGAATATTATGCAAAAAATGAAACAACAAGTCTTCCCATTTACAGAAGTGAAATTCCACTCGCTCCTAGCAGCACCTATCATGTTCTCTCCCTATTAGTAATATATTAAGTCTTCTATATTTAAAAAATGTGTAATATTATATGAATAGTTCATAATTTATACATAAAAGGGATGACATCATGCAAGGACAGACACATTTACGAATTGGTTTGGCTACTGGAGTTGCCGTAGGTTTTGCGACAAGTGATTCTTTTCTTTCACTTACAGCAACCGTTGCTGCTGCAACAATTGCGGCCATGCTTCCAGACATTGATGAAGATGGAAGCAAAATTAATAAATGGATGTTTTCTTCATTAAATCGGAAGTGGAGGTCGCTTGCTTTGGCAAGTGTAGGAGTTATCATTTGTTTGTTTTATTTTTTTGCCCATCTGCCTTTATGGGTATTACTGACAGGTATTTATTGTGCAGGAGTTGCCTATGTTCCACATCGAAGTGTGACTCATTCGTTTGTTGGGATGGCTTATGTTCTGTTGGTTATTTATCTGGCTCTACCTTCGTATGTGTATGCGGTAGCAGCAGGATATTTTTCGCATTTAATAGCAGATGCATTTACAGTGGCGGGAGTTCCTTTTTTTTGGCCATATTCAAAAAAGATTGGTTTGAAATCAGTTGGATTAAAAGTACGTACAGGTAGAGAAACGGATAAAATTTTAGGAAGAGCTACTTTATTACTCGCTTGTGTTGGATATGTTTATCTGCTTGGGAAAATGTATTTAATCGGCTAATCAAAAGGGCTTTGCATCTTTCTGTTCTGTCAATGTATACCTGCCAATTGTTTCCCATATACTAAATCAGGATATACCAGACAGAAAGGGGGGGCTTAAGTGGATTATACCATCAGCATACCTCAAGCAAATGCTTATCGAGCGACTGGTTTGTTTCATCATTTAATGAAATTGCCAAAACGTATGGAGAAGTTGGATGTGTATTGCGAAGTACATGAAAGCAATTCCATTGATCGATACTTTTATATCATTCAATGCAAGTTAAAGCGAAGGTCCCAGGAACGTGAAATCAGACGTGTGATAAGTGAAGAATTATCTTTATACATTTGCAGTTACTTTGAAGAGACTTTGATTGTAGAAGCGATCCAAAAACATTATCCACAATATTATGATCGGGAAATAGAACAAATTAAAGTACATACCAATCGATTGTTTCAAAAAAATACCCATACTTATTTCCGGACTCCCTATAATAAAAGAGAAGAGAGGTTACATAAGCCGATTTTCCATTTTTTACGGGAATCCAAATTACTTGCAATTGATGGATATGTTCGTTTCCGTCTTGATTTTTATCGCAAAGCACTGACAAAATGTGTACATGATGCAGTAGACCAATTTTTATTGGATCAAGAGTATCAAGATTTTATTTCGCTTTTAAAGTACTTTGTTTCCGTACAGGAATCCAAAATCGATCTTGTACATATCATGCATCGTGGAGTGAAGAAATTTGATTTACTGGACGCAGAAGGTGAAACACTGCAATTAAATGATGGGGGAACTCTTCAGGAAATAGTAGAACATTCCTTTTCTCATGAAGATTTAATCGTTAGTACGCTTTTGACCATTGCTCCAGAAAAAATTATTTTGCATACAAAGTTTCCAGAAGAAAATATTATTCGAACTTTATTACAGATCTTTGAGTCTCGAATGATAAAATGTACTGGATGCAATACTTGTGGGACAGCAGAAACGCTTGACTTATAATCGATTCATTGGTTATAATTCAAGCAACTTTTTATTTGCTGTGATGAGGATATGTTTTTTACTTAATGGTGATAAGAGATAGGGGTCTCGGCTGAAAGCCCCTTCGCCCGCTGAAGTGAAAAATACCGCCTTGGAGCTGAGATAGGGAAGTAATAGTATCTATCTCCGGTAACACACCGTTATTTGTGCTTATGAGAACTTATGGATTTAAGTTGAAGTAGGGTGGAACCACGAGACCAACGCTCGTCCCTTTTGGGATGGGCGTTTTTTATGTTGAAGAGGAGTGAAAGAAACATGTTAGTAAAGTTACCTGATGAATCTGAACGCATATTCGAAAATAAAGTTACGGTGGATGATGTCGCTGCATCTATCAGTAAGGGATTACAAAAAAAAGCGATCGCTGGTGTGATTAATGATCAGATCGTTGATTTGAGCAGAGAAGTACCAGATGGTGCAGAAGTGAAGATTTTAACTTTGGCAGACAAAGAAGGTCTGGAAGTATACCGTCATAGTACGGTTCATTTGATGGCGCAAGCATTGAAGAGATTGTATCCAGATGTAAAATTGGGGATTGGACCAGTAATTGAAGATGGATTTTATTATGATATTGATCTTTCTATCAGTTTGTCTCCAGAGGATTTACCAAAGATTGAAGAAGAAATGAAAAAGATTGTTAAGGAAAATATTCCTTTTGAACGAAAAGTTGTTTCGAGAGAAGAAGCAATTCGTAAATATGAAGAGATAAATGATCATTTAAAATTGGAACTGATTCGTGATTTACCAGAAGATGCTGAAATCACTATCTATGAACAAGGTGAGTTTTTTGACCTTTGTCGAGGTCCGCATGTTCCTTCTACAGGACGACTCAAAGCATTTAAATTGCTCAGTATTGCTGGTGCTTACTGGAGAGGCAGCTCTGATAATCAAATGCTGCAAAGAATTTATGGAACTGCATGGGAGAAACAATCGGAGCTCGATGCATATTTGGAACGTTTGGAAGATGCAAAACGGCGGGATCACCGAAAACTCAATAGTCAGCTTGGTATTTTTTCACTTGTTCCAGAAGTCGGCCAAGGGCTGCCGCTTTGGTTGCCAAATGGAGCAAAAATTCGCCGCGAGATCGAACGATATATCGTGGATTTAGAAGAAAGTCTTGGATATGATCATGTGTATACCCCGCATTTGGCAAATGTCGATCTCTATAAAATATCTGGGCATTGGGACCATTACCAAGAAGATATGTATCCCCCAATCAAGATCGATAATGAAGAATTGGTATTGCGTCCGATGAATTGTCCGCATCATATGATGGTGTATAAAAGTGAAATGCGAAGCTATCGCAATCTGCCCCTTCGTGTAGCAGAATTAGGTACTATGCATCGTTATGAAATGTCAGGAGCACTATCTGGATTACAGCGGGTGCGATCCATGACTTTAAATGATGCACATATATTTTGTTTACCGGAACAGATCAAATCCGAATTTAAGCGTGTTGTGGAGCTGATTTTAGAAGTTTATCGTGTTTTTGGCATCAAAGATTACTTCTTCCGTTTGTCCTACCGTGATCCGAAAAATAAGGAAAAATATGTTGATAACGACGAGATGTGGAATGTATCTCAGTCCATG
Organism: Shimazuella sp. NTD247; assembly: GCF_059510415.1. Classification (NCBI taxonomy): domain Bacteria; kingdom Bacillati; phylum Bacillota; class Bacilli; order Caryophanales; family Thermoactinomycetaceae; genus Shimazuella; species Shimazuella sp. NTD247. The sequence continues at coordinate 76,265 of NZ_JCAJZU010000006.1, read as the reverse complement.
TTAAAAGAAACGATGGATGAAATGGGCTTGCCTTATGTAGAAGCAGAAGGCGAAGCTGCTTTTTATGGACCAAAACTTGATGTTCAAGTACAGACAGCATTAGGAAAAGATGAAACACTATCAACTGTGCAATTGGATTTCCATCTTCCTAATAAATTTGAGCTGGAATACATCGGAAAAGATGGCCAAGCACATCGTCCAGTTGTTATTCATCGCGGAGTTGTTGGTACGATGGAGCGTTTTGTAGCATTTTTGACCGAATACCACATGGGCGACTTCCCGCTTTGGTTATCACCAGTTCAAGCAAAAGTACTTCCTGTGTCAGCGAATTTCCTTGAGTATGCAGAAGAAGTGACCAAAGAATTAAAAGACGCAGGCATCCGAGTGAATCTCGATGATCGAGATGAGAAACTAGGATACAAAATCCGTCAAGCAGAAATGGAAAAAGTTCCTTATATGTTTGTAGTAGGAGAAAAAGAGAGAGAAGCTGGATTGGTAAACGTTAGACGACGTCACTCTAAAGAGCAGACAGCGGAAGGATTAGAAGATTTGAAGAAGCGTTTAAAACAAGAAATCAAAGATAGAGTATAGGAAAGGAGCGGCAGGCTTACTGTCGCTCTTTTATTTTCGTGAAAATTTTGCTTATTTTGCTGCGAATCGTGAACGTGGAAGGTTGGACTGAAAAACCCAGTTGCATATAGATTGAAATTAAAAAAAGATGGTTTTGTTGAAGTTGTTGCTGTGGGAAATCTCTATAGTTATGATAGAAATCTAAGGGGGATAAGACAGAATTGCTAAATTCAACAGTACAAAGAAATTACAAACGAAGATTTTATGCTTTATGTCTGGATTATTTATGTATCCTCGGTTATGGGATTTTATTAGGGATTGTATCTATAACTTTTCATCCTTATTTGCGTTCTTTATTTTCTACAGATCCCCAAACTGCTGAATTAACTGGATTTATCCTTTTGACTTTACCAGTAATGAGTTATTTCACTTGTTTGGAGTCTTCGAGAATGAAGGGGACTATTGGAAAAAGAAGAATGAACATACAAGTTGTGAATAAAAATGGAGAACGGATTGGGATCATAAGATCCATCGTCCGCTCTGTAATCAAATTTTTTCCTTGGGAACTTTCCCACTTCGCAATTTGGCATATGTTACTGCCATCACATGTTTCTGAATCTATAGTGAATTCTGCATTAATTACTGCGAATATACTGTTAATTTTGTACTTTGTGGTTCCTTTGACAAATAGGGAACAAAAAAATGTATATGATTGGGTATCAGGAACAATAGTAGTCGCTATAAACGAAGCGGCAATCTCTGATATAAGAGTATAAGCAGACCATACCTTTTTAAGGCTGGTTGTAAATTGAAAAACAAGAGAAAGGTACTCTTGTTTCATCTTCTCCCTTTTGACAACTCCATACGGCTAAAGCCGTTGGATTCTTGGGACGATAGCCTCATGACTATTTCATTACCAAGCTAACCCCGTGCGCCCCACGGTTTATGTTTGTTGTTTTTTCTTTGCCTCGCGCAAACTTGGTTTTCGTCTGTCGCGACTATACATATATTACTACAAGAACGTTTGTTTATAAACCTATTTTTTCCAAAGGTTGAACTGCTGAAGGGAAATTCCTTCCCCTCGTTCAACGCTCGCTTTCATCCCACGATTTAAATCGTGGGTTTTCTCGCTCGCAATGCTATAATATAGAGAATCCCCCATTTCTAAATGATTTGAGGGTTTCCAGAATAGATCTGATAAATTGGACTGACAAAATGGAAATAACTAGACAGATATTAAATATACCCATTTTTGCTCTGTCTATGCTGAATAAGAGCTAATGCAGAGGGATTTAACTGATTTTGTGGTCATGTCGATTTATTTCTACAATCCTATTTTGTACATAGTGTATATGGGTTCCAGTTTGTAGTATTTGGTCTAATGTAGCATCTTGATTTGCTAAATAAATATGCCATTCAGATGAAACATTACCCACTTTCAAATAAATACTGAATGTATAAACTTTACCAGTAGCAAGAGAGAACTGAAATTTGAAAAAACCTTCTTCTCGATCATTTTCTGTTATCAACCGTTTTAAATAAGACAATGGAACTTTTGTGTTACTTACTTCACCATAAACTACTCTTTCAGGTGTTCCTGTCTCAATGATCTCATAAGAATATGGCTCTATTTCAGGGATTTCATTTACATTGATAAAGACAAAATCATCAATAAATGCAGGGATTGGTTTTATATTTGCTAAAGTAAAATAAACGACTTTCTTTTCATTGCCATTATCTTTAATAGCAACTTTGGGGTGCAACTCGATTTCAAGTGCCTCTTTTTCTCTCCTCCTTGTCTCTTTCTCTTGCCTTTTTGTTTCTCTAACTAGTTTTAAAGCGATTTTTGCGGTCCAAAGAGTTGCTAGAGTGCCAATCAATTGTCCCGCTGCCATCCACATATTCCAATCTTTCCAATTCCTTTTAGAAAGCCAATCTAAAACATTCATAAGCCATTCATAAAATGTATGTACCATGCCAGACAACACTCCTATAAGTAATTCCAATATTCATGATAACAAATAATATCATAACTAAAACTGATTATTTTCATCGGAATTTCGTGATGGTTGCTTTGTAGAATGCAATGTACACTTTAGATATGAAAACGAAACACAAAACAACTTATCAGGAGGCGTTTCATCATGACACAATCAATTATAAATACAGGAAAAGTTTTGCGGCAGATTCTAATTGGACAACTTCAGGGAGTATCGGAAACTCAATTAGATATTCAACCAGAAGGATTCAATAATACGATTCGCTGGAATGTCGGTCACATTATTTATTGGATGGATAAATATTCTACTCTATCATTTGGTTCTGCTTCGACCATTCCAGCTAAATATGAATCGTTGTTTAACTCTGGAACAAAACCAGCAGATTGGAATATCGCTCCTCCATCGAAAGACGAGTTAATCAAACTATTAGTGGAACAGCTTTCCCAGTTCTCCGAGCTATCCCCAGAATTATTGGATAAGGATCTCCAATCTTCATTTGAAATGGGACCATTCCAATTCAATACTGCAGGAGAGTTGTTCAACTTTGCTTTGATGCACGAAGCGATTCACCTTGGAACGATAGCTAGTCAAATGAAATTGATACAATAAGGATGATGAATTCTGATTTTCATTTAACATCACTCCCAAAATTCAACGACTCTAGCTGTATGTGGTCAAAAAGGAATCTTAGAAGAATACCAACAAAAGCACATGGATGTGTTAGATAGTATATAGGACAAAAAATCACCGCTTACATCTGAGGTGATTTTTTTGTTCTATATTTGAAATTTAATGGCTCTTTTTAATTGCATAGTATACTTGTAAATGTTTGTATTTAAATTACAGGGAGAGATGGTTGTCTTATTGTATAAATAATTGTTGTTTATAAATTATTTTATATGTTCGAGAAAAATAAAGATCAACCTCTAGTATTAGCAGAAATACTGTTTGTTGAGTTTTGGTAAAGATTATTCTTTGCTAGTGTTCCATAAATAGAGTATTATGAGTATAAAGTGAGTGATTACTCACTTACAGTAAGGAGGTATACTATGAAAGAGACTATCGCGATAAAAAAAGTATGCAAAAGGTTTGGCAAAAAAATGGTACTTCATGACATCAATTTTCGTATGGAAGAAGGACAAATATACGGTTTTATTGGTCCTTCTGGAGCTGGAAAAACGACATTGATTAAAATGATTGTAGGTATGGATATTCCAGATAGTGGTTCTATTTATGTTTTAGATGAGAAAGTGCCTAATCGAAAGCTATTACAACAAATTGGGTATATGGCTCAATCGGATGCTTTGTATACAGATTTGACCGGCCAAGAGAACCTTACGTTTTTTGCGTCTCTGTTTAAACTGAATAAGTCGGTAATGCAGAAAAGAATAACCTATGTAGCAGAATTGGTTAATCTAACAGAAGACTTAAAGAAAAGAGTGTTTGCTTACTCTGGAGGCATGAAGCGTAGGTTGTCTCTTGCGATAGCATTGATTCAAAATCCTAAGATTTTAATTTTGGATGAGCCGACAGTCGGAATCGATCCTGAATTGCGATTTAGTATATGGAAGGAACTTGTAAGATTAAAAAAAGAAGAAGGAAAAACGATTATTGTCACCACACATGTCATGGATGAAGCGGAAAGATGCGATTATATAGCCATGGTTAGGGATGGGAAACTCATTGCAACTGGTACACCAAATGACTTAAAAAACCAGTACAAATCCAAAAGTTTTGATGAGGTATTTTTGTGTGCAGGGAGGAAAATACAATGAGAGTCGTTGCTCTTGTCAAAAGAATTTTCCAGCAAATGTTTCGGGACAAACGGACTCTAGCACTGTTATTTATTGCTCCTTTGTTGGTATTAACGCTGATGAATTTAGTTTTTAATGGGAAAACGGTTAAATCTACTTTAGGAGTAGAAAATGTTAATTTGTCTATAATCAAACAACTAAAAGATGCAGACATTCAAGTGATAGAATTTAAAAGTGTTTCGAATGTAAATAATGTGATGAAAAAGAATAATTTAGATGGATTTTTACAAATCAACAACGGCAAAGTGACGATAACTTTACTGAATACGAATCCTACCAATGCGAAAAGTCTGCAATTGAAAGTGAAGCAAACACTCAGCACACAAATACAATTCCAACTGATCCAAAAAAGTGGGATAAAAGTGAAATTACCTCTTTCCGATATGATAACAAAGTATGTGTATGGAAGTAAGGATAGTGGCGTGTTTGACGTATTTAGTCCAATTTTAATAGGTTTTTTTGTCTTCTTTTTCGTTTTCTTAATTTCTGGAATAGGTTTATTAAAAGAGAGAACAACAGGCACATTAGAAAGATTAATGGCAACCCCGATTCGAAGGAGCGAAGTGGTTACTGCATATTTAATAGGATTTGGAGCATTTGCAGTTTTACAAACAGTTATTGTTGTTTTTTACGCGATTCATGTATTAGACATTGTGTTAGTTGGGTCGATATGGAATGTAATCCTGACAAACTTGATTCTTGCTCTTGTTGCCCTATCTTTAGGAATTCTTCTATCCTCATTTGCAGCTTCCGAATTTCAAATGGTACAGTTTATACCAATCGTAGTAGTTCCGCAAATATTTTTCTCTGGGATTTTTCCACTTAACACGATGCCGGATTGGTTACAAATCATTGCAAAAATAATGCCTCTCTATTATGCAGCCGATGCTCTGCAAGGTGTTATGTACAAAGGGGTAGGCTTTTCTGAAATTAACAATGATATCTATATTTTAATAGCTTTTGCTCTCGTATTTATTATTTTGAATTTATTTGTTTTGAAAAAGTACCGAAAGATCTAATACAGTAAAGGATATTCAAATATCACGCATTTCTGTAACAAAATTCTATGGTGTAGTAATTTTGCACTATCCTTAAATTTTTTGAGCCATGTATTCCGCTTTTGACATCATTTTTGTATCCTCTCCTGCTTGTAGTTTGCAATATTATTACTATAATTCTATCGCGATTAGAAGATGTAATGATGTACGTTAATTAGCATAAATATATTTGAGGGAGAGAGGGATTAAAAATGCTTTCAGTAGATTTGGTTCTAGACGCAAAAGCGGAACTTGGAGAAGGACCTAGTTGGGATGCATGCAGGAAGATTCTTTACTGGGTTGATATTACTAGGTATAGATTACATGTTTATAATCCATACACTAGAGAACACACTGTTTTTAACACTGGTAAGTATATTGGTGCTGTAGTGCCAAGAAAATCCGGTGGGGTAGCTTTGGCAATGCAACATGGTTTCTATGCTTTTGACTTCGAAACATTGAAAATGACACTGATTGGCACAGTGGAATTAGATAAGCCAAATAATCGGTTTAACGATGGAAAATGTGATGCGTTCGGACGTTTTTGGGCTGGTACCATGAGTCATGACTATACTCCTCATGCGGGAGCATTATATGTACTCGACACGAATTGGACAATAAAAAAAGTTCTTGACCGTGTAACTATCTCAAATGGAATCACTTGGAATCCAAGCAGTTCCATCATGTATTTTATTGATTCCATTACTAGAGAAGTAATGGCATTTGATTATAATTTGACAACTGCAGAGATGAGCAATCCAAGAGTTGTTGCTAGATTCAAAGATGAAAGTAGTATGCCTGATGGGATGACATCTGATGAAGAAGGTATGTTATGGATTGCAGTTTGGAATGGTCATAGCTTAACACGATGGAATCCTCACACATGTGCACTGCTAGAAAGGATAAATATTCCGGCTACTCGCCCAACTTCTTGTGTATTCGGTGGTAAAAGTTTAAGGGATCTATACATTACCTCAGCACGTATTGGACTAGAAGAAAGTATATTAGGAAATGAACCCCACGCAGGAGGGTTGTTTGTTATGAAAACAAATGTAAAAGGTTCGCCTACTTATGCTTTTGGAGGATAAGCCATTTTATAAAGAGCAACTTTTGCTTCAAAAAACAACCTCTTTAGTTCAATTTTGGATGCATCAGGTTGATGATACATGGATGATAAATGCGGGCAATCTGAGTCCTAGACGTACATTCTTTAAGATAATTTTTCTTTAGCAAATTTCCTTTTGATTAGTGCCACTCCTAGCAAAAGTAAGGGAAAAATAAATCCAAATGTCAAGGCATAGAGCGGCCAAATAGTAGTATTAAATGAAATAAGATAACTTAAATTAGGAATGATGATGATTGATAATGCAAATAAGATCATGGCCATTGGCAGTATAAGCGGTCGATAATCGGAGAGATTTAACGTTTGGGAAAGACAAACTACTGTTATATAAAAACAAATGGCTATCTTAAAGAAGATGGTGATAAACCAAATGAGGGCAATTATAGCTTCTATCCTTTGAATAAATTCACCTATTTCAATTTTCTTTGCTAATTCAAAACTTGCATAGATATCGTTAGCGGAGCTCTCAGCGCCTAAAACTAAAATACTTACCAAAGTAATGGTTAATAAGACAAGCCCGCCAAGCAATGTTCCGGTAAAAAATGCTTTTCCTGCTTTTTTTGGATTTTCTACACATGGGAAAATCATTAGTAATAAGATTAATTCCAGAAAGGGAAACCCAATATAAGGGAATGAAGATTTTAAAACAGGGATTACTCCTTTTGCTAGTACGGGTTGAAGGTGTTTCCATTCGAATTTAGGGATCAGCAATAGGACGAATATGAAAAAAAGCGAAACTATCCACGGAAAAAAGAGATCCGCAGTTCGGGCTATATTGGAAATTCCATACCGAACCCCAATTACCACAATACATAAGTATACAATGTGGATGGCCGCAATTGGCGTTTCCGGTAACATAGATGCTGAAAGAAAATCACCGAGATTTCGCAGGACAAGCGTGTTTAGAATAAGGGAAAACGAAAAAAATAGAATGGAAAGGATGGTACCCAACCGTTTTCCTAAAATTTCTTTACTTAATTCTATTAAGGTCTTTTCAGGAAACATATGGGCCAAAATACTATAAAGCCAAACTAGCAAAAGTCCAGCACTCATTCCAATAATAGCGGAAATCCATGCGTTTTGTTTGGCTTCAGCAGCGAGTAAGGAAGGAATCAATAGGATGGAGGTACCAATGATGTACATGCTAATCATTTTTTGAAATTGAGCGGCATGGATTTTTTCTTTTATAACCATTAGCAAAAAAACCTCTCTTGTTCCTTGTTAATATCCATACATTAATTTAATCCATTCTAGTGGAGTCGGAACTTCGATTCCGATACTTATGACGATATTTAGTGATATTCCAGCAAGCAGCAAAATAGAAAATGTATATAATTCTTTTCGTTTTTTTTGTTTGATAAGAGATGGACCTTCAATTGCTGCAATGATGGTTCCAACTACTAGAGTAATGATAGCAAACCACACTGTATTTACTCCTTCATTCTTTCCGATAGAGATTTTGAGGTTTTATACATTTGTCGAATTTTTGATTTTACTTCAACCTTTACTTCGATACCGGAAAATACTTGATCCCAATTCTTTTTCACTCGTTCCCAATATTCAGGGGAACTTCTCTCGACTTCTTCTCCAAATCCAAAAATATCCGATTTATATTTTTGTTGTACGGTATTTATCGAAGAGACGATAGAGTTTTTAATCTGTCTTTCCGTAAGTTGTTCTACTAGTGTGATGGTGGATGGTGTTGTAAAATCCATTTCACATTGTGCATCACTAATAACACCTTCTGTTTTTAATTTGAGATGAATTACCGGTTTATCATGCTTCATGGTCACATTTGTATCATTTTTTGTGCGGAGTAGTTCTACCGTTATGTTTTTGCTGCTGTCTTTTGGACAAGTTAGAAGGACAGAAGTACTTTTTATGTTTCCTTGAGTGTAATTGAATCCAATACTGTCAGTCTGATTTAACCAACCAAGTAGTTTATCTTTTTTAAAAACAGCCAGCTCCGAGTAGGATAGTCTGAGGGGGGTAGAGATTTTCTCTGCATTTTCATTCTCATTTAGAAACTTTTGATCACCAGTTATTTTAATTCCTGATAATACTGGTTCTTTTCCCTTGCTGATAATAGTAGAAATAAAGTCGTCAATTTTAACTGCTGTGGTTTCTCCCCATGCTTTGGATGAGACTTCAAGGGCAGATTTCAGTTTCTTTGCAGGTGTCTTTTCCAGAGTTGTGAACACTTTTAAAACATCTTGCGCTTCATGATTTTTAGCTATTGCCACATAAAAATCTCTTCGATATTCATGGTCTCGTATGATGTGATCTAGAACCTTACTTAATCCCTGTTTGGCAAATTCCTCTCCAAAAACGAGTATTTGCAGTTGCCCGACGTATATTTTTCTTGTGACTCGATTTGTCAATTTTCTTGCAGCCTCTTGTATCCCTTCTCCTTTTGATTGAAACAATACAACAGGAGCAATATTGGAATTCTTTTGTCCTGAAATGGCTTCTGGAATAAGGATCTGATCTGTCAATAAAATTTTCTTCCCTGCTTTATCCACTCCAATTGCCACCGCAACTGCCAGATCATTTAGCTCGCGACGATTCCAGCATCCAACGATAAGTATCGTACAGATGATAAAAATAAATATCTTGATGAACCTCTTCGTATTAACCACTTCCTTCTGGCTCTGATTTCGAGGCAGACGAACTATTTTCTCGATGTATATTTTGTTCCTTTGCGATTTTAGGACGTTTTGTCATTTTCCACCAAGGAACACGCAGATACAAGGAATCTTTTTTATCTTCTGAATTGGCGGGAGCAAATGGGTATAAGAATGGTAACCCAAAAGACCGCAAATTACAGTTACTTTGGATATGTAAAATGAAACCTGCGACAATACCAAATAAACCAAAAGAAGCTGCTAGAGCCATAAATCCAAAACGTAAGATTCGAAAGGCGATCGCCATGTTATAAGAAGGAATCGTGAAACTGGCAATCGCTGTGATAGAAACCACAATAACCATCGCAGGGGAAACGATACCAGCTTGAATTGCTGCTTGACCAATGACTAACGCCCCTACAATAGAGATCGCTTGTCCTACTGCTCTTGGTAAACGGGTTCCTGCTTCACGTAAAAGTTCAAACGTAAGTTCCATCAAAAATGCTTCAATGAAAGCTGGAAATGGTATTCCCTCTCGTTGTGCAGATAAACTGATTAAAAGCTGAGGCGGCAGCATATCTTGATGAAAGGTTGTAATCGCAATATACATAGAAGGGCCTAGCATAGAAATAAACAGAGCAAGATAACGAAGCAAACGTAGGAGGGTGGAAATATCAGCACGTTGATAATAATCCTCCGCTGTTTGGAAAAATTGGGAAAAAACAGCTGGAACCAAAAGCACAAAGGGTGTTCCATCAACCAAAATAGCGACTCGACCCTCTAATAATCCACTAGCAATGGTATCCGGTCTTTCGGTATTATATATCGTAGGAAAAAGTGTAAATGTTTTATCTTGGATTAACTCTTCAATGTATCCGCTTTCTAATATGCCATCTATTTCAATGCGTTCGATTCGATTCCGAACTTCTTTAACCACTTCCTCCTTGACAATGCCATTGATATACATAATGGAGACAGGGGTTTTTGTAACACGACCTACTTGGAAATTCTCAAGCCATAAATTAGGATCTTTGATCTTCCGACGTACTAAGACGATATTGGTGGCAATATTTTCGGTAAATCCTTCTTTTGGACCTCGTATGACCGTTTGAGAAGTAGGTTCCTCAATTGCGCGCTGTTCCCAGCCTCTAGAAGTGAGCAACAAGCAGCGATCATATCCTTGACATAAAAGAACAGTATCCCCAGATAAAATTGCCGTTAACAGGGTGTCAAAGTCCGCCGTATCTCGGACACCACCGATTGGGAGTAATAATTTTTTTATTGTGTCTAGCACATCTTCGTCTGATGATGGTATTGAGAGAGAATGATTGTCTTCGTTATGTGACATTAAAGGTTCCATAATAAATTGATTGACTAACTTAACATCCGCTAGACCTGAGGTATAAATAATTGCCACTTTGTCATTACCGAAGTGCCATTCTCTTACTATGATATCTGGGCTCTGCCCAAGGGATTTTGTGATTTGCTGGATATTGTCTTGGAGTTCTTTTTTTAGACCATGTGCATCAGTATGGTTGTCTTTCTCTTTCGTTTTAGTTATCTGAGAACGCTTGGTTTTGGTATAAGATATGGGTTTCATTTGTAAATAAGCTCCTAGAAATAACTTAGTATCCAGTTTTCCTATTAGTTAATAATTGTATACACATTTTGGAAATGAGAGGTGTATGGAAACATAAATAAACGTTTTTTATTTGTATGCAACTGGGTATGGGATTGCATTGATTAATAAAATAGTTTCGGCACTTGATCACTGGACACGTCTTGGTTTCATCTGATCGAAGCTAGTTTTTTGTCATTTCCACACACAGCCTTTTTCAATGTTTATAGGGAACTGCGTTTTGAAATTTTTTTGCTAGTTTCATTTATCATTTGATGATATACAGGAAATAAAAAAGATAGCGACTTTGCTATCTTTAGTAATTTTTATACAGATTTTTGGTAATTTTTTGAGCCATGTATTCTGCTTTTGACATCATTTTTGTATCGTCTACAGCTTGAAGTTTATCGGGTTTAAATAATTGGAGTTTTTTCAACCTGTAATATTCAAAGATTACTTGTTGCGGGGTTAAATTATTAACCATTAAATATTTGACATCCTGCATGTTTCGCAGCAATTCATCTTGCAGAATGAATAGTTTGCCATTGATCTCATTAAATATGCCTGCTTGTTTTCCTTCATCTAAAAAAGCCAATATTTGTTGTTCTCTAAGTTTCAAGGCTTCCATTAGTCGATCATAATTCTCTGGATAATTGCTTTCGAGTTCTTCTAAAAAAATATCAGTAATGTATTCGGCAACTAAAACGGATTGCTCAAATAGCTCCTGGAAGCGAAAACCAAATCTTTGATCTGCATCTACTGAATCCTCTATAAGATTTTTAATATAATCCACATAGAAACTCACGATACACCCAACAATCTCTTCTTTTGACGGAAAGTATTTATATAAGGTAGCCCTGCTTACATCCATTATTTTAGCTATTTCTTCCATACGTAAGGACTGGAAACCATTTTTTCTTACATAAGGTATCAACCTTTGTGTAAGCTTGCCTCTTGTCTCGTTTTGTTTGTTCGTAACTTTGTTTTTTTCTCTCAAACTTGTGATCCCCCTTTCTGCTTAGTTTATCGAACATCTGCTTAGATTATATACAACAAATACAAAATGAGTCAAATATACAAAAATAGTATTTTTTGTTTACGTTGTATTTGTTTCATGTTACTATGGTTTCAACTTCAAGAAAAAAAGGATGGTTGACATCATGAAAACGAGAAAACTTGGCAATAGTGATTTGCTTGTTCCTTTTATTGGATTGGGTTTAATGGGAATGTCAGGGAGTTATGGTCAAGCGGATGATGAGCAATCCATTAAAACCATACATCATGCTCTGGAATTAGGCGTTACATTACTCGATACCGCTGATATTTACGGCAATGGCCACAATGAGCAATTACTTGGTAAAGCTCTCAAAGGCCGTAGAAGTCAAGCGATTGTATCCACAAAGTTTGCTTATCTTCCTAATTTTGCAGGGATAAACGGTCATCCAGATTATGTTAAGGAAGCAGTGGATGAAAGTCTCCGTCGGTTAGGAATGGAATACATTGATCTGTATTACCAACATCGAGTAGATCCAACTGTTCCTATTGAAGAAACAGTTGGAGCAATGGCTGATCTTGTTCAAGCGGGAAAAGTTCGTTATCTCGGTCTTTCTGAAGCTTCTGCATCTGACATTCGCCGTGCACATGCCATACATCCAATATCTGCTTTACAAACCGAATATTCACTTTGGAGTAGAGAAATCGAAGATGAAATACTGCCTGCTGTAAGGGAATTGGGAATTACTCATGTAGCCTACAGTCCATTAAGCAGAGGATTTATATCCGGTGAACTTCGTAAATTTGAAGATCTAGAAACTAATGATGTACGCAGGTATATTCCGCGTTTCCATAAGGAGAACTTCCAAAAAAATGTGGATATCGTGGATAAAATCAAAGAAATTGCTGAAGAGAAAAACTGTACTCCTTCCCAATTGGCATTAGCATGGACAATGGAAAATGGAGCTTTGCCTATACCGGGAACCAAACGAATCAAATATTTGGAAGAGAATGCAGCTTCTGTTTGTATTGAATTAACAGCTGATGATTTAGCTCGTATAGATGCCGTTAGTCCTAAAGATGCAGTGCATGGGGTTCGACATATTGATGGAGAAAAATTTCGGAGAGATTTGAAGTAGACGAATGACTGAAAGTAAAATCAATGCGTCAAAGGAACAATTCCTTTGGCGCTTTTTTTGGCTTTTGGATTATAAAAGAAAACCTTTTTCATAATAGATTCCCCTTTAGAAATCCGGAATGTGCCCCTTATTTATTGGATTGTTCACACATCTACTTCAGATATTTTTATCGAATATCAATAAAATATTGATGACTTTCAATAAAAAAGGTATTATGAAGAGAATAATTAACGTTCTCCAAAAACGATAAGGTTTTAGAATTGGTGATGCTCCAAAACAATGCTCTTAAAAAAGAAGGTGTTACTAGATATGATCTCCAAAAGAAGTTTACTAAGATGGTTTCTATTACTAAGCATAATAGGATTAGTAGTGGTTGTTTTGTTATCAGTCTATTTTTTAACGGAAAGAAATAAACCCCTGGTATTGCCAAAACCTACGGGTAAGTTTCCAGTAGCTAGAATTGGGTATGATTGGATTGATAAATCTCGAAATGAGAAATACTCCAAAACAAAAGGCATGAAAAGAAAATTGTCAATATGGATTTGGTACCCTGCGAAACTAAACAAAAATGCTAAAAAAACAGAGTATTTTCCGGATAAATGGGGAATTATGCAAGAAAAGGTTTCGGGTTTACCATATTTACAGCAGAATTTTAAAACGATCCATACTAATTCTATTCAGGATGTGCCTTTATCAACGAGACAAAAGACTTATCCTTTAATCGTTTTTGAACCGGGAATGGGCAATATAGTGTTTAACTACACTACATTAGCCGAGAATCTTGCGAGTCATGGTTATATTGTTGTTGGGGTAAATCCAACCTATAGTTCTGATCCTGTTGTGTTTTCAGATGGAAGTGTTGCCTATAAGACACCTGAAGGGACAATGCCGGATAATGATCTAACAGATAAGCAGATGAATAGAGTTGGTTCCAAAATGATTAAAACATGGGCTGATGATATGAGATTTGCAATTAATAAATTTTCTGAGATGAATATTATTCAGGGAAGCATGTGGACTGGACGTATTGATATGAAGAGTATAGGGGTTTTTGGACACTCTTTTGGAGAAGCAACTGCTGCTGAAGTAAGTTCACTTGATGATCGAATTAAGGCTGGTATTGATATGGATGGTTACTTGTACGGTGTCAAAAAATTCCCCAAAAAACCGTTTATGTTTATTATGAGTCATCATCAGAAAAGTGAAGGCTATTTTCAAGAATATGAAAAAATACAGGGTGGTTATAATGGTCTAAAGAAAGATGGGTATCTAGTAGAGATTCCCAAAGCAGCCCACCCCAGCTTTTTAGATAATGCTGTCTTTTTTTCGCCTATATTAAAGGTCTTGGGTGTGTTTGGAACGATTAATGGAAAACGTGGTTTGCAGATCACAAACGCTTATATAACTACTTTTTTTGATAAATATCTGAAAAATAGAAACAACAATTTATTAAACAAAAGTCATCAGACTATCCAAAATTAAAAATTCAATTAAAATAGTGCGACAAGGGGACGGTTCTCTTGTCGCATAGCTACTTGTACTTTTAGTCTTGTCCAGCTAAAATAATTTTTTCTGCTAGTTCTTTTGGTATGGTGAACATAGCTTCATGACTGCCATCATATTGATGAAAACGATGAAGACCAAGTCTTCCAGCCATTTTTTCATATGCACGGAAATTAACGACAGTATCTATAGAACCATGTAAGTAAGTTTTGGGTATATCTAATGAATAAAATTTTGAAAGATTTAGTTTTTCGATGAAAAGAGTGGTCGGATTGGATGTTAATGTTTCATATGCTTTTTTTGCAGTGTCTAGATCTCCATCATTGATAAAAACATCTCGCCAAATAGGAAATTGTATTTCAACTGGTTCTCCAAGCACGGCATCAGGGAGTAATGCTCCAAGATCGACTACACCATCAAGACTTTCGGCAACAGATTTTTCATGAAGGGATACTACTCCCCCTAAAAAGATCAGACGTTTTATTCGATCAGGAATTTTTTGTGCTATTTGTTGAATATGTGTTCCACCCAAACTGTGTCCTAGTAAAATGATATTATGTAAATCTCGTTTTTTAATATAAGATACAACGTGCTCTATTGCTTCATCATAAGTAACATACTTATTTCCATTGGGTTCATTGCCTCCAACCGTTGGTGCATAAGCATCGTGTCCATGCTGTTCAAGATGATGAATGACTTGATTCCAACATTCTCCTGTGTGACTAGTGCCATGAACCAATACATAGGTACTCATAGATGACAGCATCTCCTTATGTTAAAAGAATATTTAGCTATTATCTTAATATTAACATAATAAAAATAATAATATATAGATGTTGTGAAATACATTTAGATGATTTATGGATTTATGCTGGAAGATCGTTACGGATTTCTCCTTGTTCCACTCCTTGTTGAACGAGTTGAATAAAATGATCAATTTGCTGTTCAAAAAACATCTCAAGTCGCGCCCGTGTACTCGTTCATTCGTCCTATCCGCTTCATAAGAGAGATCAGAGGACATCATCCAATGCAGCCCCGTTCCGCCAGTTTTCTATCAGCATATTTGTGTACTGCTTTATTTTTTCTATCAACGATCAACGGCTTTCGACGAAGTGTGATTTGCTCGACAAATAGATATAATCATGATAATAAGTAAATAATTTATTCTTAGAATCAGAGGAGATATTACCTTGTACGTATTGAGAAAAGCGAAAAAGGAAGAAATGAATCAATCATTCCTTTTTCTTTTATTTGTTCTATCCAGTGACTAGGGAAGGAGTCGGGAGTTGTCCATGCGATGATGCGATCATAAGGAGCAGAAGGCTCATATCCCTGTCTTCCATCGCCTGTGATACAAGTCACCCAAGGGTAATCAGATAGTTTATGTTTCGCTCTTTGTGTAAGACTTGGATCAATGTCAACGGATATAACCCTTCCGGTTTCTCCAACTAAAGTAGCTAGCAATGCAGTACTATAAGCCGAACCCGTCCCAATTTCTAATACACTTTGACCTTCATGAATTTCAAGTATATTTAAACCGCTTTCAATTGCTTGAGGTTTAGTAGTCTGTGTTAGCAAATCCCCATTTTCTTGTAGCATGTAATCCTTTGGATTGATAAGCGAAACAGCCTTTTTAATGTCCATTTTCTCCTCCTAATGGGATCATGTTTTCATTAGCTATAACGTTCAAGTGTCATGTAACTTCCATCTGCCAAAATATTCTAACATGAGGGAAAGAAAATGCAATGAATTTTCACTATATTATTAAAATTATAATTATTATTATTGTTTTCATAAAAATAGTGATTTTCTAAAGGGGGACGGTGAATTATGAAAATAATATTTTGCCGTTATTACAAGGAATATGCTTTCTCATTTAAATAAAAATAAACGCTTTCTACGCAGAATAGTAGAAAGCGTTTTTGTGATTGCAGTAATTGAAATTAAGAAACCGCAAGTCTTGCTTTTTAGTTAATCTGCTGGATCACCAGACACCATCTTTATCCCCCCTTTGTATAAATAATTGATGTAGCTTTCTTGTATATTCTCTTTCCAAATGGTTTGGAAGATGAGGAACGCTTTATTCATGCGTTGATTCGAATGGAAATTGGGCGGTTTCAAAAATAAAAGGAAAAGGATTGTGATCGAAATGGCACTGAAATTATGTGTGGAAGGCAATAGAGACAAGGTGAGAGATTTTGTAGAGTCAATCCAAATGAGCCCTCAGTGGCGGTTTTACAGTGGATCAAAGGTGACACTTGGAGCAGATGAGCTGAGAATGGAGTATTTCTTTGATAAGAAACCATATGAGAGACCTTCTTTTCAAACAAGGAAAACGTCAAGGCTAACGATCACGAGTATTGATGATCAAAAAATTGAATTTGATTTACTAGATGCAGAAGTGACAGATATGGGAAATGGAACTACTTTTGTCCAAGGGAAAAATTTTGATATTTTCGCTGATTAATACGAATGCGACAAGAGAACCGTCCCCTTGTCGCAAAAGCTCCGGTTCTGTGGTGACGTTTTGACACCACAGAACCATATGTGACCGAAGTCAGGAGATGAGACCTGCCTTGGGAAGAGTTACTTCTTGAGTCAGGACGAAGGTTTCTTTCCGCATTCAAGCGGATGCCTCTTCTTCCAGTCGAGCATCACGTCCGCATCGGACATGATGTCGAACTCTCGATAGGCACCCTGTCCACACACGGGGCAGTTTCCAGACAGAAACTTCTGTCCGGTTTCGTCGGTCATGATCTCAACGGTTGCCGGGTTTTCCGACTGGGCGGTCATCCTTAACCTCCAAAATGGTCACCTAGTTGTAGTGTCAGTGTATCATAATCCAGAATATTGCGGTAATGTAAAAAATCGAATAATGGTATCATAAAAAGACCGAACTTTGTTATTTTTATTCTGAAATAGTATCATTTAACTAAATAATGTATCTTCGTGCTAATTACTTTGATAAAAAACAGATGGAGTGGAAGTAGTGGTCAGAAAGAAAATTTATAGTTGGCTCATTCAAGCTGTTATTGTTTTTATCTTTTTGTTGATTAGCTGGGGTGGAGGAGCTCTGACTTACGCCATCTTCTTTATTTTATTTTCCAGTATTATTTTTGTACCTATCTCACTGTTTATTGATTTTCTAATCAAACGTTTTTCTTTCATAGTTCAAACGATTTTATCTTTTCTTGTTCTTACTGGTGTGAGTCTTGCTCTGTTCTTGCCATCTCAAGGTTGGAAATTGGCATTGTTATTTGGACCAACTTATTGGTTAGTGGATGAGATTTTCAAATGGAAGAATAAAGCTGTTTAATAGAGAGGTATTTCTCATCGTTACCTTTATCAGGTTTGTGAACGACTCAAAAAAACGATTGTCCTGAATCTTCGCAAAAAGTATAATTTTATTGTCTTTATAACATGGCAAGACTAGAAAGGAAAATGAACATCTTGATTGGTAGAATGTTTAAGACTTTTGTTTTTTGTACTCCTTTTCTTGTTTTATTAGCAGGATGTGCGAGTGGTGTATCCACCGATACATTACAGCCATTGTGGACAAAGCAAGTAAATCAGGAGATAACACCCTTGATGACTGATGTATTTGCGCCTATTTCTTCTCACGTGACATCAGAGTTAAAATTTCATTCAGACGAAACGTGGGATGTTCCGGCAGATAAATTACCAGATTATAAGTACGGACTCCAACATGCAAAGAAAACAGAAAATAATCTTCAAGATCCGACATTGTTGATTCATGTGAAACTAAATCAACCTTTTGCATCTTATCAAACAAATCAATTAGCAGAACAAATTTGGTCAGCAAAACAACAGTTGTCCATAAATGGTATAAAAACTGGGGAGATTGCTATGGAATATAACGGAAAAAAATATGTAGATGTCTCTCTTCAAGCGATAAATGAGCAAGGGGATGTTGATTCATATCTTAATATGGGTTCAAAAGGTTAGAGGTTTACTGATAAAAAGCATTGGTCATCGTTGACTATTGCTTTTTTATTTATAGATTGAATATTGTGATAATAATTAATCGGACTGTTGAGCTGTCTCTCGATGATGTGATCGAGGGACAACTCAACAGGTTCCCTACTTCACAAGGAACTGCAAGAAGTAGTCCGAGATCACTCCCTCGAACGCGTCAGTGAAGTCATCAGAACTCCAGTCCTTGTCACGCTGCTTGATGTCGACCAGCATGAGCACACTGACCATTGGAACCAGCCACTCCAGATTGTCCCTGTACATGAGCGCTGTCATCATGGACTTGCTCTCCGAGAGGTACCGCTCGATCTGCGCGACGCTCACTTTGGAGTGCTTGGCGACGAGCGCCACGAGTTGCGGGAATGTCAGGGAGGAGTTGCGTTCCACCTCGGCAGTCACCCTGGTGATCAGGATGTTGAGACCCGACCAGCATTCCTTAGCGAAGAGGTTCAAAGCAGCTTCACGGTTGATGGCCACGATGTTTTCTCGCTTTCTTCGAGTAGGGGTATAGTACTTCTTGGATATATTTTATATCATCAAAGCAGTTGTGTCCTCCAAAAGATTGTACATTAACAGAATGTTGAAAAATTTTTAAGAAATGCAGAAAGAAAAGATTGGGAAAATCGATATGGAGTATAATCGGGGAGAAATATGTAGATATCTCGCTTCGAGCGATAAATGGGTGAGGAATAACAAAGAAAAGAATAATGAATTGGGCTGTTGAGCTGCATCATCAAGATGCAGCTCAACAGAGTTTTCCCTACCTCAGCCTCTGTATGAAGTAGTCCGAGATGACCTCGTTGTACGGGTAGCCATAGATGAGGCGATCCCAGTACTTGCCTTCATGCTTCGCCTTGGTCACGACCAAAAGCCCGATCGTCGGTTCCAGCCACAACAGACCCGTTTCAGCCATGCGCACGAATGGGTTCAGATCGGCTCGTTTCAAGTCGATGTACTGTGTGAATTGCTCATAGCTGACGCAGGCGTGCTTGACGACGAGTTCGACGAGCTGCTCGAATGTCAGGGAGTCCAGTTTCTCCATCTCGGCGGTCACCTGTTTGAAAAGGGAGAGGTGCTTCTCGGCTTCGTCTGCCGTCATCTCCTCGTACCGAATTGCGCTTTCGGTGTACGAGGTGACGATGCGCATAACGTTTTCACGAGTGCAGTCAGTAGACATGGCGCTTTTCTCATTCTGTGAGTAGGGGTTCAAACAATTAACTATATTCTAGCGAATATGATGATAACAGTCAATTTTCCATTCTTAAAATGCGAGTGAGAAAACCCATGATTTGAATCATACAGTGATTAAATATGTTTCCAAATGATAAAGAATGAGCGCGAAATATCACCACTTCTAAAGAATAAGCTTGACCAATGGTATTTTAGTTTGGTATATATAAAAATTATCTACTAATATCGGTGAAGAACGAGTAAGAGATGCAGATATCCTAGCGAACTGAGGATGGTGGAAGCTCAGTATATCGATTTTCTGAAACGCATTCTGTTAAACTACTGATCGGGGAACACCTCGTTAACAAGGGTAAAGTGGTGCTTTGGGCACAAGCGGAGTGGTACCGCGGGCATTAAGACGCTCGTCTCCTTTTAGGGGATGAGTGTTTTTTTATATTTAGGAGGTCAAAATGGACTATAAACAACTATTTGCTGAACAGTTGGCAGCTTCGTTGGAGTATGGGTTGAAAGAAGAAGAGATAGCGAAGTTAATAGAAAAACCGCGTAAACAAAATTTAGGAGACTATGCATTCCCTTGTTTTCTATTAGCAAAAAAATTGAAAAAAGCACCAAATGTAATCGCTGCTGAGCTGGCAGATAAAATGGAACATGAGTTGTTTCAAAATGTACAAGCGGTTGGTCCATATGTGAATGTGTTTCTTCATAAGCGAGTTGCGAGTAAACAAATATTGGATGAGATTTTACAATTAGGCAGTCAATTTGGAACAAATAACAATGGACAAGGAGCTTCTGTTACGGTTGATCTGTCTTCTCCTAATATTGCCAAAGCATTTTCGATGGGACACTTGCGATCTACGGTTATCGGTAATGCTATTGCAAATATTGCGGAGAAAAACGGATATCGCCCAGTTCGAATCAATCATTTAGGAGATTGGGGAACACAGTTTGGAAAATTAATTGTTGCCTATCGGATGTGGGGAAGCGAAGAAGCAGTTCGTCAGCACCCTATTTCAGAGCTGATGAAACTCTATCTGCGCTTTCACGAAGAAGCAGCAGACAAACCAGAACTGGAAGAAGCAGGCAGAGAAGCATTTCGGTTATTAGAAAATGGAGACGAAGAAAACTATGCCCTTTGGGAATGGTTTAGAGAAGAATCACTGCAAGAATTTGCTCGTATTTATGATTTGTTAGGAGTAAAATTTGATTCTTTCGCTGGGGAAGCTTTTTACACCGATAAGATGGATGCTGTGGTAGAAATGCTTGAAGAAAAAGGATTACTTGTCGAAAGTGATGGTGCGAAAGTCGTTTTATTAGAAGAGGAAGGACTACCACCTTGTTTAATCCAAAAGTCAGATGGCGCCACACTATATGCTACGAGAGATCTGGCGACTGCCCTTTACCGGAAAAAAGAATATAATTTTGCAAAATCCCTTTATGTTGTAGGCAGTGAGCAGAGCCTGCATTTTACGCAACTTAAACTGGTTTTAGAAAAAGCTGGATTTACATGGGCGAAAGATATGGAGCATGTAGCCTTTGGGATGATGCTCCGTAACGGAAAAAAGATGTCAACACGGAAAGGACACGTTGTTTTGTTAGAAGATGCGCTTAAGAACGCAATCGAGTTGACAAAGCAAATCATCGAAGAAAAAAATCCCACTTTAGTAGAGAAAGAAAAAGTGTCTCATGATGTTGGGATTGGAGCGGTTATTTTCCATGATTTAAAACATTTCCGTACAAATGATGTAGAGTTTTCCATGGAGGCGATGCTCAACTTTGATGGAGAAACAGGGCCGTATTTGCAATACACACATGCACGCTGTCATTCTTTGCTTCGCAGAGGAGGATATACTCCAAACAGCGAGGCACAAGAAATCCCAGATGAAGAAGCATGGTCCATTCTTTCTTTGCTAAAAGATTTTGATCAAGTAGTAAAATTGGCTTGGCGTGAATATGATCCATCTAAGATCACTCGATTTGCCCTTGATCTGGCACGAAGCTTAAACCAGTATTATGCACACATTCATATTTTATCAGATGAAGAAAATAAACAAGCACGTATGAATCTGATTTATGCCACTGCTACAGTATTGAAAGAAGCACTTCGTATACTTGGTTTACAAGCTCCAACGGAAATGTAAGTGCTCATTTGACATAAGGGCAGCAGACATGCTAAGATAATTCCATTGTGTTAAGAAGAAGCGCCCGCTTCTCACCTGGTCGACGCAAATTGGTTGTTGCTAGGTTAGTTGAGGAAATACCTTAAGTATTTTACGTGTGGGCGATTCTCGTCCACACTTTTTGTATTGTCATTTTTCATTACTGGAGGTGTAATTATTAGCAAAGAACAGCAACAGGTCAACGAAGCGATCCGCGCTCGTGAAGTGCGACTCATTGGGGCAGATGGTGAACAGCTAGGTATTCAACCACTTAGAGAAGCACTGCGCATGGCTCAGGAACAAAATCTCGACCTCGTCAATGTAGCTCCACAGGCGAAACCACCGGTTTGTAGAATCATGGATTATGGAAAATATCGTTATGAGCAAAGTAAACGAGAAAAAGAAGCACGTCGTAATCAAAAGATTGTCCAACTAAAAGAAGTTCGTCTGAGTCCTTCTATTGAAGATCATGATGTACAAACCAAACTCAAAAACGTTGTGAAGTTTTTGGAGCAAGGAGACAAAGTCAAATTGAGTATACGTTTCCGCGGACGGGAGATCACTCACCAAGATCTAGGTCGTCGTGTGTTAGTTCGTATGGCTCAAGAAGTAAAAGAGATCTCTGATATTGAAAGACAGCCTAAATTAGAAGGCCGTCAAATGATCATGATCTTAACTCCAAAATCGTCAAACTGACATCGAAGGGAGTAGAAACGCGATGCCAAAAATGAAATCCAAAAAATCAGCTACCAAACGTTTTAATAAAACTGGTACTGGTAAAGTGAAACGCAATCATGCATTTACTAGCCACTTGCTCGAAGGTAAATCTGCGAAACAAAAACGCAACTTGCGTAAAAGTGCAATTATGGCTAAAGGTGATGCAAAACGTATCGAACAATTAATAGCTTATAAATAGATCGTCTAGGAGGGAAATTTCATGGCAAGAGTTAAGGGTGGTACAGTTACCCGTCGTCGTCGTAAACGCGTGCTCAAGTTAGCTCGTGGTTACTTCGGTTCCAAACACCGTTTGTTCCGTACTGCAAAACAACAAGTAATGAAATCATTGATGTATGCGTATCGTGACCGTCGTCAACGCAAACGCGATTTCCGTCGTCTTTGGATTACACGTATTAATGCAGCTGCTCGGATGAATGGATTGTCTTATAACAAATTGATGCATGGCTTAAAAGTAGCTGGTGTAGATATTAATCGTAAAATGCTTGCGGAATTAGCAATTTTTGATGAAAAAGCATTCAGCGAATTAGCACAAGTTGCAAAAAAAGCGCAATAAGTAAGAGATTATCTCATAGATTTTTATTCTATGAGATTTTTCTTTTTCCGGCTTATATCTTTCTTTTTTATGTGTTTCTTTTTCGATTTTACAAGTATTTATTCTGACAAAGTTTGATAACAATTTAGTCAATCGAGCGAATATTCTTAGGATATAATATTTATGTAATGATAAATCAGAGAGAGGCATACCCTCTGTTTTTTCTATTCGATACTCGAAGGAGTTAGGGGCTAAATGCTGGTTAATTGGATCAAACTTGAGTATGAGCAGTACGGGCATTTGGATGCGCAAGGTAATTTGTGTTTACCCCTCGAATATGCAGAGGACTTTGTCCGGATATGCTATCAACATAATATTTCACTTATTGGGGTCGACTTCATTTTTCGAGCAGAAGACGACAATTATTATCACATTACAAGCCTAGATTGTTCTGAGATCATTTGGAGTTTTGCCGACTGGAATCATTTAGTAGATTATTGCAATCAAATTGTTTGGAATGTCATAGTGCAAGAAGGAAATAAAGCTGGAACGGAATTTTTTATCCCTTATTTAATGGAAGAATACGATTGGTTAATGCAAAAAATATTAAATGAAACAGACAGTCTAGAGGATAGTTCTAATTTCATAGGTGGTAATTTTTGAGAAAGCAGGCAATCAATAGGTCTGCTTTTTTTTATGAGTTGTGATAGTATAGATCTAATTTAGTAAATTTTATTTTATCTACACTTGTGCAATAGACCTATGTCTAAGCCTGAAGATGCTTACTACCCAAGTAAGTTTCTTTTATAATTCATAAAGTAGGTGACTTAGAGTGAGAAGTGACAAAATTAAAAAAGGTATTGATCGTGCACCGCATAGAAGTTTGCTCAGAGCTGCTGGTGTGAAAGAAGAAGATTTCGAAAAGCCATTTATCGGTATTTGTAATTCATTTGTAGAAATTGTGCCCGGTCATATGCATTTGAATAAATTTGCAGAAGTAGTCAAAGAGGCAGTTCGAGCTGCTGGTGGTGTTCCTTTTGAATTTAATACCATCGGTGTAGATGATGGAATTGCGATGGGACATATCGGCATGCGTTATTCACTTCCAAGTAGGGAAGTAATTGCCGATGCGGTAGAAACAGTTGCATTGGCACACTGGTTCGATGGTCTGATTTGTATCCCGAATTGTGACAAAATTACGCCAGGGATGCTGATGGGTGCGATGCGTGTCAATATCCCAACAATCTTTATTAGTGGTGGACCAATGAAAGCTGGAATGACTCCTTCTGGTAAATCCATCGATTTGGTTTCCGTATTTGAAGGCGTAGGGGCACACCAAGCAGGAAAAATAGATGAAAAAGAACTATATGAATTGGAACAATTTGCTTGTCCAAGCTGTGGTTCTTGTTCTGGTATGTTCACTGCTAATTCGATGAACTGTTTATCCGAAGCAATGGGAATGGCTCTGCCAGGAAACGGAAGTATATTAGCAGATACACCTGAGCGAAAAGAACTTGCGAAGAAAGCTGCAAAACAAATTATCGCTTTGATCGAAGCAGATTTGAAACCAAGTGATATCGTTACCAAAGAATCGATTGATAATGCATTTGCCCTTGATATGGCAATGGGCGGCTCTACCAACACCGTATTACATACGTTGGCAATTGCTCATGAGATCGGTGTCGAATATCCATTGACGCGAATCAATGAGATGTCTGCAAAGGTACCGAACTTGTGTAAAGTCAGTCCTGCTGGTCAGTGGCATATGGAAGATGTGGATCGGGCGGGTGGAATTCACGCAATTCTGAATGAATTATCAAACAAAGAAGGTATCTTAAATTTAGATTGTAAAACAGTAACGCTTAAAACGTTAGGAGAAAATATTAAAGATCATAAAATTTTAGATGAAGAAGTTATTCATCCGATTACGAATGCGTACAGCGAAACAGGCGGACTTTGTGTACTCTTTGGTAACCTAGCTCCAAATGGTGCGGTGATCAAAACGGGTGCTGTAGATCCATCGATTAAAACGTTTAGCGGCCCTGCTGTGATTTTTGAGTCACAAGATGCTGCGATCGCTGGTATATCTTTTGGAAAGGTAAAATCAGGGGATGTTGTCGTCATTCGTTCAGAGGGACCAAAAGGTGGACCTGGTATGCCAGAGATGCTCTCTCCCACTTCGGCGATCATGGGACGCGGTTTAGGGAAAGAAGTTGCTCTGATTACCGATGGCAGATTCTCTGGAGCAACCCGTGGGATCAGCATTGGTCACGTATCTCCAGAAGCAGCAGATGGAGGGCCGATTGCCTTTGTCGAACAGGGAGATATCATTCACATCGATTTGATCAACCGTACGCTTGAGCTTGAGGTTTCTGATGAAGAATTGGCAAGACGCCAAGAAAATTGGCAGGCGCCGAAAATTGAAGTTGGCGGCAGATTTTTACGCCGTTATGCCAGTTTAGTAACTTCTGCAAATACAGGTGCAGTTTTGAAAGACTGCTAATCAATGAAAAAGTATCTGCTGCCATGCAGGTACTTTTTTGTTTGGCATTATTTTACTGGTATTCAGAATATTGTATTTATAAATGAAATCTGCTATGATTGCCTTGTCATACCAGCTCTACTTGGAGGAAAAGATGGCAGATATTCTGGAGACTGCTAAGAAGCTCGAAGGTGATCTTATGATGGCTCGCCTGGAAGCGGATAGCAAACCGAGTGGCAAGGGTAATGATGCTTCTCTTAAGGCTAAAAAGAATCTGCTGAACTATCTCAATAAGATGATCAATGATAAGAAAACACCAGAGGATGTTCGGGTAAAACTTCGGGAAATGAAGAAGAATAATGACCTGTTTTCGTAGAGTTTGATCAAAAGGCACCTTGGATATATTCCAAGGTGCCGTCCTATTTTAAGCGTGTAAACAATTTGTAATTTGATTGGCAATCTTATAGTGACCAATGGGGATTTGAATGAGACAGCTTGCATCTGTTTCGTTTAATGCATAAAGCTGATCCACTTTATTGGTGTCATACCCCAATAATGGATGAGCACCGAGTTCCAATGCAGATGCCGCAAGTGCCATGCGTTGAACCATAATGCCCGCTTGCATCTGTTGTATGCGGTATTCTCTTATAGGGGATGTTTGCGTTGTGCCAATGAGATGGAGACAGATTGACACTTGATATAGATTGATATGCTGGTGAGTCAATGCTTGTTGCAAGTACATGCGAAAATCACCTTCTTGTACAAGGTGAAGCTGGTGTTTCTTATTATTATAAAGATAGATTCCGTTTGGAAGATGTTTTACATGATGAAAATATCCGCCGACTAGAAGTGATTCGCTTGGTTTGTGCAACGCAGTATTTTGTAACAGTGCTGCAAGTTGCTCCAAGGATGTATGCTTTAGGCGAAAATCACTACTGGGACTAGCGCGATTTTTACAAGTTTCATAAAAAGAAGCAGAAAGCTTAGTAGTTAAAGGTAAAGGAATAACTTGACGATAGGACTCCAAAGACAAAGGTAACTCCTTTTCTGTTTTTTTTAACGCTGTAGTATGTTGTAAGGAGGAAGCATGTGCATGTTGGAAAAGAGCGTCAGTAAAGGTTTTTTTCGAACCTAGATAATAGGAAGAAGATAGAGGTGGTATTTGTCCATATAATTCTTTCGTCGTCGTTGTTCCCGGGTTTGTTTGCTGATTGGAACCTTTTTTTTCAAAAAAGAGAGGAATAACAGCATATATGCTTTCCTGTTTTGTATTCAATCCTAGTAAGTGATTGAGTGCTTCATCCAAAAAATAATAACAAACAGATGTTGTAACTTTCATTCGACTGGTAACTTCTAATAATTGTCCTATGACCACACCAGAGTCCAGTGCTTGTAAACGATACGAAAAATTATGGTATTTAAAAAAGTTTTTCCAGAAGAGTGTAGAGACGAAAATACATGAGAAGCAATGCTGTATGTCGCAAGTATCTCCTAGTGATTGCGAGAGATAAGTATCAAAATTTCCTTCGCGTAATAATACGAGAGTATGCTTTGCTACATCATAGTGGTAGATTCCTGTTGGGAAGTCTTTTACCTTTAGATAGAGATACAGTTCGTTTGGATAAAGTGCTCCTCCAGAAGGGACAAACCGCCGAATGGAACTCATGGTATTTCCATCTGGATAACGAGTGTGGATGATCCTCGTATTTCCATACGTATACCAGAGGAGTTGAGCGATATCTTGTAAGGTGAAAGAAGATTGCCCTTCTTGTATTTTTGATGAAATTTCAGAAGTGAGAGGAAGTCTTATGGTCTGGTGTGTATATTGTTTATATGGAACTGGCGCATCGTGCCAATTGGGCTCCCAATTACGAGGGCGGATATTATCAGGGTCATAGTGCAGATAATGGAGGAAGTCAGTAGTTTCCAATATTTATCCCTCCTATGGAAATGGATGAGGATGAGGATTTAATTGATCGAGTGTCAAATTCTCTTTCTGGTACCCTAATAACTTCGGAACAGTGAGCACTCTTGGCAATCCGGTCAATCTTTTTAGGTAATGGCCAAATGTCATTGGCAGCATTCCTGGGATAATGACTTTGACGCAATGCAATTGATTTCGTTCTAATTCTTTTGTTGTTTGATTGACGACAATGACATCTAAGTCTAAGTCGTGACAAGTCTTTATCAAATACTGAAGATCATCTGTCAAATTATTTTTGCTGATGGGTGGTTTGTGGAGTTGTTGATATGTTTTTAAAGGCTTGTTTTGTTCCAGTAAAAAGCGGAATCGATGTTCTGTTTCCGGAATACTGTAGAGCATCGAATGATCAGGCATTTGTCGAACAAGATGAGGTTGATAAATCATATTTATATATTTGTTTCGAAGCTGTTTTGCTTGGCTGTCAAGTGTGAGCATCATGCCTGCTAGTTCATGGAGTGCATTTTTGGTAGCTTTTACTGGATCAAGATGTGTAGCTGCACCACAGATGATGTGAAAACCGGTTTCTTTTTTATTTTTAGCTAAAGCCCAGATACTTGGTATATGATGTTCCATTGTTGCATCAAATAAGTGAATTTCGTAGCCTGCAACTGCTTCTATACGGTATAACATGAGACTCAATTCTGTATCATGAGCAGAAAATGGATCGAGTTCGGAAAGCGGCAGCTCGGTATACCATGTCATCAAAAATGCATCTCTTTCCATCACTTCTAATATGCCATGGAAGATCGCCTCTTCTAGGCATCCTCCTAGTGCACAGCCATTGGACGTTTCATATATATATCCATTGTCATTTCCTAAACTGTAATAGGCTAATCGTTCCGGAACTAAGATCGGACGATTTTGGCGAAAGGAATATCCCCAAACCCAATTTATTTTTTTATCAGGGTCAAACCGCTGAAAAGGAAAGTCAGGCATACTATATTGTTCTTTGGAATGTACTCCTATTTGTTCAGGATGAAGTGCATCTTTTGCTACACGATGATAACTATCATATACAATTGTTTTTTTTCCTCTTGGAGCAATACCGCAAGAACGCTCTAATCCCTCGAAAATAGCAGTAATTTCACTGTCTTGAAAACGATGTGTTCGACCTGCTGTCATTTCTGAGCCGATATACAAAGGGAGTTTTACACTCACAGAAGCAAAGGGCGATAAGAAATCATGTGCTTTTTGATGAAGAACACCCGTCCGGTTGTCGTAATAATCTTCTTTGAGTTTAGTTTTCCATTTTTCAAATGATTGAACACGAAACGAATGACTACTATTTTTAGGTGCAGCTTGAAGTCTTATTTCTGCGGCATCTGGTGTATCCAATGGTAACTTTCCACAAACAGGGCATAGTGGATCAGCTAATAGTTTGTGTCGAGAAGTTTGCAGGGTTGGCAAATAAGTAATAATCATTTCATTTCTCATTATCCTATCTTCCAATAAAATGTCTTTTATCTCGTGTGCAACCATATTTGTTACATATTCAACAGCAAAAGTAGTTATCCAAGGATCTTTGTGATTCTGCTTGTTTTGATGAAATTTTTGATACAAGGACCACATTTCTTGGCGGTCTTTTCCACCTGCTGTTACTCTGCGATCTGCACAATGAAAGCAACATTCTTTCTCCTTATGTATCACCGGACCTATTATTGCTTCACCAAAACGAACAAATACTCTTAGCCAAGGGATGGTTGCAGTTTGAAATACTTCATGATGCAGTTGTGGTTGCCAATTATCATGAACAACGAGTAAAAAGGAAATATCACTCTCATTTGTCCTTTTCCAATCTTTTGGAAGAGAGTGAATAGAAAAGTCGTCTTGTAAAATGTTTGCAATTGAATTAGCAAGTTCTCCTTCTCCCCATATCCCAATCGTTGGTTTCATCTATCTTTCTCCTTCTCGTAACTTTACAGCGACAACATAGAGATGTTCTTGAATCATTTTTTCTACGGAAACTTGGAAAACATCCATTTTACTTTGTTGTTTGTTTAATAATGCAAGTGCTTTTTCTAGTTTTTCCTCAGGATTGATGAAAGGAACAGGATCAAACATACCGCTGGGAAGCACTCGATTACTTACGTTATAAGTAGAGACTGGTTCCTTATTTGTTTGCAGAAAATGAAGCGTTTTTTGAAGTGCTTGTTGAAGTGCATCAGAATTATGATATCCGACTGCTGATATCCAAGTATTCTCCTTTTTTATAGAAATAACCGGGAATCCCTTTATTAGTTCTTTTGTATATAAAATAGGAGAGTATCCCATTGTTTCGATGCATTTCGCATAGTACCTACTTCTTTCATCTAGTATTTTTTCATATGTAATAGAGTAGGTAAAATCAGAGTTTCGATCTCGAGAGAAAGAGTGGCTGAGTCGTGCCATCAGGGCACGATATACTGCTTCTGCTATATTTTCGCCAGCACCGATTGCACAGTCACTTATGTCGCTTATATATTGCTTAGCATGGGCTTCGACTCCAGATTTCCCTGCTTCTCGCCATGCTTCTTCATGGTTCCATCCGGAGTAAATCAGTTGCAGAGAGTTTGGTAGAGTTACTTGGCATTGTGATAATGGAAGCTGTAATAAATTTTCTGGACCAAATGAGTGAAATATCCCTGTTTGTTGTGAAGTGATCTTCGAAAATAAGTATCGAAGATCGCCTTGCTTCTGTTGTGAGTGCAGCCAACTATCTTCAGGAAGCGGAGTTAGTGTAGGGTCTGAATGAATAGAGGAATGTTTTACAACAGGTTCCCATTTTCCTTCAAGTGTAATGGGATCAAGAGTATATAAACTGGGATGAATTCGATCTACTAAGTGGTGAAACCAACGGAACCAAAAAAACGATAGTTGACTGGCCACTAATCCAATGAAAGGATTACTAACGTTTTCTCTATTATTTCTATCTTTTGTGTAGATTGTTTCTCTCATCAAATCCACATTATTTGCGGTGCTTACAACGCCTATTTTAGGTGAAATAATAGCTGAAAGTAAGGTCTTCTCTTGATATTTACATTCACTGTGAAGAGAGGAGAAAAATTCTTTGTTATTTTGATCACCTATATACAAGACAACATCTACGGAATGAATGAACTTCATCCATGCAGGATTATTTGTAAGATCAGTTATTTCTGTATCTTCTTGATGCGCAAATGGTTTTACGAGATCCACTTGTTGTTTTGTTGTGTCATTCGTACAATAGAAAAAAATGGTTGTTACTCCAGATTGTACGAGTGATGAGATAAGATAATCAAGAAAATAATTTGATCCGACAACAAGTATTTTTGCCTGTCGGTACTGCTCAAAATGAAATCCTCCAGAACCAAGGTGGTGATCCAAATATTCAATCTGTTGCTCGTATTTTTTTTGTACATGCTCGGTAAGGTTATGCGGTTGATCTTGACTTACGTCTCTTATATAACCATTGTTTAGTAAAATGTCGGACAATTCAAAAACGCGTTGTTGATACTTTTCTGGTAAGTCATTTGTAATTTCATTCAGTGTAAGTTTGCCATTGAAAACGGGCATAAGTTTCTCCATCCATTGGTATACATTGGAGCCATGCATTCGAAAGGAGTGGGTATTATTTCGAAAGTAAACACCTCCCCCAGCGTCTGGAGTAAAATATGTATCTTGATTTACTTTTAAGCGGGCAGATTTTAAATTACTTGTCATGCCGTTACTCCTTTCTAAGCAGAGATCTCTATAGTTTATGATTGTTTGCTTGTTTACTTTCTTTATAAAAAAAAGCCCAAGCACAAAAGGGCTTGAGATTTTAAAAAAACGGAAAGAAAGGAAAAAATGGAAAAAATGGTGAGCAACCGCCACAACCGCCACAACCGCCGCAACCGCCGCATCCACCGCAGCGATGAAAACCACCACAACCGCCGCAACCGCCACATCTGCCACAGCGTTGTGCGACATCTGCATCTTCAAATTGTTCCATATAATGCTGCCATGGAGACATACCTTCTTGTGCATATTCATCTAAGCTTAGTTCTTGTAAATCTTTACTGAAATCCGTCATTTCATGACCTCCTTTAATAGCAGTGAAGGAAGAATGAAAAGATTCATTCGTCAACATATATGTATGCCTATGAACTACTTTGGGTTCCTGTTTAATCCCCGTATAACGTCAAGAATACAAAAAGAATATGCCGGGAAAGAAAATGAATAATTTTAGAAGGTATAAATATTTAATTGTAGCAACTTTCTTACCTTCACAAAGAAACAAGTAAAATAATGTGCAACTTATGACAGCGCTACCATTTTTGTAATATGAAATATCAGGATAATGGGTTGACAATCGAAAAGGGAGGTAGATATAATAGCACCTAAATAATAAAAAAATAACTGTATTTCTCAAAACTTAAACAAAATTATTGACATGATTAAAACAATGATGAGGATATAAGTGATTTACCAATACGCGGAACAGAGATTTTTGGGAATAGCTGAGACCCAAAACCGTACGTATTTTGCTTCTCACCTCTGAGTTACATGCCGAAAGAGTAAAACATTTACTTTAGTAGATCATGATCGGTTGTCGCCGTTATCGACCGAGTACAAATGTACTTGATGAGACTGGATGCTGCGAGGCTTCAGTGAACTTGGGTGGTACCACGAAACTGTTCGTCCCAATTAGTGATTAGATCACATGGGATAGTACGGTTTTTTTATTTTTAAAGGAGGAATTACTTTGGCTCCCCAATTAGAATCAAAAACAAATTCTATTGGCTTGGAAGAAAAAAAGTATACAGGGTCTGAAATACTGCTTCGTTCGCTTGTCGAAGAAGGAGTAGACATGATTTTTGGTTATCCTGGGGGTGCAGTCCTTCCTATTTATGATTCATTATACGATGGGCATGTAAAACATCTATTAACGAGACATGAACAAGGAGCAATTCATGCAGCCGATGGGTATGCAAGGGCAACTGGAAAACCAGGAGTTGTTATTGCTACCTCAGGACCAGGTGCAACAAATTTGGTTACAGGAATTGCTACTGCTATGATGGATTCCATACCGCTTGTCTGTATAACAGGAAATGTTCCTTTGAATTTATTAGGAACGGATGCATTTCAAGAAGCTGATATCACTGGTATTACCATGCCGATAACAAAACACAATTACTTGGTGCGAAGTATAGAAGAAATACCGACTATTGTAAAAGAAGCATTTACAATTGCAACTACCGGAAGACCTGGTCCAGTATTGATCGATATACCAAAAGATGTTTCGCAGGCAACAAATACGTTTACTTATCCAGAAGAAGTAGAGATTCGAGGTCTTTATAAGCCGGAAAAACCAAATGATGTTCAAATCGGCAGACTGTATCAAGTAGTTCAGCAAGCGAAGCGTCCCGTCATTTTAGCAGGTGGTGGAGTTGTAAGGGCGAATGCGCAAAAAGAACTGATTGAATTTGCAGAAAAATCGAATATCCCTGTAACGACAACGTTTATGGGATTGGGAGGATTCCCCAGCAGGAATGACCTTTGGTTGGGAATGCCTGGAATGCATGGAACTTATGCTGCAAATCATGCTATTCTCGAATCCGATTTATTAATTGCCATTGGTGCGCGATTTGATGATCGAGTGACAATGGGAAGAATTGATAAGTTTGCTACTGGAGCGAAAATTGTACACATCGACATCGATCCAGCCGAAATAGATAAAAATGTGCATACTTATGTGCCGATTATCGGAGATGTGAAAGAAGTATTAACGATAGCAAACAAACAAGTTCCTCCAGCTGATTCCAGCAACTGGATCACAACATGTGATGCATGGAAAAAAGATTATCCTTTGCAATACAAAGATGCTGATGAACAAGTATTAAAACCTCAATGGGTTATTGAACATTTGGACCAAACAACGGAAGGAAAGGCAATTGTTGCTACTGATGTTGGCCAGCATCAGATGTGGGTTGCCCAGTATTATCAGTTCTCCGAACCGCGTTCGTTACTTTCTTCTGGTGGATTGGGTACCATGGGTTTCGGTTTTCCAGCGGCAATAGGAGCACAATTAGCAGCTCCCGATCGTACTGTTATTGCTGTGACAGGAGACGGTGGATTTCAGATGACATCCCAAGAGCTAGCGGTGGTAGCACTAGAAAATATTCCTGTGAAAGTAGTTATTGTTAACAACCAATGTCTAGGTATGGTTCGCCAATGGCAAGAAGTGTTTTATAAAGAGCGCTACAGTGAAGTAGATCTTTCTGGAAGTCCAGATTTTGTGAAGTTAGCAGAGGCCTATGGTGTAAAAGCTTGGAGAGCGAGAAATAAATCAGAGGCAAAAGAGGCTTGGAAAGAAGCTTTGGCACATCCTGGTCCTGCAGTCGTAGATTTTTGGGTCAATCCAGGTGAAAATGTTTATCCAATGGTAGCTCCAGGCACTGGTTTAGATGAAATGATGATGGGAGATGAAGAGCAGTGAGACATATTTTCTCTGTATTGGTTAACAATCGTCCCCGTGTCTTAGCTCGAGTCTCTAGTTTGCTTGGTCAACGAAATTTTAATATTGAAAGTATTAGTGTCGGTCAATCAGAAGAGAAAGATTTATCTCGAATGATCATCGTCACCAATGGTGATGAACGTACACTCAATCAATTATCCAAACAATTATCGAAATTAATCGATGTGATTGAAGTCCGTACGATAACGGAAACCACGAGTGTCGAAAGGGAACTAATGCTAATTCGTGTTACAGCAGGTGCAAATGTTCGATTAGAAATCCAAGGTATAATCGATCCATTTCGTGCATCAGTAGTAGATGTGGGACATGATTCCATGATGCTGCAAGCTACAGGAGATCGAGCAAAACTGGACACATTAACTGAATTGCTTCGTCCCTATGGGATATTAGAAGTAGCCCGCACTGGTGTAATTGCACTCAGCAGAGAGTTAGAACACATTTCACTCTCGACAGTTATTTAAAAAATATAAAAAAGAATTTTGGAGGAATTATTATGAGCAAAATGTATTATGAAGGCGATGCAAATCTTCATCTTTTCAGTGGAAAAACAGTTGCAGTAGTAGGGTATGGAAGTCAAGGACATGCACAAGCACAGAACTTGCGTGATAGTGGTGTGAAAGTAGTGATCGGGCTTCGACAAGGGAAATCATGGGAACAAGCAGAAAATGATGGTTTTGAAGTTTTTCCAGTTGATGAGGCTGCAAAACAAGCAGACGTGATCCAAATTTTACTGCCTGACGAACACCAAAAACATGTTTATGAAACACAAATCAAAGACAATTTGGAAGCTGGAAATGTATTGATGTTCTCTCATGGATTTAATATCCATTTCGGACAAATCGTAGCTCCTGCTGATGTAGATGTAATTCTTGTAGCACCAAAATCCCCTGGACATTTGGTTCGTCGTGTATACCAAGAAGGTTTTGGAGTGCCATCCTTAATTGCTGTTCATCAAGATGCGAGTGGTCAAGCGAAAGATATTGCACTTGCCTATTGCAAAGGAATCGGCAGCACTCGTGCAGGTGTCATTGAAACAACCTTCAAAGAAGAAACAGAAACAGACCTATTTGGAGAACAAGCAGTACTTTGCGGCGGTGTAACTGAGCTGGTGAAAAATGGTTTTGAAACATTAGTCGGAGCAGGATATCAACCGGAAATCGCATATTTTGAATGTTTGCATGAATTGAAGTTGATCGTCGATTTGATGTATGAAAAAGGTTTGAGTGGTATGCGTCATTCTATCAGTGATACAGCAGAATATGGAGACTATGTAAGTGGAAAACGAGTTGTTGGAGAGCCATCCAAACAA
Source organism: Shimazuella sp. NTD247 (assembly GCF_059510415.1). Taxonomy (NCBI): domain Bacteria; kingdom Bacillati; phylum Bacillota; class Bacilli; order Caryophanales; family Thermoactinomycetaceae; genus Shimazuella; species Shimazuella sp. NTD247. The sequence goes on along the minus strand of NZ_JCAJZU010000006.1, from coordinate 40,984 downwards.
GCAATGCAGCAAATTTTAAAAGAAATCCAAGATGGCACATTTGCAAATAATTGGATTGCAGAAAATAAAAATGGTCGTCCAGAATTCAATAAAGTGGCTGCAAGTGAAAAAGAACATCAAATCGAAAAAGTTGGCAGCGAACTTCGTAAAATGATGGTTTGGGTCAACAAAGAACCTATTGGGTCAAACAATTAATTGGCAAAGAAGTACATTTAGCAGCGAAAGCATACCTAGGCTGATGCAGTTAATCGATTATTAGCAAGATTAAACTTGGTTCAAAACTTTAGAAGGTGTATTAGAAATTGCTGCTACCCTTCACAAGGGGGAGTAATCATTGGTAACGAAAAAACAAATTGTTGTGATACCCGGTGATGGTGTTGGACCTGAAGTAATGCAAGCTGCCAAAAAAGTTTTGGAAGTAGTGGAGAAAAAGTATCATTACGATTTTCATTACGAAGAAGCACTGGCAGGTGGAATTGCTACCGATACAGTAGGGATGCCATTACCAGAGGAAACGTTGGAAAAAGCAAAAAAAGCAGATGCGATTTTATTTGGTGCTGTGGGTGGCCCGAAATGGGATAACCACCCTCCTCACCTTCGCCCCGAACAAGCTTTGCTCGGACTGCGAAAATCATTAGGTTTGTATTCCAATCTAAGGCCAATTGTGTTATTTCCAGGGTTGGAAGAAAGTTCTACCCTAAAGCGTGAAGTTATTCAAGGTGTTGATTTTGTTGTTGTAAGAGAACTCACTGGTGGAATTTATTTTGGTGAGAAACAAAGAGAAAAAGATGATGCAGGTTATGAATATGCTTCTGATCTGCTTATATATCATGAACAAGAGATCGAGCGAATTGTAAGACTTGCATTTCAGATGGCACAAAACCGAAAAAAACGACTTACTTCTGTCGATAAAGCAAATGTATTAGAAAGCTCACGTCTATGGAGAAAAGTAGTTGATCGGATGAAAGCTGATTATCCCGATGTTACGGTTGAGCATATGCTTGTCGATAATTGTGCAATGCAATTGGTTCGTCGTCCCACTTCCTTTGATGTAATTGTTACGGAAAATATGTTTGGTGATATTTTAAGTGATGAAGCGGCGATTCTCACTGGGTCGATTGGAATGTTACCTTCAGCGAGTTTAGGAGAAGGAACACTAGGTTTTTATGAGCCAGTGCATGGGTCTGCACCAGATATCGCTGGTCTTGGGATTGCAAATCCAACTGCGATGATCTTATCAATGGCGATGATGCTTCGATATTCGTTCCAAGATGAACAATCAGCTGTTGATGTGGAGAAAGCTGTGGAACAAGTGCTACATATGGGATATCGTACGCAAGATACAAAGACGGATCCAGAAAAAACACTAAGTACTATCCAATTTGCTGAAAAAGTAGCGAGTTTTTTATAAACCAGTCCATCGAGGCTGGTTTTTTGTTGTTTTACATTTTATTATAAATTTATAGAATTAAAAGTTTACTTTTTAATTTTCTTCTTGTATACTTGTAAAGAGTATGTAACTCATCCAACTGCTAGATTTGGGAGAGAGAATGAGTCAGCAGAATGAAAAGGATGAAGTGCGAGTGCCGGGGAATCAGGGATCGGAGGAGTCTCCAACGTACCGCATGCTTGGAGAGGAAGTTACTCCGCGTTTCGTAGAGGAGTCGAAGACTCGCCGTCCTCGTGTGAAACCTCCTGTTCCCAATAAGGGTTAATACAAACATTACCTTTTGGACTCGATGAATTTCATCGGGTCCATCTAACAGAATCAATTGGGAAAAAAAGTGCTTTCATAAAAATCTAAATTCCAACGAATAAACCTAACCATTTTTGGCTAGGTTTTTTCGTTATATAAAAATGTAAGTACATCAAAATTTGCGGCAGTTATTAGTGGTTGCAATCTGGTTCGTTGCAATAACGCATTTTTAAAACACCTCCTTCACAAAAGGAAATGATTCTCTATTATTATACCAAATGGCAGGAGGGATTGTTAGAATAATTTACTTTTATGTTTTATTCTGAAATATATTTTAAGAAAATAAATTGACTATCAATCGAACTATGTTTTTCGACTGGATTGATCTGGAGAAGCTTAACAGTTCTCGCATTGATCTTGCGCTGGAATCCGAATTTCAGTAATGAGACCCAATGAATAAAACTTTATGTTATAATAGATAAATACTTGTTCAGCCCAAAGAGCAATGTAAACTTATTCATTAGGCGAATACCTCAAAAAGGTGGGATACCATATGGATAAACAAAATAACTTTATTGCAAAATTTCGGAAACTGCCTACAGAACGCAAAGCGATGATCGCAGAGACGGCAGTTGTGATGATAAGTTGGCTAGCGAAAAAAGCAATTCAAACATATCAGCATCGAAAAAACAAGAAACACCAAGCGAAAGAGAGCGCATAATGCGTTCTCTTTTTTTTATAATTATTATTTACATATAAAATGTATATTCATATAATAAAGATGTTCTTTCTATTTAACAACTCTCATGCTTTTTGGGAGAAAGGGCAAGCTGATATGGGTGTCTTTGGCAATTTCCTTGACAATGTTCAGCAGGGATTTGCTTCCATCATCAATGAAGGTACCGATGCTGCGGCAGATGTGGTCAACGAAGGAACTGACGCAGCGGGTGCTGCCGTTGGTACAGGTGAAGAGGCTGCAAGTGATGCAGTCAACTCTGGTACGAATGCTGTAACCAATGTGATCAACGAGGAAGCCGATACTGCTACGCAGGGGCTGGGCGATATCGCAGGTGATTTCTTCTAGTTCCATCGGTAGTTAGATACTCAACCCTGGGGCGAAGCGTATGCTTCGCCCCGGGAACTCTGACAATTTCTTATTTATAGATAGATTAAACTGCTGTGCGAAAAAAACAGTTTTGTAATAACATTCTCGAACAGATTTACTATTTTTAAAGAATTCTCTATAATGAGGATAGTCCATTTTAATCGCTATCTCTCAATTATGAGAGAAAGGACAAAACATGTCTGGGATCGATTCTTCTGCTGTTGACGGTACGCAGGGCACCAATGAAGCTTCTTCCAGTGGCGATGCCACTCAGGCACACAGGGAGAAGACGATCGAGCGAGTCTTCGGTACTGAGGATCGCACGGTCGTCGATGGTGTCGCAGACGTCACCCTCGGCTGATCGAAAGCCCTAGGCTGTTCCGGGATGGTAATTGTATTAATGGTTCCATCCCGGAACCCATGGAAAAAATACCATCATGAATAGAGAAAAACTGCCATGAAAAATGGCAGTTCTTTTACATTAGATCTGCTTTTTTTGCGATTTCACTGCGATAAATATGCGGCAGTTCTACTTCCCCATAGTAATCTTCCCCGCGAAATACTTCTGACAGCCGACGCATTCCATTGTTTGCACCTTCGTAGCTGCTATGGTCGACTTGGGCATCAAAATCCCCGTCGATAATGAGTTTAGAATCTTCGCCAATTCGTTGTACTGCAAGCTTCATTAAGTCTACATCAAGGTTTTGTGCTTCAATAATATAGACAATTGCTCGGAGTCCTGTTGTGTCAAATCCGCGAATATCACTGAAAGGCAACAATATGAGCTTTGGCGGTTCTTTGTCTTTTCCCTTTAGTAAATCTTCTACGATCATTTTATCCCCAAATTTACTGCATAACATGGAACCTATTGCAGAATCCATAATTTTTTCATCTCTTGTGCCAGGGTAAAAACCTAGTTTTGCACTATTACGAGAGGCCATTGGATTGACAAAACAAATAAGCCGATCATACTTTCCTTTCTCAATTTCACGCATTGCATAATTTAAAGCGATCAGCGATTTACCTGACCCTGCTTTTCCTTTGATCATAGTAATCGTGTTCGTACGTAAACTATCTAATGCACAGCGTTGATAGGCATCTTTGGGAGAAAATTTTCCAAAATACGTAGTATCAAAACCGCGGGGCCTGACATAAATATGACTGTCTCCGGTCCATCTTAATAAATCAACATGATTGCTTCCATCTTTAATCACTAAATATTGATTTGGTAACAAGTCAAAATGGTTGACGTCCAGATTATGGCACAGTGCCGCGTAACGAGTATCTTCTACATGACTTTCTACATATCCGTAATATTGTTTTTCCTCAATATCCAATTCTAATAAAGGAATTTGGAATCCGCGGGCTTTTTGTTTCAACAATAAATCGTTTGTAATTAACCCAGATTGACTGTCAATACAACACTGCAAAATTTTGTTATCAGCATAGTTTGCATCGAAATTGTTTCCTAGCTGTACTGTATAATCCTTTACATCAATCAAAATCCGATCCAAATGCTGTTCGATAAATCTGGTAGCAGAACGTGCTTGATAAGCCAGGGATTGATTTTGTGAAAGTTTATGCTTCTCAAGTTCTCTTAAAACTATTGATGGAACAACAATTTGATGATGATTGAGTTTGTCTGTACTGTTTAACAAAACATTGGTATCAACAACATATCGCATGGAGGCGAATACCCCCGTTCTTAGTTTATAATTACAGTTTCTCCCGTTTTCTAAATAAATGAGAATGTATTTTTTGGAATCCCTGCAGGAAATAGTAGAGTTTTTAATATCTACTATTTTATGCCAAAAAAGAGAATTGGAACCAGTCTGTTTATCTAAATTTAAGGAGAAAAGAGGAACCCGAAGATTCCTCTCTGATAAGTAGGTTTATTGTTTGATAGCGACTGGAGTTGGTTTGGATTTGCTGTTTGAAAAAGGCTGTTTTAAAGCTTCTTTTTGTCCGTTTTCCCAAAGCTCTTCAATTTTTTTCAGTTCTTCTGCAGTAAATGGTGTTTTTTCACTTGCTTCTGCAAACTCTTTTAAGTTTGCTTCACTCGTGATATTTGGTAAGACTGATTTGATCGCAGGACTAGATAGAGAATATAAGATAGCAGCTTGTCCAATCGTGCGGTCTGTTCCTTTGTAAATAAAACTCCAATCTCTTACTGCTTGTACACCAGATTGCATCCATTTTACTGGACGGTGGTTTCGATGATCTGATTTGTCGAAGTGTTTATCTGGATCATATGAGCCATCCAAAAGTCCAGAAGCATGAGGAACCCTTGCAATCAAAGAAGTCCCTTCATCTTCGGCTGCTTTAATCAATGCTCTTGCAGGATCTTGCTCAATCAAATTATTAATAATTTGTGCCATGTCCATTTTTTGTTTTTGGATAGTTGCTAAACCTTCATCCAACCAGCCAATATCTGGCCCTAATGCAACACCATAACTGCGAATTTTTCCTTCTTCTTTTAATCTCTCTAATGTTTCCATCACTTCGTCATTTACGATTGCTTCCATACGCGCATTGTGAAGTTGGTATACATCAATGGTTTCAATGTTTAAACGTTTTAAACTTGCTTCACAAGACTTGCGGATCGATTCTTTATCCCAGAACTGGGGTAGTTCACTGTGTCCGCCATGGCGATCTCCGCGTTTTGCGAAGATGTCATAACCGAATTTGGTTGCAATAACCACTTTGTCTAATAAACCTTCTAGTGCCTCGGCAAGTAAAGTTTCTCCCTTTCCTTGTCCATAGACATCCGCAGTGTCAAAAAAGGTAATTCCATAATCTTCATAAGCTACTCTAAGTAATTTTTTTGCTAGCGTCTCATCTTTTACTCCCCACCATGGAGTAGCAACTGACCAAACTCCAAATCCAACTTCTGAAACTTTTTTATCCACATTTTTCATGGAACGATATTTCATTGATGTCTGCCTCCTTGCTTACGCAATTATACTAATTATGTAATCTATTTATTAAGTATCAACCAATCAAACACATTGTAACACATTGTGAATCGTTACATACAAAGCGAAGATACAGGACAGATATAAATATAATTTATCCAATATTTTCCTAACACATTAAAAGATGAAATTTTTCTCTATCCTTGTTATTATTTTTTGTATACTTACCCTAATTGAGCACAAAAATTAAATCGGTTGGCTCATATAGTGTATATTTATAAAATAGAGGTGAAGCTGGTGGCGAATCAAAAAAAGTCCCGCGATATGCAAGGAATTGTTCTAGGTACTGTACTTATACTTGTAATTGCACTAGGCATATATGGAGTTGTAGGGCAGTTTACAAGTAATAACGAAGCTACAGAAAAAGTTTACTCCATTAATTACACAGGACAACCATTTTTAGGGAAAGCAAATGCCCCTGTGAAAATAATGGAATTTGGAGATTTTAAGTGTCCTGTTTGTAAACAATTCCACGATAAAATTATGCCTCAATTGAAAAAAGACTTCATTGATACTGGGAAAGTTTCTTTTTATTTCACCAATACACAAGTCATTGGTCCTGACTCCTTAACAGCAGGAGAAGCAGGGGAGGCTGTTTTTAAACAAAATCCGCAAGCTTTTTGGAAATATTTTGATACCATTTACAAAAACCAAGGAAACGAAAATGTACAATGGGCGACACCAACATTTTTGGTTAATCTAATTAAAAAGAATATTCCAGAAGTGGACTCGAAGAAAGTAGAGCAAGACTTGCAAAAGAAAACATTTGAAAAAGAAACTCTCGCAGACAATGACAAATTTAATGCTACAGCTATTGGTGGTGTACCTGCAATTATGATCAATGGAAAATATATAGAAAATAGTCTTTCTTATGCAGATATTAAAGCAGCGATTGAGAAAGAGTTGCAAGCAAAATGAAAGCATTAGCAGATCGCTTTGGATTGTATTTCGCATGGCTGGTAGCGATGATAGCGATGGGTGGCAGCCTTTATTTCAGTGAAGTAATGGGATTTGTGCCATGTGTGTTATGCTGGTATCAACGTATATTGATGTATCCGCTTGTTATTTTGTTAGGCATAGCTACTTATCGCCAAGATAAAAAGATCTCCACATATGTATTACCGCTTTCCATTATTGGATTGGCTATTTCTTTGTACCATATTGTTATCCAACAATTCCCGAATTTAGCTTCGGCTGCTACTTGTAAAGCAGGTGTTCCTTGTACAGTTGATTACTTGCATTTATTTGGTTTTATCACGATCCCAATGATGGCGGCAGTTGCATTTTTGCTCATTAGTGTGACTCTGTTTCTCACAAGGAAAGCAGCATAAATTAGGTGTTTTCCTGTGTGAATATCTATTGCCAATTCTCCTGAGGTACATAAGGTAGTGATATAGAAAAAGTACTAAAGGAGGATTCTCACATGAGTGGATTCGGATCTTTTGGATTTTTAGGAACCGGTATTGGTGTTTTGATAGCCATCATCATCATTATAGTGGTATTAGCATTGATCTTCGGCTGGTTTAGCTGGGGGCTTGGTGGATTTGGCGGCGGTTTTGGTCCTGGATTTGGCGGTTTTGGATGTTTTTAAATCCTCCTTTGGAGGATTTTTTTGTTTCAAAAATATTTTGACCCTCTTTAAATTTTGTAGGATAATAATCGAATATTATGCAGCAACAGCCTCATGGTTAACGTCAATGGTGAAGAAAGGGTAAGTGGTGTTTTATGTTACACACAACAACAGTAAAACATTCTTTCGCAACAATGTTGCAAGAATTGGTAGATGTAGCGGGTCCTTCAGGTAGTGAACAAGACGTTCGGGAAGTAATGAAAAAGTGGGTGGAACCTTGGTCTGATGAAATAATGACAGATCGCCTGGGTAGCTTAATTGCTAAAAAAGGCTTATCTGGTCCTAGAGTGATGCTCGCAGCTCACTTAGATGAAATCGGTTTCATGGTGACGAATATTACAGAAGAAGGTTATTTGCGCTTTCAAACATTAGGTGGATGGTGGAGTCAGGTTCTCCCAGCTCAGCGTGTAGAAGTATTGAGTCGCAGTGGGAAATATATGGGGATAATTGGTTCAAAACCTCCTCATCTCATGCCACTAGAAGATCGGAAAAAAGGTGTAAACATTGATGATCTATTTATTGATTTGGGTTTAGAATCTCGAGAAGAAGCGAATGTTTTAGGAATACGGCCGGGAGATGTTGTGATTCCTTATTCGCCTTATACACAGATGAGCAATCCCAATCGAGTAGTTGGGAAAGCGATGGATAACCGCATCGGCTGTGCAGTGGTGGCGGAAGTACTGTATCGTCTGTCACAAGGAATAAGGCACCCCAACCAAGTATATGCAGTTGGAACAGTGATGGAGGAAGTAGGCCGACGAGGGGCAAAAACTGCAACTGCAGTAGTCAAACCCGATGTTGCTTTTGCAATTGATGTGGGTATTGCTACAGATACTCCAAAAATAGGTTTTACGCCGACACACCTTCATCTTGGCAAAGGTCCAGTTCTGGCTTTGTATGACGCTGGCCATATCGCCCATCAGCCGCTGCTGCAGTTGGCAAGAGATGTGGCAGAAGAAGAAAATATCCCTTTTCAGTATGAGGTAGTACAACGCGGAGGAACTGATGCTAGTCATATTCATGTTTATGGTACAGGAGTTCCGACCTTGACATTGGGTGTGCCCTCTCGTTATATTCACAGCCATACATCTGTTATCGATAATCGAGATGTAGAATACTTGATTCAATGGCTAGTCGCATTGACTGCGAAATTGGATCGGAGAACAATTGAGAAATTAATAAGATAAAAATTGTTTTTCTTTTGTAGATTGTTATACTTAAAAAGTAAAATTTGTCGCTGCAGAAGGAGAAAACATGTCCAGCGATAGGCTGATTGAAGGTCCGTCAATTGATATCGGGGGTTTGAGGATTACACCAGCTCTTCTTCAGATGATAAAGAATAAGGGATTTCCCTCCTTTCAAGTAAACGCTGTTGGTTTCGATTGTGGAGAGCAGGGTGTGTGTATTATCACACATCACAATGGCAGATACCATGTAGTAACAGATGGCGTGAAGGTAACAGCCCAGTTGGTTGTTTGATCCTCGTAGCAATCCCCTTTGGCATTGTTTCTTCCAATTGTCAGAGGGGAATATAAGTTGATTTAGATTAACGAGATAGATGAACTCTTTTTTCTGTATTACTGATATACTGAACTAGCAAGTATCCAATTGTTGCAGAAGGAGAAACATGTCCAGCTTGAATGGTGAGAAGATTGAAATTGGTGGAGTACCGATTTCTGCCAAGGGTCTCCAAGGTGCGAAGGATTTGGGACTGCTTGAATTTCAAACCGATGGAGTTTCCTTTGATTACCGACCTAGGGAAGGGGTCTGGCATGTCGTTCATGGTAAGGACTGTTATGTTGTAACACATAACAGTAAGACAGTTTCAGCCACCAGGGTCTGACCTTTGCAACAATTTCCTCTGGCATTGTGTATCGTAGTGTCAGAGGATATGCTAAAAATATTTAGACATATAAAAGGAGACCACTTCTTTGCATAGAAGTGGTCTTTTCCATAAAATCTACTTTTGAATTTGCTCATGCAATGTTGTAATCATTTGCTGCTGCTCTGTTTGATCGCTGTTTTTCCAAATGACCTCAAACAGAACACCTAATCCCGGAAGAAGCTTTTCTTCTCCTTGGGCAATCGAGTCTTCGATCAACCCGACCAACTCACTGTTGTCCATGTTTTGAATGTTATGGATCACAGCGCCGCGTATGTTAAAATTCATCTAAACAATCACCTCTTTGATCTCCATCAAAACAAAGGAGAATATTTTCATGTTCTATTTCATAAGCTCTCCCCAAAACGGGCAAGTTAAACGTTGGAAAAAATTACAAACAAAAAAAGGACGCCAAACGGCTGGTACATACCTTATTGAAGGTGTCCATCTTTTGCAAGAAGCACTGAAAGCAAACATAAGAATAAAAGCAATTATGGCAGATGAAACGTTTGAAAATAACGGCGATCTTCCATCTTTTGAGGAGATGGATCTTCCAATCTATCGGCTTGCGTCTCCTGTCTTTTCACAATTAGCCGAGACGAAACATTCACAAGGAATTATGGCTGAAGTGGAAATGCCAGAATGGGTGTGGGAACAAAGTCTGCTTCATAGCAAACTCATTTTGTTATTGGATGAAATTCAAGACCCAGGAAATCTAGGAACGATTCTCCGTACAGCAGCCGCAGCCGGAGTAAATTCTGTCATTTTGGGAGAAGGAACCGTTGATCCCTTTAATAGCAAAGTGATTCGTTCGACACAGGGGGCTTTGTTTCATCTGCCGGTGTATGAAAAAAAACTCCTGCATGTTATAGGTGATTTGAAGCGGGAAAATTATGTGATTGTAGGAACTTCTCCCCATAACGGCATGTACAGCTATGATTTTATATTCCCACAAAAAGCTGCCATTATTTTAGGCAATGAAGCTAGAGGGATACACGATTCTATTGTTGATCAGCTGGATCAGGCAGTAATGGTTCCAATGCCGGGAAAAGCAGAATCTTATAATGTATCTGTGATAGCAGGAATGTTACTTTATGAATGGATTAGACAATATTCTACAAGATAATTCGAAATCCAAACAACTTTGGATTTTCAAAAAAGCACTGAAAGATTTGACAAAAATCATTTGAAGCAATTGCAACTTTTACTGTGATCTTATATAATGGTTGCGATCTTTATTCATCTATATTTCTCGGCTATGACGGAGACAGAACATGGTGTATCCATTACAGGGATGAAAAGCCTTAGACTGTGAGCTTTTCAATGGCACTACCTATGTTATTCACTCTTGAGCTGCCCCTTGAAATCAGAAGTAGGGGGGACCGGTATAAGCTGTCCGTTATCAGTGAAAGGTGGGGGAGAATTTCTCCTCAACAAGGGTGGTACCGCGAACTCTCGTCCCTTAGGGATGGGAGATTTTTATTTTTAAGGGGAGTGTGCGATGCGTGACCGGTTGTTAGCGTTGCAAGAAGAGGCATCACAAGCAATTGTGGAAGCACCTCATCTCGAAGCGCTAAGAGAGGCAAAAGTGAAATACCTTGGAAAAAAAGGTGAAATTACAAGTGTGTTAAGAGGGATGGGCAGTTTATCTGCTGAAGAAAGACCTGTGATCGGTGCGCTTGTAAATGATGTACGTGCAACGTTAAATTCTCTTATTGAACAGACAGAAGAAAAGTTAGAACAAGAAGCATTGGCTGAGAAATTAGCAAATGAAAACATTGATGTAACTTTGCCGGGAGAGCAAATTCCATTAGGTTCCCTTCATCCTATCAACGCGATTATTGACCAAATGGAAGATATTTTTATTGGGCTCGGATTTCATATTGCAGAGGGACCTGAAGTAGAAACGGACTATTTGAATTTTGAGATGTTAAATCTCCCTAAAAATCATCCAGCTCGTGACATGCAAGACTCATTTTATATTTCTCCAGAAACATTGCTTCGTACACATACTTCATCCGTACAAGTACGTACAATGTTAGAGAAAAAGGGAGATGTTCCTGTTCGCATTATTTGTCCAGGAAAAGTCTACCGGCGTGATGATGATGATGCAACTCACTCTCATCAATTTACGCAAATCGAAGGTTTAGTAGTAGATGAAGGTGTATCCATGAGTGAATTGCATGGCGTACTTTTGCACTTTATTCGCAATTTGTTTGGAGAAGATACGGAGATTCGATTGCGCCCTAGTTATTTTCCATTCACTGAACCGAGTGTGGAAGTAGATATATTTCACCCTGAAAAAGGTTGGATCGAAATTTTAGGAGCTGGAATGGTTCACCCAAATGTATTAGAAAAAGCAGGATATGATTCGGAAAAATATACCGGATTTGCATTTGGTATTGGAGTAGAGCGAATCGCCATATTGAAATATAACATAGACGATATTCGTCATTTTTATCAAAATGATTTACGTTTTATTAAACAATTTAAGTCGGTTTAAAAGGGAGGGAATAATATGTTAGTTTCTTATGAATGGTTAACAGAATATGTTGACTTAGAAGGGGTCTCTCCGGAAGATATTGCGGAAGAATTAAATCGTACCGGAATCGAAGTGGAAGTTATCTATACTCGTGATATGGGAGTATCCCGAGTAGTTGTAGGAAAAGTACTTCAATGTATGCCTCATCCAGAAGCAGACCGCTTGCAAATTTGCTCTGTTCATATTGGACACAATGTACCTTTGCAAATTGTATGCGGAGCGAAAAATGTTGCTCCAGGTCAGTTGGTACCGGTCGCATTAGAAGGTGCTACTTTACCCGGAGATATTAAAATAAAACGTACCAAACTTCGTGGTGTGGAGTCTTTTGGAATGATTTGCTCTGCAAAAGAATTAGGATTGCCAGACAAAGTATTGATGAAAGAACAGCAAGAAGGAATTTTGGTTCTTGGGAAAGATGCAAAAATTGGTCAAAGTATAAGACAATATTTAGGTATGCATGATCAAGCAATCGAACTTCAACTTACCCCAAATCGTTCGGATTGTTTAAGCATGTTTGGTGTTGCTTATGAGATTTCTGCTATTTTCAATCGTGAGCTTCGTTTACCAGAAGTAGAGGTAGAAGAATCCCCAGAGCAGTTATTCCCAGTATCTATTTCTCTTCAAAGTGAAGAGGATTGTCCCATTTATTCTGCACAAGTAATTCATAATTTGCGAGTTGGGCCTTCTCCACAGTGGATGCAAAATCGCTTGATTACAGCGGGGATTCGCCCGATTAATAATATTGTAGACATTACGAATTATGTTATGCTGGAAACGGGTCAGCCGCTTCACGCCTATGATTATGAGCAAGTAAGAGATGGGCATATTGTTGTTCGCAGAGCAGCAGATGGGGAGCAAGTAGTAACATTAGATGGGAATACAAGAGTTTGTGATCAAGATACATTATTAATAACCGATGGACATGAAATTCTCGGTCTTGCAGGGATCATGGGTGGAGAATCAAGTGAAGTAACACCTGTTACGACAACTATTTTGTTGGAGTCAGCATATTTCGATCCACACCTCACTCGGCAAACATCTCGTAAGTTGGGAATCCGTTCTGAAGCCAACTATCGTTTTGAACGCGGTGTGAACCCAGAACGCGTGCAACCTGCTTTAGCAAGAGCTGTGCAGTTACTCTGTGAATTGGCATATGGAGAGGTTGCTTCTGAGATGGTAGTAGAGGGGATCGGCGAAGTAGAAGAAATTGAAGTTGGATTGCGTCATAACCGATTGACAACTGTAATGGGAATAGAATTGGATGAAGCAGAGGTTGTCTCTATTTTCGATCGTCTGCAATTCCCGGTTACGATTGAAAATGATGTTTATCTAGTGAGAGTACCTGTTCGTCGTCCAGATATCAGTTTGGAAGCAGATTTGATTGAAGAAGTAGCTCGTATTTATGGCTATGATCGAATTCCTACCTCGCTCTTATGGGGACAGCAGCAGCCAGGAGGTAGAACTCCGTGGCAAGAGATAAGAAGAGATATCCGTCATACATTACGAGATTTTGGATTTCATGAAGTTGTTACTTACAGCCTTACTTCAGAGGTATTGGAAGAAGAGATAACATATCCTTTGACTGTCCCTCACATCCCTATTCCGATTGCTATGCCAATGAGTAATGAACATGCCATTCTGCGTACCAACTTGTTACCACAACTGATTCAAGTTGCTGCACGTAATCGCAATCATGGAGTTGCAGACGTTTCTATTTATGAGTTAGGAAATGTATATTTAGCAAGCGATGATAATCAACATACGCTGCCAGAAGAAAGACTACAGCTCGCATTTTTATTAACTGGGAATTACCGTCCTGCAAGCTGGTTGCAGCCTGCTCATCAAGGTGGAGATTTCTTTACAGCAAAAGGGGTGTTAACTTCATTATTGGATCGACTTCATATAACCAATATTGAGTATGAGGGTATTTCCATTGAAGGTTTTCACCCTGGCAGAACAGCGTTATTGAAGTATGGCAACCAAATGGTAGGCGTAATTGGACAGATTCATCCAGAGCTGGGCAGAAAATATGATCTGGATGATACGGTAGTGTGTCAAATTGATCTGGAAAGCTTGTTACAAGCGAGACTCCATGCTCTTACTTACAAGCCTATTGCCCGTTATCCAAGTATTTCAAGAGATCTTGCTTTGCTGATTGATGAATCTGTCCCAGTAAGTCAAGTTGAAGCAGGGATTCGAGCAGTAGCTGGAGAATTACTCAAAACAGTGACTTTGTTTGATGTGTTTACAGGAGAGCAAGTAGAACAAGGTAAGAAAAGTATTGCCTTTAATCTCGTCTATCGTTCAGATGACCGCACCTTAACAGATGAAGAAGTACAGAACGCACATGATGGGGCTGTGGCCTATCTTGTGGAGACGTTCGGGGCAAAATTGAGATAATAATGGGGCTTTCGTTTTATGAGCAAAAACAAGATGTCTGTCGAAATATATGGTCAGTCCTATCCTATAGTCAGTAAAGCTAACCCAGCGCATATGCGAGAGGTGGCTACTCTTGTGGATCACAAGATGCGTGAACTAGCGGAGATGAACCCACGGTTAGACACCACCAAATTAGCTGTATTATCTGCGTGTAACATAGCTGATGAATTTTTGCGATTGAAACAAGAATTTGATGAGTTAATGCATTTAGTCGAGGATGAAACAATTTAAGCACCCGATCGGGTGCTTTTTTTATAGGAGCTATTCTTTTAAGGCATTTATTTCATCGAGTGTGAGTTTTGTTATTTCTGATATGAATGAGATATCAAAGTCTCTTTGGAGCATTCGTTTAGCGATTTTTATTTTCTCTTCTTTTTTTGCTTGTTCTTTTGCTTCTTCTTTCGCAGCTAAGATAGAAGCTTGATCATGAAGCGCTTTTTGACGCATTTCTTCCCGTATACGAGCTTCCTCATCTTGGCGAAGAAATTCTGCTGGGATTATCAGTTGTGGTTCTTTCATTTCTTCGTCTCCGCTTGCTGTGAGATATAAGTTTGGAGTTTTACAATTTCTTCTTCTGTCATTTTTGTTATCTCCGCTATCATCTTTATATCGAGACCTTTTTGTAACATTGCTTTTGCATTATTTACCTTTTCTTTCAATACCCCTTTTTCTATCCCTTTTTCTATTCCTTCTTTAATCCCTTCTTTAATCCCTTCTTCTTTTGCCCCTGCAATAGATGAAGCTTGATCATGGAGTGCTTTTTGCCGCATTTCATATAACCGACGGGTTTCCTCATCTTGGCTGAGAAACTCTAACACATTCATTGCTTTACCGAGAATTGGATCACTCATTTGGAGCACCTCCCACTTGTTTTTATCCCTCGTTTTTAAAAATAGGAGCCAATTGATAAGTCCACGGTTTGTTGGGTTTTTTTGTGAATCTATTTTCGCTAATTCGAGAAAGTGAATCTCAAGATCGTCCGTTAATCGTATTTTGCTTTTATCTTCCCGCAAGTGAAACACATTGTGGTATTGATCGTTTGGTAAAAAGGAAAAGTTTACTATATTGATTGTAATACATTTTTTGAGCTGTTTGTAAAGGTCTCCTTCTTTGAGCTGTTCCGTGTATTGTTTACTCCAATAGTACAATGTACGTTTTTCGTTATCATATCGATTAAACAACTGCATTTCAACATTTACGATCGTTCCTGCGACGGTTTTTGCTTTGATATCAAAAATTGACTGTTTATCACTTGGAGAATCTTTTTCTGTATAGGGATTGAGCAAAATAATTTCAGCAAGTGCCGGCTCCCCAGCTTCCTGTAGGGTGTGATTAAGAAAAGCTAACAGTATATCTTTGTTTTCATCACTGCCAAAAATACGTTTAAAAACAAAATCATTTTTTGGATCAAGCAGTTCGTGATTCATGTGATTTATCATCCTCTATATAGTATGAACGTCTCAGATGATTAGCAACGTATGTTTGTTCTGATTTATCATAATAATAGGTTAATTAAGAAAAAACAAGCTCTTTCTAGTTGGTAGATTATATGTTTTTAAAATGAGCAATGAATATGGATTGTTAAACGAGGAATAATACTGTAGAAATTCAACCGAGAGAAACGAAAGGTTGTGTATGTTCGTTGAGACAGAAATGGGTAATGATCACCCTCTTATTCCTCTTTATCACGCCATTTATCATCGTTACACATACTATTGAAGCGAAACCGTTTGGCAAGACTACTCTACGTTATGGTGCAAGCGGCGGAGATGTGTACGAACTGCAAGGAAGATTGAAGTTTCTTGGCTATTTTAATGGAAAAATAGACGGTTCCTTTGGGGCAAAAACCAAAAATGCGGTCACTTGGTTTCAGTGGAAATTTGGTTTGAAATCAGATGGGTTGGTTGGCGGGAAAACCAAGTTAAAATTGTGGCAAGCGACCAAAGCTTGGAGGCCAGGTGGAAAGCCAGCACAGCCAGTGAAGTCTTCCAGTGGATTTTCCAGTGCGGATTTGAAGCTCTTAGCACAGGCAGTATATGGGGAATCAAGGGGAGAGCCGTACACCGGTCAGGTAGCAGTTGCGGCAGTTATTTTAAATCGTTTGGATGATTCGAGATTTCCAAATACGATCTCTGGTATTTTGTTTGAACCATTAGCATTTACAGCTGTAGCGGATGGACAAATCTGGCTTACACCAAATGCTACTGCAAAAAAAGCAGTCCAAGATGCGATCAATGGCTGGGATCCTTCGGGTGGGGCAACGTATTATTTTAACCCAGAAACGGCTACTTCCAAATGGATTTGGAGCAGACCGCAGATCAAAAAGATTGGAAAACATATATTCTGTAAGTAAAACTAGCAGTGGGTTACTGGAATTTCCAGTAACCCACTTTTGTAAATTTATCTACTGTTTATAGAGTCGTTGTCTAATCTTGATAGAGGATATGTTAAGTAGAGATTTAATAAAAAATAAATGATCTATGTATTGAAAAATAAAATTTTTCGAATACAATAGAAAACAGAGAGGATATAAATAGAAAATCCTCAACCTGTTATCGAAAGGAACTGGAATGTCCGACGGAACCCTTCAGGGAATGGTAAAGGATTCGATTACCAAGAAGAACGATACTGCTTGGTTTGGAAAGCAGGTTCAGCAGTATAAGGCTGAAGAAAAGGAACGTGGATCGGGCCCGAATCTGTCGAGGTCTAAGGTCAAGAGTAGTATCGATGGATGGCTTACAAATGTGAATCTTCTGGTCATTGAGTACCAGACACTTCATAAGGATTATGTGGGCAATCTCCGTCCGCATGAGGTTGCGGTGGCTGAACTTCTTCATGATGTGAAGGGGAACAGTGATAAGACAAATACTCCTGAGCGAGTGGCACTGAAGCATCGGTGTGAGGAGATGGCTGCTGAGTCGGAAGCCATGCTTACTGTTCAGCGTGCGCTTGGCGACGCTTATAAGAATATTGATTTCGTGGTGACTCAGATTAATCGTCTGCTTCCTCGTAACTACCAGCCCAACCCTGTTTCTGGTGTAAAGCTGAATCGACCTCCATTTGCTCCTAGGACGCCTAAGGTTCCGAGCCTTGGTACACAGGCTACAAAGCAGGCAATGGCACAGATGACAGCTGCTGCTATGTCGAAGCTGTTCAAGAGGTCTTAATCGTATTCGCCTGTAATTTAAGGCGATAGGACGAGGCATCTCTTTCCTTATAAGGAAAGAGATGCCTCGTAGTCGTTTATGCCTTCGATCTGGTAGTAGGTGCAAATATATCAATAATCCCAATGATAAGCGAAGCGATTAGTGCCGAAAACAGCCCAATTCGAAAGCCAGGAACGAGATACTGGATCAAATACAATACGCCTGCACTGACAAGAAAGCCGACGATACCCCTGCCATAAGGGGTTATTTTATTGCCTGAAATCATTTCAATCAGCCAACCAACAACCATGATGGCTAGTGCTGCAAGGATGGCTGAGCCAAAACTCGCAATGGTGAAACCAGGTACCAAAAAGGCAACTACCTCCAATACGATAACGGACACGATAAAGCGAATAATGTGACGCATACTCTTTCCCACCTCCTATCGTATAGTCTGCATCGTATGCCGTTTTTTACTCGTATTTAGTGGTTTGACAACTCCGCCGGCTGAATCCATGGGATTCTTGGGTAATCCTCGGGCAACCCAAGGAAGTTTACCAAGCTTAGACCGTAAGCCCCATGGCAAGTAATCTTCTACCTTCTTGCAATATGTTTTTGGCTGCATTGATGTCTCGATCATGGTGAACGCCACATTCTGGGCATGCCCATTCTCTAAGCTGGAGTTTCTTCACTTCTTTGTTTCGATAGCCACAACTCGAACAAAGCTGACTGGATGGGAAGGATTTTCCTACTTTCACCAATTTCCTTCCATACTCTTTCGCCTTGTATACTAACATCGTAATAAACTCCGACCACGAAGCATCGGTGATTGATTTCGACAGCTTATGATTTTTTACCATGTTTTTTACTTGCAGCGTTTCGATGCTGATGACTTGGTTTTCGTTCACCAGCTTAGTCGATAGTTTATGTAAAAAATCATGACGGGCATGGGTGATTTTTTCATGGATGCGGGTTTTGTGGTCAAATCTTGATAGAACAAAAAGTTATCCCTCCGACGCTTTCATCCCACGCTCAACCGTGTGTTTTCTCGCTCGCAATGCTATAATAAGAATGTTTGCTGGCACGGAGGTGTACATAGTGGATCAATCGTCTTGGAATACATTGGAATATACGACGATAAAACAAATGATAAAAGAATTAACAACGACTTCACTTGGTCAAGAAGAGGTGGATGCGATTACTCCTTCCTCTGATTTTGAACAAGTGAAACAACGGTTACAAAAAACACAAGAAGCGATGGATTTTTTGCGCTTGCGTGGAGAATTTTCGCTCTTTGGCTTAGAAGATATCCGCAATGCGTTAAAGCGTGTGGTTAAGGGGAGTATTTTGCAGATCGAGGAATGCTGGGCGATCGCGACAACCATTCATGCCGGACGACAAATCAAATCGGCAATGCGTCAGATTCCTTTAGAAAAAGCAGAACTGCCTTATCTCCGAACAAAATGTGAACAAATCACTAGCTTAGATGAGCTAGAAGTAGAAATAAAACGCTGCATTGACGAAGATTTACAAGTAAAAAGCACAGCAAGTGAGGAACTGCGTTCCATTCGGCAAAAGCTGGTGAATGGCAGGCAGCGGATTCAAGAAACATTGCAGCAAATGCTGCGATCTTCACGTATTCAAAAAATGTTGCAAGAAGCACTGATTACCATCCGCAATGAACGGTATGTCATTCCGATAAAAGCAGAATATCGGGGTTCTATTGCCGGAATGATCCATGATCAATCGGCCTCAGGTTCTACACTCTATATCGAACCAGCTTCTGTTGTTGCATTAAATAATCAGCTTCGAACATGGGAACTAGAGGAAGCGAGAGAGATTGATAAAATTTTATCCGTTTTGTCCAATCTCATCGCAGAAGTATCAACGGAGTTAGAAGGAAATGTTGCAATATTAAAAGAGTTGGATGGATTATTTGCCAAAGCAGAATATGCAAGGTTGGAGCGGGCGATTATTCCAGCATTGACAAGAAGCTCTCCTTTACGATTGAAACAGGCAAGACATCCGCTGCTGAATCGTGAAATTGCTGTACCAATTGATCTTGTCTTAGGAGAAGATACACAAGCAGTTATTATTACAGGTCCAAATACCGGCGGAAAGACAGTTACATTAAAAACAGTTGGATTATTAGCTTTGATGACACAGAGCGGATTTCCAATTCCTGCACTTGAAGGCACGACAATGCCGGTCTATAGTGGTGTTTTTGCTGATATTGGTGATGAACAGAGTATTGAACAGAGTCTAAGTACATTTTCCAGTCATATGACGAAAATTATCCGCATCTTAGATCAGATTGATCATCAAAGTTTAGTGCTTTTTGATGAACTAGGGGCGGGAACAGATCCAACAGAAGGGGCTGCCATGGCAGTAGCAATCTTAAACCATGTGCTGGAAAAAGGATGTTCCATTGTTGCAACCACACACTATAGTGAACTAAAAGTTTTTGCTCATACCCATCCAAATGCGATAAATGCAAGTGTGCAGTTTGATGTGGAAACACTGCGCCCTACTTACAAATTAGAAGTCGGGGTTCCAGGGGAATCCAATGCTTTCTCCATTGCCAAACGACTTGGATTGTCAGATGAAATCATTACAGCTGCCAAACGAGAAATTTCACAAGAAGAAAGTAAGTTAGAAGAAGTGATCACTTCTCTTGCTAAAGCACGACGAGAAGCAGAAGAAGAGGGGGTTCATGCAGAACAATTGCGCATGGAAACCGAAAAATTGTATCAAGATGTTCGAGAAAAATGGCAGCTATGGGAAGAAGAAAAGTTCCAACTGCAAGAAAAAGCAAGACAAGAAGCGCGATCGATTGTGAATAAAGCAACAAGAGAAGCAGAGGAAGTATTGGCAGAACTTCGTGCTTGGGCAAAACAACGTCCGCAAGATGTAAAAGAGCATAAATTATCAGAAGCTAGAAGCCGATTGGAAAAAGCAAATCCAGGAGTTACTTTGGTTGCTCCAAAAGAGACGTTTCTCGCAGAAACAGAAAATTTGGCAGTCGGTGATGAAGTAAAAACAAAAAACTTTGGGCAAAAAGGTACCGTTGTTGAGGCGCTCCCCAAAAATCAATATAGAGTACAAGTTGGATCATTAAAATTGGTATTGGATCGATCAGCACTAACCAAACTAAAATCAAATTCCACTGTTACAAAACCAATCACTTCTGTTCGGAGTCGGTCATTTGTAAAATCAGAAATTGATTTACGAGGAAAACTTGTCGAAGAAGCATTGATGGATATTGAAAAATATTTGGATGATGCACTACTAGCAGGGTTTAAACAAGTTCATCTCATTCATGGCAAAGGAACAGGAGCATTGCGCAAAGGCGTACATGCCTTTCTCGCTCGCCATAGTCACGTCGCTTCTTTCCGAAATGGGGAGTATAGCGAAGGCGGGCTTGGAGTAACAGTTGTGGAACTAAAGTGAGGTTTGATAAATGAAGTATTTGCCTCCTATACTTGGAGCGGTATCGCTGCTTTTTTTAGTAGTTGGTATCTTGTGGTTTTATTACCATACGTAATTTCTAACGAAACGACATTCTAAATCGAAGGTGACACATAGTGAAGATAGGATATCGAATTTTAAAGACAGCTTTTGGAGCTGGTGTTTCGATTGCTATTGCACAAGCATTTCAACTTACTTTTTATGCATCAGCTGGAACAGTTACTATGTTGTGTATCCAACGAACAAGAAAGAAATCTTATCAAATCGCATGGCAACGTTTGTTAGCTTGTTTAATCGGTTTGAGTGTAGCTGCAGCAATGTTTACACTCTTAGGTTATAATCCGTGGACGATTACGTTAATATTGCTCATCAGTATTCCTTTAATGATTCGTTATAAAGCAAAAGAAAGTGTAATCGCCAGTTCGGTATTTATTTTTCATCTGTATGTCATGAAACATATTACTTGGTCGTTAGTCATAAACGAGCTTGCCTTGATGGTTGTTGGGATAACCGTTGGATTGCTGCTCAACTTATTTATGCCGAGTGCTGACCAAGAATTACGGCGGTTTCAGCAGAAAATCGAAGAAAATTTCCGTATTATTTTTCATGAGATGGCACGTTATTTGCGTGAGGGGGATCATGATTGGAGTGGCATTGAGATTGTGGAAACCAACCGCTTATTAAAAGAAGCAAAAGAGCGTTCCGTTCACAACGTAGAAAATCGTTTTGATGATGAAGAAATTTGGTTTTATCGCTATTTTCAAATGCGGGATAAACAATTTGATGTCCTGGATCATCTTTTGCCGCATCTGGTTTCCTTTCATCCCGGCACTTATGATGGTGAAAAGCTTGCCGATTTTTTAGATCAAATTGGTGAGGCAGTTCATTCGGGAAATACAGCGGAAATCTATTTGGAACAGTTGGATAATATGACCGAAGAATATCGTAAAATGCCACTGCCTCAAACAGAAAAGGAATTTGACATGCGTGCTACATTATTTTTGATCATGAATGAAATTAGACGGTACTTGACAATTAAAAAAAGATTAGCTAGATGGAGACAATAAATGAGTTTTACGGAAATACAATAGAGTAGGGGGAATAAAAATGGCTCCTTTTTTACAAGATGAAAATGAAAAATTGAGCAATTTCATGAAGAAGATGAGTGAAGCCATGTGGAAAGTCAATACAACTGGAGAGGAAAAATGGCAAACGGCGGAGATGGAAGCCGAAAAAGCTTATCGACAGTATGTCTCTGACAAAGAACGATTTAAAAAGATCAGGACATTAAAGGAACAAAACTCCTCATCCTCTTTAGATGCAAGGCAATTGGAGAGACTCTACCAAGATGCCTTTCCTAACCAGCTTTCTACGGAAATTATTCATGAAATGGTGCAACTGTCTTCTACACTAAGCAATCAATTCAACACATTTCGGGCCACAATTGATGGCAAAGAAGTAACTGAAAACATGGTACGGGAAACATTATCGAATAGTACAGATGTAGCACAAAGAGAAAAAGTATGGCATGCAAGTAAACAGATTGGAAAAAAAGTCGAACCAGGTTTGCTGCAATTGGTGAAGCTTCGTAATAAAGCCGCCCAATCACTTGGTTACAGAGATCATTATGAAATGTCATTTGAATTGGCAGAATTAGATTTAAAAGAAGTATTTGCGATTTTTGAAGACTTGATCAAACAAACAGAAGAACCATTTCAAAGAGTGAAAAGAGAGTTAGATGATGAATTGCGTGAGCAGTACCAAATAAAAGACAAAGTACTCTATCCTTGGCATTATCATGATCCATTTTTTCAAGAAGCGCCTTCGATACCTGGGACGGATTTAACACCGCATTTACAAGGCAAAAATATCGAACAGCTGACGATTGATACTTTTTCTGCATTAGGAATGGAAATCCGCGATTTGCTGGCAAAAAGCGATCTATACGAACGTTCAAATAAAAACCAGCATGCATTTTGTTTGGATATGGACCGAAATGGTGATGTTCGCGTACTTTGCAATATACAACCAAATCAATACTGGCTAGAGACAATGCTCCATGAGTTTGGGCATGCTGTTTACGATAAGTATGTTGATCGACAGCTGCCATTTCTTTTGCGCACTCATGCTCATATTTTTACTACGGAAGCAGTTGCAATGTTTTTTGGTCGTATGGCAAAAGAAGAAGAGTGGTTACATAAATTTATGGGTCTTTCCAAAGAAGAACTAGCTGCTTGGATGCCATTACAACAAAAAATGCAGCAGCGTAAAATGTTAATCATGGCTCGCTGGATTATTACCTTTGTTTTTTTTGAACGCGAGCTTTACCGAGATCCTGATCAAGATCTCAATAAACTTTGGTGGAAACTAGTGAAAAAACTTCAAGGAGTAGAGCCGCCAAAAAATCAAGACTATCCTCATTGGGCAGCAAAAATTCATTTTACGATCGCTCCTGTGTATTATCAAAATTATTTGTTAGGTGAATTGATGGCATCACAAATGTATTACTACATTCAAAATCAAGTTTCATCGGAAATATTTAATGAAGATACCGGACAATTTTTTATTCAAAAGGTTTTTATGCCTGGAGATAAAACAGATTGGCGGGGATTGATTCAATCTGCGACAGACGAACCTTTAAATCCCGCATACTTTGTCAAACAATTTGTGTTATAATGCGACGGAAGGTAGAAAAAAGAGCCTTCATCCATCGAAAAAAGGGATGAAATGACCACCAAGACCGCAGACACTACGACAAAGAAGTACCAGATTACTGGTAAGTGGGTACTTTCACTTCCACGAAGCAACGCAATTGCTCATCGGGGCAATCATGATGCTGAATTGGAAATTACATTTGCTGAGAATGCTGTATCTGTGGAACTTACTGGTGATTCTATAAAGATTTCGATTCACGGTTCAGGGTACATTAAAATCGGAGATTACGTATATAATTTTAACAATAAGGTGTTCTATTCACAGGCGAAGCCCAAGGAAAAGGAACCTCCGACGATTAAGATCAAGGCTGTACAGGTGAAGGAAATCAATTAATCCCAAAAATCCGAGTGGTACAAAAATCACTCGGATTCCATTTTTGATATTTACAAACCGATAGTCGGTATATATAATGAAAGCGTAGGAGGCAGTTTTATGAAACAAGAAGAACGTCGTATGCAAACGAAAAGGCGCTTACTTGAGTCAGTAAAAACGTTGATTGAAGAAAAAGGCTGCGAAGCCATAACAATGGCAGATATCATGAAACAATCAGGTTTGACCAAAGGAGCTATTTTTCACTATATCAACAGCAAAGACGATTTATTTGCATGGGTACTAGAGGAGAGCTTAAATCATACTGATCAAAAGTTTAACGAGAAAGTTGACCAAAATCATCCGACTTTTCACGAACCAATGCAGCAAATTTCTGATAGTTTTTGGAGGCTGAAAGAGAAAGATGATATTACCAATCAAGTTTTCATGTATTTGATTAATAAATCGGGACAAATAGAAGTATCAGATGTTTTAAAACAGTTTTATTCCCAGTCGGTCAAACAGTCGGTTTATTGGATTAAAGAAGGACAGAAACATGGGGTGATTTCTGAGAAAATACAAGCCGAAAAAATGGGTGAATTATTTGTATTGCTAGCACTTGGTATTCGTACTCGTTCTTTTATACCGTTAGATAAAACGGAGTTTGATATAGCCGATTTTTCTTCTTTTGTGGAAGTGACTCTGCAACGAAAGTAAAAAAAGCTGAGGAGGACAAAGAATGGTTCCATTTATCGCATTAATAGTATTTTTTTGGTTATTTCGCGGCTTAGGTTTCGCAGGTGTTGGTTATTACAATGAATGGCATACATCTCTACAAGCAGCAGTTGCTGTTATGTTTTTATTGACTGCATCAGCACATTGGGGGAAACGCAGGGCAGATTTGATTGCAATGGTTCCGGCTTCTTTTCCGAAACCAGACTTAATCGTTACCATTACAGGTTATTTAGAGATTTTGGGAGCAATCGGCATTGTCATTCCTCAGATTTCGTCCATCGCTTCCATTGGATTAGCAATAATGTTAATAGGTATGTTTCCAGCTAATATAAAAGCAGCCCGCGAAGGGTTGACGCTTGATGGTAAACCTACTCCCAAAATCATACCGAGGACGATCTTACAAATCATATTTTTAGTCGCAGTAATACTTGCGGGATAAGATTGGACAGAAACGAAAAAGATACCTATCTATTAGGTATCTTTCATTTGGTTAAACAAAATCGGGAGTCGAACCCGCGATTTTCACCTTGGTAAGGTGCTGCTCTGCCATTGAGCTACTTTTGTTATAGTGGGCGTCCTATGACCGAAGTCATAGGACAGTGGGCCGCGTGGGACTCGAACCCACGACACCTGAATTAAAAGTCCAGTGCTCTAACCATCTGAGCTAGCGGCCCGCAAAGTTGTAAAACAGAAATGGTAATAGAATGTTTTATTAGAATTTTACTAACATTTTGCTAGCGGAATTACTATACCACAGGTTTTTCGACATATCAAGTATATTCTTTCTACTTTTATTTTTATCAACAGTGTTTTTGCAAAATCGCTTGAATTTAATTTAGTAGCTTTCTATCTCTAAAGAAGTATTTTTTATATTAAAAACGGCAAATCCATCTAGGATTTACCGTTGCTTGTTCTTACCAGAATGTTTATGTCTCTCCCCAGCGTTCAACTGTGCCCGTATCAATCCCAAAAAGATCAAGGGCTCGTCCTACCGTATGGTTGACAATATCCTCTAATGTATTTGGCCGAATATAAAATGCTGGGACAGGAGGGGCGATAATGCCGCCGCTTTCTGTTATAGCGAGCATGTTTTTAATATGGGACGTTGTCAGTGGTGTCTCCCGTAAAAGTAAAACTAATTTCCGTCTTTCTTTTAATGCAACATCTGCTGCTCGGGTCAGTAAATTATCTGTGATCGTGTGGGCAATCGCTGACATCGTTTTTATTGAGCATGGTGCTACGATCATTCCCATTGTTTGAAAGGAACCACTGGAAATTGCTGCCCCAACATCTTGTATTCCATAGTTTACATCCGCTAGATTGCGAAGTTCTTTTACGGACATATCTGTTTCATAATGCAGTGTCATTTCCGCAGCCTTCGAAATAACTAAATGGCTTTCGATCTCCAATTGGCGTAAAACTTCTAATATACGAATGCCATATATGACACCAGTTGCTCCGCTGATTCCGACAATTAATCGTTTTGGCTTACTCATGTTGGATCATTTCCTTTTATCGATTAGTGTAGATTTCCGTTATATTATAACAGTCTGATGAACTAGGTGCATAAAATACACAAGGAGAAATGAATTAGAAAAAAGCTTATTCCGTCTTGCAAATAAGCTTATGGATCAAGCCGCGGTCGAAAGGTTATTTTGGTTTCAGGAGGAGCTAGAAGTGTAACGACAGACTCTTCAATGATTTCTTCCTCTTCCTCTAAAAAATGGCTCATATAGATCCATTCTGGTTGGACCATGCCCAGTGCAATCCAATATTTATTCGTTGCGGATTCTTTTAACGTCATATATTTCTTCCTTCATATTCATTTATTATTTTTCATGGGATGCATTGTTATGTGTTTATCATATGAAGGAAGGCTTGGGCAGATGAAAACTAATTTGCGGGATCATAAGCAAAGCGAAGCCATTTTGGATAATGGTTTTTTAGTACTCCTCCTGCTCCTTTTCCCCAACCGAGAGGGTACCCATCGACGGTTACAAGTGTCCAACCAGTATGTATTGTTGGAACAGTTTCACCTTGTAAAAAGCGATATAGTTCCGTATCGGTACGTTGATATGCCTGTACATTTTTTACATTTTCATAATGAAGTGTCATAGCTAGCGCATGCGAAGGATGAAACCTTCCTTTACGAAGTTCCCCTAAATAACGACCAGGTTGAGCGACTTTGCATTTTTCGAGTGATGGCAATCCATTTGGCATCTCGTATAAATGGTCACCATATAAAACGAGAGAACCAGAAAATACGATGGGCGCTAGGAGCGTTTTTGCCATAAAATCTTGTAATAAAACATCGATTTGTTTTGGAAGTTTCGCCTTTTTCTTTGTTTTTTTCGGATTTGGTGTTTCCATTTCTTCGGGAATTTTTTGTAAGGCAGCAACAAAATGCCCTTCTCCGCGAAGCAAATGCGGCCATAGTCGTCCCGCTTTTTTTGTTTCTGGAGTTAAACCGTTTTGAAAATAAGATCCATTCGATAATGGTACTAAGAAAAACTCCGGATGCTCCTGTAAAAAGGTTTCGATGGATTCTTCATTCTCTCTTCGATTAAAGGTACAAGTAGAATATACTATTTGTCCTCCGGGTTTTAACATTTTCGCTGCTTCTGCTAAAATATATTGTTGGAGATCAGCACACTTTTCACTGTTTTTTATGCTCCAATGTTCACATGCATCAGGATCTTTACGAAACATCCCTTCTCCAGAACATGGTGCATCGACCAATATGCGGTCAAAAAAAACTTGAAACCGCGAACTAAATCGATGGGGTTGTTCATTTAGCACAACAGCATTCGTAACACCCAGTCTTTCTAAATTACTAATTAATGCTTTGCATCGCTTTCCATCAACTTCGTTGGCTACTAAGATCCCAGTACCATTCAGTTTTGCTGCTATTTGCGTTGTTTTTCCCCCAGGAGCAGCACACAAGTCAAGGATTTTCTCCCCAGGTTGTACTTGCAGTGCCTCCACTGGAGCCATGGCACTTGCTTCTTGAATATAGTAAAGTCCTGCAGCATGATAGGCATGTTTACCAGGACGAGAGTTATTTGGAAAATAAAAACCGTCTGGACACCAAGGGATAGATTCTAATGCAAAAGGTAACATGTTTTGAAGTGTTTTAGGTGAAACTTTCATTGTATTGGTTCGCAGGCTTTTCACAGCAGGGTGTTGATATGTCTCCATAAAATTTTCAAAGGTGTCATTTAGTTCTTTTTTTATTTCTTGGATAAAATCATTTGGTAATGCGATCATTTATTTTTCTCCTAAATTGAAAGTTTAACGATTATTATAAGACCTATTTTAACAAAAATAAAAGGAGGATAAAAAATGGCTTATTCGTTGCGTTCGGTGCAATGGTTTATTTTTCTTGTTGCAAATGGGCTTGCCGTTCCCATTGTAATTGGACAATTATATCATTTGTCACCAATGGAGATTGCAGAATTTATTCAACGTACTTTTTTTATCATTGGTATTAGTTCTTTATTACAAGTAGTGATAGGACATCGTCTCCCACTCATTGATGGACCTGCTGGTATATGGCTTGGTGTTTTTGTGGTTACTGGTCAGATCGCTGCGAATAAAAATGCATTAAATTCTTTAACAGGTATGACAGTTGTTGCTGGTCTTGTCCTTATTATATTTGGTATTACCAAATTACTAAGCAAAATGATGTTTATTTTCAGTTCTTTGGTGACAAGTACCTTTTTGGTTTTACTTTCATTACAGCTCAGCGGAGTATTTCTCAAAGGGATGTTAGGGATTCAAACTGATGCCACATCCTTTCCTTTTAAAGAAGCATGTATAGCTTTTATCATTTTTATTTTGGTCTTTGTTTTATCAATATGGGGAAAAGGCTGGATGAAAACATACAGCGTTTTGATCGGTATCGTACTTGGCTGGGTATGCTTTTTACTGATTGGAGCACCGACACATGGAATGTCCAGTAATGCAGTTTTTGCCTTTCCAAAAGTATTTGCTTGGGGTATTCCTCGTTTTGATCTGGGTGGTATTGTTTCAGGTCTGTTGATTGGGCTTGTATTGATGTCGAATACCGTTGCTAGTATAAAAGCAGTGAATCAAGTTGTTCCGGATGAACAGAAAGCGAATCAAAAAGAATTGAATCAATCGGGCTGGGTCGGTGGAGTTTCTCATCTTTTATCTGCCGTCTTTTCAACGATTGGAATGGTTTCACTAACTGTAACAGCAGGTTTTGTCAAAATAACAAAGCAAACGAAAACAAACGTGTTAATCATAGCTTGTTTGGCGCTGATAATCTTATCGTGTTTTCCACCCATTATGTCATTTTTAGCGCATTTGCCAAGTCAAATCGCATATGCTGCTATCTTACCTTCTTTTGCCCAAATGTTTGCGATTGGTATTCGTACTTTAGTCGAGACTACACTAGATGAACGGAGGGTAACAATCTTTAGTCTGTCCGTTTCTCTCGGTATTGGTGTTATGTTTTTGCCCTTACCTTTGTTTCAACAGTTTCCATCCATTGTACAGTACATATTTGGAAATGGATTACTAGTAGGAGTAATGATTGTTATTTTAATGGATCAACTTTGGAATAGAAAATCAGATGAACAACAAAATGCATAAAAATAGGGAAAAATCAAAAAGAAAGGATGCAAAATTTGGGTTTCATTGGATACAATAAAGAGAGAAGTTTTTATTTTGTAGGGTGAATTTCTTCCCCTTTAGGAGGGAGCCTGGATGACGTTGTCAAAACCATGGCTGAACCAATACCCGCCCCAGATACCAAAAACATTATCTTATCCTGATGTTACTTTACCTGCATTACTCGTTAATGCAGGTAAACATTATCCAGATCGAGAAGCTATTCAATTTCTAGGCAAAAAGATTTCTTATCGTACTTTATTAGATGAAACATATCGTTTTGCAGAAGCATTAAAACAAATTGGAGCAGAGCCGGATGAACGAATCGCCATTATGCTTCCAAATATCCCGCAAGCAGTCATTGCATACTATGCCAGTCTATTTCTTGGTGCAATTGTCGTGCAAGTTAATCCGATGTATACCGAGCGGGAACTGCTTCATTTGCTGGCAGATTCGGGGGCAACAACGATCATATGCCTTGATATCCAATTTGCTCGTGTAGAAAACGTTCAGTCACAAACAAAAATAAACAAAATCATTGTTACAAGTGTATCTGAGTACTTGCCAATTCGTAAAAAGGTATTATATCCACTGACACAGAAAGCGCTTCCAAAAATACCGCGTAAAGAACATGTATATGCCTTTCAAAATCTATTACATCTCGTTCCGACAGCAACTCCAATCGAACCAACAGACAGACAGCCTGATGATCTTGCTTTATTGCAGTATACTGGCGGGACCACAGGCCTTGCCAAAGGTTCCATGCTCACGCACCGCAACTTGGTTGTAAATGCCCACCAAGCATCTGCATGGATGTACAATTTAAAAGAAGGTCACGAGAGAATACTAGGAGTTTTGCCGTTCTTTCATGTTTATGGCATGACTACTGTAATGAATTTAGGAATAAAGCTAGCTGCAACTTTAATATTGCTGCCAAAATTCGATCGTGATCAAATTTTAAAAACAATTGCCAGAGAAAAACCGACAGTATTTCCCGGTGCACCAACGATGTATGTGTCACTTATCAATCATCCGCGTATCGATAAATATCAATTAAAATCAATCGAAGCATGTATCAGCGGCGCAGCACCATTGCCAGTAGAGATTCAAGACAAGTTTGAAAAACTTACTGGTGGTCGTCTTGTAGAAGGTTATGGATTAACTGAGACATCTCCTGTTACACACACCAATTTGATATGGGATCGCAAAAAAGACTCTACGATCGGACTGCCTTGGCCAGATACAGACTGCAAAGTGGTTTCAATGGAGACTGGAGAAGAATTAGCCCCAGGACTCATTGGTGAATTGCACATTCGAGGTCCGCAAGTAATGAAGGGATACTGGAATCGTCCAGAAGAAACAGCAGAAGTGATCAAAGATGGTTGGTTGGCAACAGGAGACATGGCAAAGATGGATGAGGATGGTTATTTTTATATCGTGGATCGCCGAAAGGACTTAATCATCGCAGGAGGATTTAATATTTATCCGCGTGAAATAGAAGAAGTGCTTTATGAACATCCCGCTGTAGATGAAGCCATAGTCATCGGTGTGCCAGATGCTTATCGCGGCGAGACTCCAAAAGCGTATATTGTAAGAAAAAAGGGAATGAATGTCACTTCGTCTGAATTGGATAAGTATTGCCGGGAAAATTTAGCGAGTTTTAAAGTTCCTCGATTATATGAGTTTCGTGATGAATTACCGAAGTCGGCGATTGGCAAGATTTTAAGAAGGGTTTTACAAGATGAAATGAAACAGCAAAAGAAGGATTAGTATGCCGTCTATGAAACGTAGAACTTTTATATAAACTGATGCCTTATTTTTAGGGGTATCAGTTATTCTTTTCTAACACACTATTTTGATTTTTTGGTCAGTAAAAAATTGAATTTATGGCATAATATATATGTACAGATTGTCCATTCACTATTTGAGAAAAGAGAAAAAAGTGGCGAGGACGCAAAAGACGGGAACGCTCCGAACTGGTGGAAAGACCTTTGTGTTGACCTGCCCGGTAGACGAAAAGGGGTTTTATTACGACGACTCGACGGCAACAGTTAAGGAAAATGGGGTTACGGTGACTAATGCAGTGCATAAATACAACATTGGTCAGATGGTAGCCAACTCCGATAATACCAGTTGGAAGTAGTCTTAAAATGTAAACTGTGGTGAACGCAAATAGAGTGTTCACCAAACGTAGTAGTGTACCTTTAATGGTACACTACTACTCATGCAAAAATAATAATGAGATGTTAATGATACATATGTTTTTCGCCATAGCAACTGCATGTATATTTCTTTACCTACTTACACCTGTACAACAACTAGCAAATGAAAGAACATCTATATGCAAAAAATACTTTCTCTAATTTAAATAGAACAAATAGAATGTTAAGTTTTTATTTAAGTCAATGAACTTGTTTTGCAGTTTTAAAAATAAAACAGCCGACCATCCCATCATCATATGAATGATGAGGGATGGTCGTTTTGCTTGTGATCTCAGGGATCAGATCGGAGAGTAGGCGTCTGGATTGATCCAAGCGAAAACCCTCACCATTCCTTCAGTAGTCTTCTTCTGAAGGGAGGCTTTCCACTGCTCAAAGATCTCCTGAGCAAGCGAATCACCATTCAGAGAACACTCAATGAACTTTCTGACATTTTCCTGATCAACTTCCGGATTTCCAGTTTTCTTAACGTAATCGATTTGAAGGTTTGCTCGACTACGTGCAGAGTGTACCTGAATTGTCCAGTCGAAGCTGCCATCCTCAAAGTCAGGGACAACCTCGCGTGTTTCACCAAAGTCATCAGGAAGAAGAATGACATTATCCGGATAGATCTGAATGCCCTTGATGCGCTCGACCACAGCCATTGTGCTATTCCCTTCACTGGAAGATGGGTCTAGTGGGTCTATTATATCACATAATCAAAAAATTCAATTTACGAATAACTGCATATCACGCATGATATTTTATGCATTTGTCCTAAGTAAGAACCAGATTGATTCATCTATATATGTATAAAAGCGTGCTATTTCTTATTGTCTTTTGGTTTGGTGCCAGACACCTGAGCGATGCTGCTCAGATATCTGGCGACCGGTCTTGGTCAGAGACCCCGCTCTGCGGAGCCGACCTGCCTCCAGAAGTGATCCGCGATCTTCTCCAGCATCTCGTATTCCGACTTGAGGAACGTTCCCACCACTGCACACTTGGCGATGTAGGTGATGTCCTCGTCAGTGAGCGAGATTCCCCACATGGCAGAGCAGTTTCGCACGTACTCTTCTGCCGTGGGAACATACTGCTCGTTGAGAATCTCTTCGAAGCGGGAGGCGTTGAAGAGGGCAGGATCGGTGAAACAGATGCCAATGGTCTGCTCGTTCACCTTTCGGGTCTCGTTTTCCACAGGCCTGAGAACCGCGTGAAGGACGGCACGCTTCTCTGCATCTCGGAAGAAGACGACCGGAGCGGGATTCAAACTTTGCAAGATCTCCATAGCGATTCCTTGTTGTGTTCGGGGACCAATACCGTCTATTCAAAGTATAGCAGGTGATAAGAAATGTGTATATACAATTGCAAATCGCCTATAAATTTTACCTGATTGAAATGATAATTCATCAAAGAATAAAAATATTGATAAAATGAATGGGAATAAGTATAATTTAAAATTCGGAAGTAATTTATATGAAGTAGGGGTATGAATTTGAAAAAGAAAATATGGCTTTCTGCAATTTTGTTTCTCTTCACTTTTTTGCTTGGCTGCTCAGCTGCCCAAGATTTGTACAATGCATCTTATTTTTCAGATAAGATCCAAAAAGAGTTAGATAAAGTACAAGCTCAGCGAAAAAATCAGATAGAAGTAGATAAAATTTTGTCTGCTGATCCAAATATGACAGACAAGAAAAAAATAGATCAAGCACTTGCTGATTTTCATCGTTTGGACACTGCAGTTATTCCTTCGTATGAAAAAGCGATTAAACAAGTAAAAACAAATGTGATCACCCTACAAAATGAACTAGCAAAAATAAAATCTGCGGAAGTAAAGAAATTAGGGGAGAAAACCCTGCAAAGTTTTCAGAAGATGGAAGAAGCAGAATTAGCATATATTCAGCATGCAAAAGAATCTAGTGATTTGCAAAAAACTTTCTTTACAACATTGCAAAAAGGACAAGAACCAACAAATGAAGCAATAGACCAAATAAATAAAGATACAACACAGTCCGATGAAGTGTTCGTTAAATTAAACACAAGTATTGATGAGTTTAACAAAAATTGGGGCGAATTAGTACAAAAAGCAGGACAAGATCTACAATAAGAAAGAGAGCTGCGTCAATGAATAGACGGGCTCTTTTTACTCTGATTAAAAGCACATTAGAACAGGTAATGGAATGAAGAAAAATGATGAATCTTTTCGCCTTATTTCGATTCGCTAAATGTTTTTATATAGTATAATCTTTCTAGTGGATAACGAACGGACGAACGGAGAGGAAAGGAGAAATGCTATGGAAGCAGTTCGGGCATTAGGGCGTTTTTTAAAACCATATAAAGGTATTGCTATTTTAGGACCTTTGTTAATGGTGCTGGAAGTGGTAATGGATCTGTTACAGCCTGCTATTATGCAGCATATTATTGATCACGGGATAGCAAACCAAGACGCAGCCTATGTCATCCGTATGGGCTTATTAATGGTTGTTGTGGCGCTGATAGGACTAGTTGGTGGATTAGGTTGTATATTTTTCTCGACAAAGACTGCTGTTTATTTTTCATCAGATGTACGTAGAGCAACCTTTGAAAAAATCGTTTCCTTTTCAGGCGAAAATCGAGAAAAATTTGGAACAGGGAAGTTAATTACAATTGTGACAAATGATATTGTGACCTTACAGACAGCTCTTACTATGACATTACGAGTCTTGGTGAGAGGGCCTTTGTTGTTTATCGGAAGTATGATCATCGTGTTTTTTTCCGCAAATGAACTTTCGCCCATCCTATTTGTAGTAGTTCCCGTTTTGTTGATCACCGTTTTTTTTATCACCAATCGCTCTGGGCGTTTATTTAAAAAAGTACAAGAAGCAATTGATAAGGTGAATACCAAATTGCAAGAAAATTTAGCTGGAATGCGTGTAATCAAAGCATATGTTCAGCAAAAACAAGAAATAGACAGTTTTAAGAAAGTAAATGATGGATGGACGAAAGCCAATCGATCTGCTGTACAAGTGATTTCTATCATGATGCCTGTTATTATGCTAGTTATTAATGGAGGGATTGTTGGAACGCTTTGGTTAGGAAGCTATCGAGTGGCTCAAAACAGTATTGAGGTTGGTGCGATTTTAGCATTTATAAACTATTTGATGATTATCTTAATGGCGCTTATGTCCATAAGTATGGTTTCTATTTTTATTACTAGAGCATTTCCTTCCGCTGGACGGGTGCATGAAATCTTGGAAACATCAATTGCTATAAAAGATACAGATGATAGTTATCAACCTGAGACCATAAGAGGTGAGATCGCCTTTCAAAATGTATCGTTTAGTTATAGTAAGAATGAAGAACAAGTACTAAAAAAAGTCAATTTAGTGATCGAAGCAGGTCAAAGGGTAGGGATCATAGGTTCAACTGGCAGTGGTAAATCAACACTTGTGAAGTTGATTGCGAGACTCTACGATGTCGATGCAGGAGAAATACTGTTAGATGGAGTGAATATCAAATCGTATCATTTACAATCATTGCGTTCTGCTATAGGTTTTGTTCCTCAAAAAGCCACACTTTTTTCTGGATCCATTGAAGAAAATATACGATATGGGAATGATCAAGCAGATCAACAGGAATTGGAAAAGGCAGCAGCAGAAGCCTGTGCAAATGAATTTATTACTCGTTTGGAAGATGGATTCAATTATAATCTGACTCAGGGTGCAACCAATTTATCTGGAGGACAGAAACAGCGGTTATCTATCGCAAGAGCTTTTGTGCGGTCTGCACCCATTCTGATTTTGGATGATGTTACATCTGCAGTAGATGCAAAATCAGAAACGATTATTCAAGAATCTCTGCAAACAAGACCCTCCCAGACAACATTATTAATCGCATCGAAGATCTCCTCTATTTTGGATGCAGATAAAATATTTGTTATGGAAGATGGCGAATTAGTTGGACAAGGCACCCATTTACAGCTATTAGATCAATGTGAAGTATATCGTGAGATCTATGTGTCTCAAGGCGGAAGTATCGATTATGCTAGAGAGATCGGGGAGGAGGTCTAGGATGAGTGCAGCACAGTCAAAATCACAAAATCCTCCACGACTTGGTTTTCGAGGTGGAGGCGGCAGGTTCGGTGCTCAGCTGGAGAAACCTAAAAATGCAAAAAGTACAGTTCAACGCGTTTGGAAATATTTAGGAAATCAAAACGTAGGTTTGATAACAGCGGTTGTGCTTGTCCTGCTCACCTCCTTGCTGGGACTTCTCGGTCCTTATTTTATTGGAGTAATTATTGATAAATATATTATTCCACATGATATAGATGGAGCTGTTCGCATGATTAGCCTGCTTGCAGGAATCTATCTACTGACAACAGTACTGACTTGGCTACAAAATTTTATTATGGTCAATGTTGCCCAAAAAACGATCAATCATTTGCGGTTTGATTTATTTGTTAAATTACAAACTTTATCGTTGCGCTTTTTTGATACGAAACCTCATGGTGACTTGATGAGTAGAGTGACCAATGATATAGATAATCTCAACAGTGCCCTATCGCAAAGTGTTACACAAGTGCTTTCCTCGCTAATATCGATTGTTGGGGTAATGATTGCAATGTTCTCCTTGAATTGGATATTGGCGGTGATCACGCTTTTTATTGTTCCAATAATGATATTAGCTACGAAAAAGATATATCAATACAGCAGTAGTAGCTTTATAAAAAGACAGCGTGACATCGGAGATTTAAATGGATTTATTGAAGAGCAAATACAAGGTGCTGAAATTGTTACTCTATACGGCAAGGAAACGAAGACAATTGAAGACTTTCATCAAATCAATGAACGGCTTCGTAATTCAGGTAGATTAGCAGATACTTTTTCCGGATTTATCAATCCGATAATTAATTTCATTAATAATTTAGGATTGGGATTAGTGATCGGAGCAGGAGCTCTCTTGGTACTGCATGGAGATATCACTATTGGGATCATCGCTTCTTTTGTCAGTTACTCTAGGCAATTTTCTCGTCCGATCAGTCAAATTGCGACATTGCTCAATACTATTCAATCGGCAATCGCTGGTGGTGAAAGAGTTTTTGAGATCATGGACGAAGTACCTGAGATTTCGGATAAGCCAAATGCTCTGTCTGTCAAAAAATTTCAAGGGAAAGTAGATTTTCGTAATGTTTCTTTTGGATATGAAGCCGATAAAGCAGTATTAAAAAACATTCAATTAGAAGCTTCACCAGGTGAAACGATAGCTCTGGTGGGACCAACAGGTTCAGGGAAAACAACAGTTGTAAACTTATTGACTCGATTTTATGATATTAAAACAGGGCAAATTTGTATTGATGGTAAGGATATTCAAGATTACCGGATTGATGATCTGCGTAAGAGAATTAGTATTGTCCTGCAAGATACGTATCTTTTCTCTGGAACTATTTTGGACAATATCCGTTATGGTAGACAAAATGCTACAGAAGAGGAAGTTATTCAAGCTGCGAAAATGGCATGGGCGCATTATTTTATTAAGCATCTGCCGAAACAATATCAGTCTGAGATCGTTTCGGGTGGCACCAATCTCAGTCAAGGGCAGCGACAATTAATTGCAATTGCAAGAGCGATTTTAATGGATTCGGATATACTAATATTGGATGAAGCAACATCCAATATCGATACACGTACCGAATTGCATATCCAACAAGGATTGAAAAATTTAATGCAAGGACGTACGAGTTTTGTAATTGCTCATCGATTGAAGACAATTGAAAATGCTGACCAAATTTTAGTCATTAACCAAGGAGATATTATCGAGCGCGGAAGTCATGAAACCCTAATGGATAAAAAAGGTTTTTATTATGATCTGTATTCAACCCAATTTGATATATAAGCCAAAACCCCTTATCAATAAAGGATAAGGGGTTTTATGATGGTTTTTTTATAGGAAAATATTCTTATATATTGTTTATGTTTTTTTATTTGACAATGAAATCTCGTGTTAATAAAATTGACTTGTAATGAATGATCATTCAATTTTAAAGGGGCGATGGAGATGGCAAAACGGACAAAAGTAAAATATGATGCCATCTTAAACGCGTCCATACGTGTTATTGCTAAGCATGGTTATCATTGTGCACAAATTTCCAAAATTGCCAAAGAAGCAGGTGTTGCTGATGGCACTATTTATTTGTATTTCGAAAATAAGGAAGATTTACTGATTTCTATTTTCCAAAATAAAATTGGACATTTTATCAGCAGGCTAAAGCATAAATTATCCATATTAGATGATCCTTCCAAAAAATTATTTCAAATCGTATTTGCGCATCTGCACTATTTGGAAGAAAATCCTGAACTTGCAGTGGTAATGCAAATGGAGATTCGTCAGTCCAATCCATTTATCCGCAAAAAAATAGGAGAATTATTGAGAGAATACTTAGTACTTATTGAGCATGTAATGGAACAAGGCAAACAATCTGGTGTTTTTCAACGGAATTTAGATATTCGATTAGCAAGAAAAATGATTTTTGGAACCATCGATGATTTAGTGACCAGTTGGGTTATTCATCAACAAAAATACTCTTTACAAGACATGGCAAAGCCTGTGTATGAGTTATTTGTGAACGGCATTACTTGTAGAAGAGGAGTGATAGCATGAATTTTCTTGTCTGTTTAAAACAAACATTCGATACAGAAGAAAAAATTGTGTTGAAAGATGGAGAAATAAGCGAGGATGCTGTTGAATTTATCATCAATCCGTATGATGAGTATGCAGTAGAAGAAGCTATTCGGTTGAAAGAAATTCATGGTGGTGAAATAACCGTTTTGACTGTTGGGCCAAATCGAACAGAACAAGCTATACGATCAGCACTTGCAATGGGAGCTGATAAAGCGGTTGTCGTAGACACAGAAGATCTTACGATCGAACTAGATGAATTCAGTATCTCACAATTGATCTATGCCGCAATACAAGATTTAGATGAATCTTTTGATCTGATCTTGTGTGGTTATATGGCTATTGATGATGGTTCCGCACAGGTAGGCCCACGTTTAGCGCAATTGCTTCAAATACCTCATGTCTCTACAATTACCAAAATAACGATCGATGAAAAAAACGTATCCCTTGAAAAAGATGTGGAAGGGGATGTAGAGCATATTCAATCACAGCTGCCACTTCTTGTTACTACACAACAAGGACTTAATGACCCCAGATATCCCACCATTCCAGGTATTATGAAAGCCAAACGAAAGCCTCTCACACACTATGAACTAGAAGATCTCTCCCTATCAGAACAATCGATTCAATCCAAAACAAAACTGCAAGAAGTGTTTCTTCCTCCTAAGAAAGATGCGGGTCTTATTTTAACGGGTGACATACAAGAGCAAGTGACCTCTTTAGTAGAAAAGCTGCACAAAGAAGCAAAAGTTTTATAAAGGAGGGATCTTTGTGGGGAAACAAATACTTATATTTGCTGATCGTTATGAAGGAGCGTTGAAACAAGTCACATTCGAAAGTTTAGCAGTAGGTCAATCATTAGTAGGTGACGGCAAGGTTTCGGTTGCGGTCTTGGGAACGGATGCAAACAAAGTAGCAGAGCAACTAGCACATCATGGCGCAGATGAAGTGCTTTTAGTAGAGAATAGTGAATTGGACATGTACACAACCGATGCTTATTTCCAGATTTGGGAACAGATTATTCAAAAAATCAATCCGGATGTCATCATAACAGGTCATACTGCCATTGGAAAAGATGTCGCACCTCGAATCGCCGCTCATTTTTCATTTGGGTTGCTTTCCGATTGTACAGCAATTGAAATCAAGGGTGAAGAGGTGATCTATACACGTCCGATTTATGCAGGTAAAGCATTTGTAAAAAAATCATTTGCTGCAAGCCCTGCTTTTTTTACGATCCGTCCGAACAACTTTGCAGTTTTAGATCCTGATGTAACGCGGAAAGCAAATGTAGAAGAAGTAAATGCATCGATTGAAAAAAGCTTATTGCGGACGATGGTGACAAATATCGTGAAAAAAGCTGTGACAGGAGTAGATTTGTCAGAAGCTAAAATTGTTGTATCCGGCGGCAGGGGAGTAAAAAGTGCTGAAGGATTTCAGCCCCTTCAGGAATTAGCAGACGTATTAGGAGCTGCGGTAGGAGCTTCAAGGGGTGCTTGTGATGCTGGATATTGTGATTATGCATTACAGATTGGACAGACTGGTAAAGTAGTCACACCAGATTTATACATTGCTTGTGGAATCTCTGGTGCTATCCAACATGTCGCTGGAATGTCGAATTCAAAAGTAATTGTAGCGGTCAACAAAGATCCAGATGCTCCTATTTTTCAGATTGCTGATTATGGAATTGTAGGTGACTTATTTGAAGTTGTCCCTCTTCTGACACAAGAAATAAAGAAGCTGCTCCAAACTGGTTAAATGACATAAAAAAGAACAGGTATTGTTAAGATATCTGCTCTTTAACGCTTCTATGTATTATTTTATTCGATATCGATCGGGTGGATGTTGCCATCCACCCTTTTGTCTCAGTTTTCAAAATGCTCAGCCAGCTTATGAGAGAGCGCGATGTATTTCTCTTCACGCTCTTCAGCCTTACCAGGATCACTTAGGAGATATTCTATAAGTTTATCCATCGTATTCCAAGGCCTAGTCGTATCCTTTGTAAAATCGTCGTAGAACCTCATGAACTCCGGAAAACCAGCACTGTTGCAGATCCTCTCCATCGTCTCTCGATCGATCTCTGAGAAGATCCTGGCGGTGAGTACAGCATTTCCTGCATACAGTTCTCCGCCATACCTAGGGTAATCTCCATTGGACATTTTCATTCCCATTCGCTAGGAAACTATGAAGAAGTGAGACACACTTCGCCTATAATTTATCATAAACTACTTTCTAGAGATAGCAGTCTATTGTCTATTTCTTGTTTCAAATAGCGGGTTAGTTGTATTTTCCTAAAAAAGTGGTATACTAACTTATGAAATGTAAGTACTCTTTAGGGGGCATTCCAAATGGCAATTGTAGAAGTAACAGATAAAAACTTTGGCACAGATGTAGAAGGTACAGGCAGTGGTACTGTTTTAGTAGATTTTTGGGCTCCTTGGTGCGGTCCATGTAAAATAATTGCTCCTATCCTAGAAGAAGTGAACGATGAGATTGGAGATAAAGTAACAATTGCAAAATTAAACGTTGATAATAACCCGGAATCAGCTAGTAAATACGGTGTAATGAGTATTCCAACACTCATGGTCTTCCAAAATGGACAAATGAAGTCTAAGTTGGTAGGACTGCAACCAAAAGAACAACTGGTTCAATGGTTAGGCGAATATATGTAAGGTAGAGTGTTTTGCACTTTTAATCGGAAAGAAGACCTCCTCGAAGAGGTCTTCTTTTTTTATAACATTGCGAGCTAGAAAACCCACGGTTTAAATCGTGGGATGAAAGCGAGCGTTGAACGAGGGTAAGGAATTTTCCTTCACTAGTTCAACCTTTGGAAAAGAGCAAGTTTACAAACATATATTCCC